>JAISWF010000170.1 GCA_031271165.1 Deltaproteobacteria bacterium
CCAGAAGGGATTTGCCGAAACGCCGAGGTCGAGACAAAAAATAGGGGGACTTAGATTTTATGAGATTGTAGAGTAGTTCAGTTTTATCGGCATAAATAAAGACTTGATCGGTTTTTTTACCTTTATCGTAACCGCGTATCGTCGAGAACTTGGCTATCCCAGTGGGTAATAATAATGGCATGGTTAAAAGCTCCCTGCCCTCCAGGTGGAGTAAAAAAATGCTTTGAGGAGTGATTCAGGCTATAAACAACCGTTTATATTTTAACAAAAGTCCGGTGTCTTTAGTTTTTCTGCTGGATTGTTAGCCGGTGAAGCCTGATCTTTCGGCCGAATTGGGGGAACACCGCATTAAACTAAGCCATTGGCTTAGGGTCGATAATCAATTCCTTAGTGGAATACGCCTGGCGATGGTCAATAGTTTTGGATACCTCTCATTGTTTAGTTTATTATGGCAAAATATGGAACGCTTTACAACATCAATTGATGATGATTGGTGGGGACGAGCAGGAAAAGTCGGTTGACTCACGACCCCAAAAAATTAAGGCTTTAAATACATGTTTAGGTACTAAATGTCATAATAGACCAGGTCCAATTAACTTCAGTTCCCACGCTAATGGACAGACTGGGATAGCGGGCTATAGCTCAGAGGCAGGCCTTGAGTTTGCCGATGGCGGCGGGGAATCGAAAAAAAAGTTGCTCGCTGTGGCCATACTGCATCCTGGCGGGATAATGGTAAGTCTGGCTCGGTCGAGAAAAACGAAAGCCTCACCATTCAAATCTTGATTACTCCAAGCGCAACACCTTCCGGACTCTGCGGGTCGCCGCCTTAAAGAGGCCGAGTCCAGACGATGTCGCATCTAATCGCTACTGGTAAGTTGAGGACCGCTGAGCTCAAGTCGGAGGGCGCGGCCTTGATTTTTGGAACGGTAGCACTCCCAAGAGAGCTTCGAAACTCCTCTCTGACCAAATCTTCAGGCTGGTCTCGGTTAGTTCTTCCATATAAGCGATCATAGGCAGTTCTTGAAACCCGGCTATGGATGGCGAGCAGCTTTGGGGCTGGCTTTGGAGTTTGGGCTGCCGATTAATTAGACCATTTTGCCAATGCTAACCAAAATTAATTTCCCGCCCTGCTGGGAAAGCGTAAGGAGACAAAAGAAGTAACTGGTCACCGGTGATTGAAACCAATTATCTGGGGGGCAGATTGTGAAAGTTTCCCTTCCCATTATTTTCGTTGAAAGCTAGTTGACAATCACCATTATAAAGCCAGTTTGGCTCCATATGCCCATTTGACCACCGGATCGCACTAAGCTTGATTATGAGTATCAACTCCTAACCTTGCCTACTAAGCGCATCAAATAAAAAAGCCCCAAAAGCTTCGCTTAAGGGGCTGCCACAGAAACTGTTGGACCAGCTCAGTCTTTATCTTTGTCTATCAAGGAGAGATATACTTGTCTTTAGAGTCAAGAAAGGCCTTAAGTGGGTCGTTGATAAAATCAAAAGCCGACCTTTTCTGGATAAAACAATAGGATATGAAAAATGACGGTCCAGATTCGCACCTGGACCGTCATTTTGGACTTTTTGTGCCTTAGGTCACGTGGCGGTCTATGACCACGTGCCTCACACTCTGCGCGTCCGTATTATTGGTGGGACCAATGTCCAGAGACAGACCAACATCAGTCAAAAATGTCTGATAGTAGTCATATCGGTAAACCGCTTGGCCAAGTTCTTGGCCTTTTTGATGCCGGGGTAGTCTAGGGCCTCAGGTCTGAATCTCTGGGCGGTTTTTCTCATTGGCCTCAAAACTTGGCCAGCCGTGGCTACTCTGGATTCCCTATCAATGTCGGGAGCATCAGGAGTGTTTGGATTTCTTTTAACTTACTAACATTTGGCCAGAACAAAAAGTAAAAAAGCTAACCAGAAAGCACTAATCAGAAACAGGTATATAGACTGAAGATCAGTGGATAATAATCTTGGCGCTGGCTGGCTTAGTAATCGTGAGGTTATTTCGGGTTCGTGAGGTTGGTAGCGATCTCGTCATCCGTGAACGGTTACTTTAAACTTAACCAAAGTTAAGGGATAATTTGGGACATTCTTTTTTCCCAAAAAATTTATTCATGGAAAATTGGGAATTTCCCTGAGGGTATTCGGAGAGATGCCAGCCTTATCCAGAGACGGGCCTGGTTTTCAGATACCAAAAAATGGTCAGGCCCGAGATAAAAATAGCCAGGGCTGCCCAAGAGGTTGGAGCCAAGCCCAAGACGGCTTGGCCTCGGTGGTCGCCTCGGAAAAATTCCATCAAAAGCCGCAACAGTCCGGTCCCGGTCAAATACATGGCCATGACTGTCCCTTGGCGAAAGGTTTTCTTCCTGAGGCAGTGCATCAAAAAGGCGGTCAAAATAAAGAGCCCGATGGATTCGGTCGCCTGGGTCGGGTAGAGAGTCTGCCCAAAGGGAGCCACAGAACTTGACCGGAAGGACATACCCAGTGGAAACCATGATGGCGCTGGCCTTCCGTAACAACAGCCGACGGCCAGGCAGCCTAAACGACCGATGGCCTGGCCCAGCGCCAGTCCCGGAGCCAAGGCATCACCGGAGATAAAAAGTTTGGCTCGGCCGGCGAGCACCAGTAGGCCGAGGGCGATTAGACCTCCAGCTAAGCCTCCTTGAAACATAAGCCCTCCCTTCCAGTACATTAAACTGTCGAGAGGCTGTTTGGCGAAAAGTCCGAGGTTGTTTAGGACGTAAGCCGCCCTGGACCCGACTAGGCCGGCCAGGATCAGCCAGAAAGCCAGGTTGAAGGCCTTGTCACTGTTTAGTCCGGCCAGAGGAGCGCTGAATCGAGTCAGGAAAAGCCCGGCGGCCACGCCCAGACCGACCATCAGACCGTAAAGGCTGATATAAAAAGGTCCTAAATTTAGATCGTATGGCCACACAGGTTATTGCTCGTCGATTAATAAAATGGAAGATTAGTGGCGGAAGGCCCTTTGGCCGGTAAAGACCATGGCCACCGGAGGGTTGACCGAGTTTACAGCTTCGATGCTTTCAAAATCGCGTAATGAGCCGCCCGGATGGGCGATGGCGGTTACCCCTTGGGCCAGAGCCAGATCAACGGCATCTCGGAAGGGAAAAAAGGCGTCCGAGACCATGGAGGAGCCTTTGAGCCCGCCGCATTCTTCGGAAACCTTTTCTTCGATAGATACTAAAGCTTCCCGTGAGGTAAGGCCCGTTTCAACCTGTTTTTTAAGCACGTCAAAGTTGATCGAATGGCGGCGGTAACAGATAGATTCAGCCAAGTTCCGTCTGGCTTTGAAGGCGGCAATGGCAACTACGCCGACCCTGTCCTGCTGGCCGCAGCCAATGCCAACGGTAACCCCATTTTTGACAAAAAGGACGCTGTTGGAGATTACGCCCTGATCAACCGCCCAGCCAAAGAGCAAATCAGCGGCCTCCTGCGGGGTAGGAGTTCTGAGAGAAGTTAAAGTTTGTCCGCCGTTTACGGCGGCGGCCGGTTTAAAATCTGCGGCCGATAAAATTTGATTGGCGGCCGATCTTTGAATGATCAGTCCTCCGTCAATCAAACTCTTAAAGTCAAGGTAGTGGAGGGCTTGAAATGAGGACAGCCGGTCAATGGCCGGAATTTTAAAAATCCTTAGATCGGGTTTGCCGGCCAAGATGTCGAGGGCCCCCTCTTCAAAGTCAGGTGCGGCCACCACTTCCATGTATTTTTGGTTGACAAGGCTGGCCGTCTGCCGGTCCAGTGGGCGGTTGACAGCCAAAGCTCCACCAAAGGCGGCCACCCGGTCGGCTTCGAAAGCCTTGTCAAAGGCTTCCCCGGCCGAATTTCCCCAAGCCGCCCCAGAGGGGTTGTTGTGCTTGATGATGACGGCAGCCGGTTGTTGAGGTAAGTAACGCAGAATGCCAAGGGCTGAGTCAATGTCGGTCAGGTTGGTTTTAGAGGGGTGTTTGCGACTGCCGTGGACGGTACTTGATGAGCCGGCCACGCCTAAAGAAGAAACCAAAGCGTCGACCGGGCCAACGTACTTGACCCCGGCTACTGAGAGGTTGCCGTTTATCAAACGATACATGGCTGCCGGTTGGTCGGGGTTCTCCCCGTATCGCAGGCCGCTCTCTAACTGTCCGCCTTGCCCATCGGGAAGGCTAAAAAGGGTCTTTTCGTAAATCAATTGGTTGTGGCCGAATTGGATGGTCAAGGAGGCGGGAAAGTTTTCGGTCAGATCTCGGCGGTATTGGCTGCTCGATGAGCTCATCGGGTCATGCTCCTTGGATTGATGTAATCAAGAATAAAAAGGTATCAAGCGGTCGGTATTAAGCTGGGTCAGTGACTGTCGGAGGCCGAAGACAAACTGGTGGTAGGAGTCCCGAAGGAGCCCAGGCCTAACAGGTTGATGACCAAGCCGATTTTGCGGTCGTCGTAGCTGTCATAATAGACCAAAGATACTCCGTAGCATTGTGAGGAGTAAGAGAGCGTTATGTTGGTCTCCAGTTCCTGGTTTTGCAAAAAGTCATAACGGGTCGAGAACTGGGCCGACCAGCCCGAGGACAGGTTTAAGACGGCGTCGCCGCGGATCTGGTTGATATTGTTGACCTGAGCCGGACCTTGCCGGAGGGTGGGCTGGTCATAGTCGTAAATAAAAGAAATCCGGTCACCGCGTCGGTTGCCCAGATTCATGGAAACTTCGTGACTGGTAAATTGTCCGGTCCGTCCGTCAAGGCTGGAAAGGAGTCTGGCCGAAAGGTTAGGCGAGAGGTTAGTCATCAGTTCAAATTCTACCGGTCCTACTCCTCGGTCAAAATAGCCGTTAGTATAGTAACGGGCCCAGTTGCGTTCGGCTAAATCAAGGTTGGAGGCAAATTCATAACTGGAATAAACCCCAATTTTGATGAGCTGGCGGTAGTCATAGTAGGAGATTTCGCCGTCAGCGTTAAGTTTAGGAGTTTTTGAGGTAAAAGTATTGAGCAGACCATAGCGCAGGGTACGGCGGTTAAGCTTGCGATCGAGCATGTCCCAGTAGGGTAGTTTTGACTGGTCCGGGGCTTCGACGATTTCCAAAGAAACAATTGGGGTGACCTGGTGGAGGGTGCCAACAGCATCCCCGGGGCCGCCGTCAAAGATCCGCTGAAGGGAGGTGGAGAGTTCGAGGTCGAGGTTGGCCGAAATCCTTTTGTCAAAGCCCGAGTGACGTTCCTGGCCCCAGGCCCCAGGCCTCAGGCCCGAGGGTATGTAGGCAGAGAAATCAAGGCCGGCATCAGCCTTAAAGTTAAAAATACCACCCAAGTTATGGTTGTAAAAAACTGAAGGGGCGGCGTGAAGCCGGTGTCCGGTCTCGGTGACCGCCGAAAGATTGTTGTATTTGCGGGTGAAAAAATCGTACTGAGTGCTTAAGGTAAGTCTCGGGCCTCCGGGCGAGGACGGCATGTCCGGTCCAAAACCAAACGGACGGCTGACCAAATCAAACCGGAGGCTGGTTAGATTTTGGAGGGTGTCGATATTTTTGTGGCGGTATAGGTTGTCGGTATAGGAAAGCGAGCCTTGTAAATAGGTGTCGGCCAGAACCCTTTGGGCGAAAAAGGTTGACAGCCTGGTTGGATCCAGCTCTTCGTTGAGCGAGCGGCCGAAATAATTGGTCAAGGTGTTTTGTGAGTAGTGAAAGCCGTCGGCATCATGGCGGAAGGCGTAAAGAAAGAGCGGATCAGAGACTAGATCGAGATCGAGGTTAAGGTCCCAATCACCAGCTTTCCAAGTGTTAATGGCTCTTAGCCAGTACAGATCGCGGGAATTGCGGACCGGACCGCCCGGGTTTTTGAATCGGTAGACATTATTTTTATTGTCCCTGAGATAGGTGGCCAACCAGATGCCTTGGCCGGCCGAAAGATTGTAGCGGGCCTCCACGGTCATGGCCAGACCTCTTTCAGACCGGTAAAAAGGCAGGAAGGTCAGATCCCGGTCTTCGCCCAATTCCAGAAAAAAAGGAGTGGCGGCAAAAAAGCCGTCGCGGCTGGAGTTACCGATGGAGGGGATCAAAAAGCCGGTCTGCCGGTCCTGTTGGAGGGGAACCATAAAGTAGGGAAGGAAAAGCATGGGGAAATATTTGTTATTAAATCTGACTGAGGACGCAGTGGCTACACCATTGCGGTTGACCAGAAAATTAGAGGCCTTCAGGCTCCAAGATGGTTTGGTACCGTCGCAGGTGGTAAAGACAGCCTCGTTGATGTAAAGCGTCTCTGGTCCCTGCCGTTCAATAACGTCGCCCTGGACGTAGTAGTGGCGAGCCGGGAAAAAGGCTTGGCCGTCATATATTTTGGCCAGTTTAAGATCCATGTTGACCGCAGCCCGAGTGGCTGTGGCCGTGAAATCAGCGGTTTTAATGGTGACTTCCCCGCTGATCTCAGCGGATCGGCTTGGTTCATGCCATAGGGCCCGAGTCCCGGTGATAACCTCATCGGCTCTGGTAATGAGCACGTTGCCGATAAATTGGAGCTGGCCGCTGGTCCGGTCGTGGAGGACCAGGTCAGCTTCGATTTCGACCGTGGGTTCAGTATCGGTCAGCGACATCCGGACCCGGCCGATGGGGGCTACTTCTTCCCATTCGGAAATGGCGTCCGGCTGAGCCTCCGAGGGCTGGTCCTGGAGGATTGATTCTTCCCAGTCAATAAAAGGGTTGGCGGCATCAGTAGTGGGCCCAATATCATGGGACCAAGCATCGGAGGACCGAGTATCAGAAGTTGGATCTTGGGCGGCCATATTTTGGGCGAAGACAGGGCCAATATTTAAAAGGCTTGGGGTCAGATATTGAGCGCTGGAAGAGGCGGAAGAAGTTTTGAGCAGCGATTTTGACTCGGGGTCAAAAAGCCGGCTGGAGTCACTTTTAGCGGCCATGGCGCTGGAGGCAGCGGTCCCCAAAAAGGTTGCGATCAAAAGAAAAATTAGTCCCCAAACGAAAATCGGAAAAGAAAATAAAGCCGGCTGGTGAAACATGGTCAGCCTCCGAAGGAGGGCCGGGCCGGCCGCTGGGCGATTGTGATGGTAAGTGTTCATGGTTAGTTGGGCTCAACCACCGGAGCACCGGTCAAGTAGGCTCTGGCTTCCCCAACGGTAAAGAGGGAGCCGCTGACGACCACCAAATCTTGGGGACTGGCCTCGCGGGCGGCGGTGTCAATGGCCTGGGGCAAGGTTTCGTAAAGTCCGGTGGCGCAGACCGGCGGACCAAAGGCATTGGTCAGGCGCTCAAGCAATAGTTCCGGTGAGGCCGCTCGGTGATAACGCGGCCTGGTCAGATACAATCGGTCGGCCTGAGGCAAAATGGGTCCCAATACCCCAACGATGTCCTTATCGGCCATAACCCCAACGATTAGGTGAAGGCGCCGTCTGGGGAGAGAGACCAAAAGATCGGCCAAGGCGGAGGCCCCGGCTGGGTTGTGGGCTCCGTCTAAAAGGAGCGGCGCCTTGGACTGACCGTCAGGCGGCCAAGTGCCAGGTAAAAAAGTTTCGGCCCGTCCCGGCCAGCTAGCCCGGCTGAGGCCGTCATGGACGGCCTTTGATTCGATGCGGTAGCCGAGAGAGATAAGGGTTTCGGCCATGGCTACGGCCATGGCGGCGTTATCGGCCTGGTAGGAGCCGGCCAGGGCCGGGGTCAGTCCTTGGAGCTCCCAGGCCGGACCGTGATAATCGAAGGTCGGGCGCCCACATTGACCGGCCGAGACGACAATTTGGTAATCTTGGTCTAAGATAAGGCCTTTAGTAACTGAGCATTGGGCAAGCTTACCCTTGATGACTTCCAGGGCCGTCCCTTTGAGGCGACCGCCGACAAAAGGGACGCCGGGCTTGATAATGCCGGCTTTTTCGGAGGCTATTTGGCTGATTGTATTGCCCAGTTGTTCGGTGTGCTCTAAGCTGACGTTGGTGACAGCTGATAACAAAGGGGTGATGACGTTGGTGGAGTCAAGCCGGCCGCCCAGCCCGGTCTCCATGATGGCCAGATCGACCTCCTGCCGCTGAAAATGGAGGATGGCCATGGCGGTGACGAATTCGAAAAAAGTGGGCGGGCTGTCTGGGTCGGTGCCCTCCCAAACTTCGGCCGCCAGGCAGGCGACCTGGTCTTCGGTAATTTTTTGGCCGTCAATCAGGATTCTTTCCTGAAAGCTCACCAAATGGGGGGAGGTATAAAGACCGACGGTCAAACCGGCCTCTTTGAGAATTTGGGCCAGCATGGAGGCAGTTGAACCTTTGCCGTTAGTTCCGGCGATATGAACATATTTCCCGCCAATATGGGGATTTCCCAGGCGATTCAATATCTTAAGCATGGAATCAAGGCCGAGTTTGATGCCGAATTTCTGAAGTTCGAACATCCTGGCAAGTATTTCCGGATAAGACGACATTTCACCACGCTCTTTGGGGTCTTTGGGCTCAGTCAGGGAAAAAATCGGGTTGAGAAGGTCAGCCAATAAGCCGAAAACCAGTCGTTTGGCTCTGATTGATGCAAAAGTGCTGGCTCAGCTTTCGGCTTGGGTCAGTTTGGCATAAGCAATCATAACATGTTTTAGGCCATAAAGGTCAAAATCTATCGTTGCTTTTTGATTAGAGACTTTAAGTATCCGTCCGTTACCAAAAACAGGGTGCTTGACCCTTTGTCCAGTGACCGGGGCATCGACTGGGCTACCCTTGGGGGCGGAGGTGACTTTAGGGGTTTGGAAAATGCCGTACTCGCTGATGCTGTCATAATTTTCAGGTGGCTGGCTGAAGGTGCCGTAATACTGCTCAGTATCTTCGTGGTAGCGGGCATCCTGGGAGGAAAGGGAGGAATTTAAAGCCTGGGGTCCGACTGGGTGATAGTTTTGGAATACGTCGACCTTATCAAAAGGGATGGTCATAAAAAATCTAGAGGGAGCAGGCTTGTGGGCTGAAAAGGAGGACATCATAGACGCCTCCATGGGCATGGTCACCGTGAGCTCATCACAAGCTCTGGTTACGGCCACGTACATAAGCCGCAGTTCTTCATCAGCGGCAGCGGCGGTTTTGAGGCTGTAAGGTGATGGAAAGCGGCCGTCAACGGCTGAAATGATAAAAAGGTGCTTCCACTCCAGGCCCTTGGCTGAATGAATGGTCGACAGGGTCAACTCATCTTGGTGGTCGGGACTCCCGAAGGCCTTCAGAGCGCTGCGTTCTTTACTTAAGGCGGCAGGCGGATCCAAGGTGAGGTCGGCCATCAAATTGGTGAGATTGGCCGCCCCGGCGACCATTTGAGAGGCCTCGTTGAGATCGTCCTGCCGGCCTGGGTAATCGTCGGGGTAAAGCTCTTTTAAAAGTTCTTGATAGAAGGTCAAGACCTCCCTGGAGGTGTCGGCGGGGGACAAGGTGCTTGAACCAATTTTTTCAAAAAGGGCCGAAACCTGGTGGAGTGAATTTTTGGCTTTGTTGGCCACTGGAGCTTGGTGGAGTTTATCCAGGGCCCCGGGGTTGGTTTGGAGCCAAGAAAGGACTTTTTCGACGCTTTTGGCCCCCAGGCCGTGTAAGAGGCTCAAAACCCGGGCCAGGCTTACGGCGTCGTGGGGGTTGACGGAAAGCCTCAAAAAGGCAAAGTAGTCTTTGACGTGAGGCAGCTCAACAAACTTTCGTCCGCCGTGTTTGACAAACGGCAGACGGTTTTTGATTAAAAGGGCTTCCAGCTCAAAGGAGTGGGAGGCGGCCCGAAACAGGACGGCGATATCGGAAAGGCTGACTCCGGATTGTATCAGAGAGGCTATTTTGGTAAAGACCAGTTCGGCTTCATTTCTGAGGCTGCCGGTGATTATCAGCTTTGGTTTGAGTCCGCTTTGGCGGTTGGGCTGAAGCGTTTTGTCGTATTTTTCCCGGGCCAAGGTCAAAAGGTGGTTGGCTACCGATAAGACTTCCGGCCGGCTGCGATAATTGTCTTCAAGTTTTAATACTGTTGTTCCCGGAAATAAATTAGGGAAATCCATGATGTTTCGGAAATCGGCACCCCGAAATGAGTAAATAGACTGGGCCTCGTCCCCGACGGCGGTCACATTGCCGTGATCGCGGCCAATTAAGTGGGTCAGTCTGGCCTGGATAGGGTTGGTGTCCTGGTACTCATCGACCAAAATATGAGTAAAGCGGCCAGCGACTTCCCGGCGGATATCTTCGTTTTGGCTGAGAAGTTTTTCGAGGTTGATCAAAAGATCGTCAAAATCCATCAGATCGCTTATTTTTTTTTCTTCCTGATACTCCTGGCCCAGAAGGTTAAGGGCTTCCGAAAACTCAACCAGATGATGATGACGGGTTTTGATGAGTTCTTTGATGGACAACCCGCAATTGACGGACTGACTGATGATGTTCATGATAGTATTTTTTTTGGGGAAATTCGGATTGCCGGCGGCGGAGGCATTATTTTGCCTCAGCCGTCCGACCAAGCTTTCAGAATCGTCGCGGTCAAGGATGCCGAACCCTCGGGTGTAGCCCAGAAAACTGGCGTACCTTCTCAGGAGGCTGTTGGCTATAGAATGAAAGGTTCCTCCGGTAACCCGGCCGGCCGTTGCCCCGACCAGATCCTGGCAGCGATTGAGCATTTCAGTGGCCGCCTTGCGGGTAAAGGTCACCAGTAAAATTGAAGAGGCTTCAAAGCCTTGATTAACCAGCCAAGCCACCCGGTGGACCAAGGTGCGGGTCTTGCCGCTGCCAGCTCCGGCTATGATTAACAGCGGACCGCCCAAGTGGGTGGTCGCTTTGATTTGGGACTCGTTGAGCTGGCTGGTTAAATCCAGCGGCTGAGAGGTCTGGGTCATGGTTTTTTTCCGCTTAGGGCCACACACGCAGATATTAAATCGCCGATGGTGGCCTTGAGGGCTTGAGTTTTGACCGTAAACCCAAGTTCTGCGGCTGCCTGGGTGGTAATGGGCCCGATGGAAACGGTGGGAAAAAGATGGCGTTTGGTACAATCAATTACGCTGGCCAGACCCTCGGCGGTTGAGGCGCTGGTTAGAGTGGTCAAATCAGGGGGATTGGCGATCAGATCGGACCATGAATCCGGCCCAGTATCCCCATCGGCTGAAACGGTGCGGTAAAGGGGAATTTCGTCGACCAAATAACCCATAGCCTTAAGCTCGACTGGAACAATGGCCCGGGCGATTTCGCTTCTGGCCAAAAGACACCGCCTTTGGCCGCTTGGGGGACCGGTTTCAGCTGAAAGATGGCTGAAGGCCTCAACTAAGCCCTCGGCAATATATTGGCTAGGCACAAGATCGGGTTTAAGCCCGTAGGGGACCAGAGCCTCGGCCGTGCCTGGTCCAATGACAGCAATTTTAACTTTACCCAAAGCCCGGCTGTCGAGACCGGCATCCCACAGGCTTTTCATAAAGATTGAAGCGCCGTTGGGGGAGGTGAGAATCAGCCAGTCATATTGGTCGAGACGGTTAAAGGCGTCTTTTAGAGCCGGATTGGGGGCGACAGGTTCGATTTTAATGACCGGTTTTTCCAGGACCTCGGCTCCCATCTCCCTTAAGCTGGCTGAGAGGCGTCCGGCTTGGGCCCGGGTTCGGGTCACCAGGATCCGGCGGCCCCAAAGCGGCCTTCTTTCAAACCAGCCCAGAGAGCTGCTTAACTCGACCACCGGCCCGATCACCACTACCGATGGAGCGCCCAGGCCAGCCGATTTGGCCTTGGCCGGGAGAGTGGACAGGGTGGCGGTCACTGATTTTTGGCGAGGGGTGTAGCCCCATTGGATCATGGCTGCCGGGGTAGCCGGGTCTTTGCCCGCCTCAATGAGGCGGCCGCACAAATAGGGCAGGTTTTCCACGCCCATCACAACCGAAAGAGTCCCAATCCTGGCCAGGGCCGACCAGTCATGAGCCGAGGTTTCTTTACCAGGCTTTTCGTGACCAGTCAGGATGACTACCTGGGAACTTAGTTCACGGTGGGTCAGGGGAATGCCTGCAGCGGCCGGGGCAGCGATGGCCGAGCTTACCCCCGGGATTACTTCGAAGTCAACACCGCTGGCAAACAAAACCTGGGCTTCTTCCCCGCCTCGGCCAAATATGTAAGGATCGCCTCCTTTGAGGCGAACGACCAGATGGCCTTCTTTGGCCTTGGCCACCAAAAGGGCGTTGATTTCTTCTTGACGAAAGGTATGGTCGGAGCCTATTTTGCCAACATAAATTTTTTCACAGTCATTAGTGGCCAGAGCTAGCAGGGACGGGGAAGCCAGATAGTCGTAGATCAGAACCTGGGCCCGGGCCAAAAGTTCGGCTCCCCGTAAGGTTAAAAGTGAGGGGTCACCGGGTCCGGCGCCCACCAGGTATACTTTTCCGCTCACAAATCGGCTCCGGAAAAAAGCTGGGCTGCACCTGACTGCAAAAGTTTTTCAGCCGCAAGGTGCCCCAGCTCGGCCGCCTTTTGGCGGGAGACTGCAGTGTCGCTGCTTAAATCGGTTTTCATGAGAGGGGTTTTAAGCACTTTCTTCCCATCAGCTGAGGCGGCCAAAGCATTGATGACCAAAGAGCCGTCCTCCAGACGAGCCCAAGCGGCGGCCGGGATGTGGCAGCCGGCTCCTAGATGGACCATAAAGGCTCTTTCGGCGCTGAAGGCCAAAGAGGCTGAAAAATCTTCAAGTCCGGCCAGGGCATTTTGGATTTGGAGGTCGGGCCTGATTTCCAGGGCCAACAGACCCTGACCTGGAGCTGGGAGCATGATTTCGGGGGGTATTTCAACAAAGCTGGCCGTTTCCAATCCCTCCAATTGATGAAGTTCTTCTAACCTGGCCACGGCGGCAGCGGCAACGACAACGGCCTCGACTTCGGTTCCGATTTTTTTTAGTCTGGTGGCCACGTTTCCTCTAATGGGAACAATAGACAAATCGGCTCTGGCACTGAGTAAAAGCGCCCGGCGCCTGAGGCTGGAGGTCCCTACTCGGGCGCCCTGGGGAAGGCTTTGGAGGGTCCAGCCAGCTAGGCTAAAAAGAAGATCCCCGGCCGGGGCCCTTGGGGGGACTGGACCCAAGGTTAAACCTTGGGCCAAATTAGTGGGTAAATCCTTGGCGCTGTGGACGGCCAGGTCAATTTCTCCGGCTAAAAGAGCCTCCTCAATTTCTTTGACAAACAGCCCTTTATCTCCTTGACCGGGACCGAATCGGGACTGAGGCGAATCGCCGCTGGTCTTAATAGTCTTTAAAACTGGCTTAAGGGCAGGACTCAAGCGTTGGATAGCCTCCATGACCGATCTGGTTTGAGCCACAGAAAGCGGACTGCCCCGAGCCCCGATGACCAGGGTGGCCGGGAGATTAGTGAGAGGAGCCACAGCCAGCGCAGGACGAAGAGGCGCAGGAGCCGCACGAAGACGAAGAAGATGAGGTGGAACCAGAAAAATCTGGCCCCCCGCCTCCAGAACCAAATCGGAAGCTGGACAGTAATTTTTCGCATTTAAGATGGCCGCAAGTGGGGCAGGCGGGCCTATCTTTGGAGTTTAGAACCAATTCCTCGAATTCTTTGCCGCACTCCAGGCATTTAAACTCATATATGGGCATCAAAAAAACCTCACGTAGAACAATTGGTTATTAACCAAGCCAAGCCCTCTTTCAGGGAGGTGGGGACTCAGGGGTGATGTGCGGCGGCCAAATAGGACCAAAAAAATAAAAAAAACCAGTGGCCACTTATTTGAAGCCGCCGCTATTTTATAAGATAATTACTATTCTGGCAACAGGCAAGCCTAAGCAGAAAAGGGGGGTTATTGGTGGCCAATTGGTCTGGGGTCTGTGGTTTTAACGGGCCAAATTGGTTGTTCATAGATGAGCCGCCAGGCAACGTTGCTTTTGACCAGTAATTGGATTATAATAAATATAGGTTTTATCCAAAAGATGTTTTTCTCTATTGGGTATTATTTCTTGTCCCAGGACTCCCCTTGGGAAACTTCCTGTTCAGTTTGAATATTATTATAAGGTCCTCTTGTTATTTTTTTTAAGAGGGTTAAAAAAAGTATTTTTTTCTATAAAAATATCTAGCAGGTCGGCTAAATGGGTCTGGCCAGAGTGATTGTTTGAAAAGTCACGTTATTATCAGCTTAGGGCTTCTTCTTAAGGTTTTAAGTTTTCATAAAAATATTTGCTTTAAAATAAAGATTTGATTTTTGGTTTTAGATTTTTGATCTAGTCTTTTTGATCTAGTCTTGGCTGGGTAAGTCACCAAACCCAGGAGGACGAAGGTTCTCCTTTGGCGGGCAGTATTTTCGTATTTTGTAATCATCTGCGGCTTGGTGGCCAATAATTTGAAAACCCAAAAAGGAAAGGCAAAGCAAGATGGCCCGTGACCAAAACACCCCCACCGTCGGTAAAGCCCGTCCGGCACCGATGACGGTCTTGGAAATTGATGTCACTGGCGTTTCCATTCTGGACCTTGACGACCCTCCTACGGGTGGGGTTACGTCTGTTACTAGCGGTTTGGACGCACCGATCAAGAAATTTAGGGGACTTGCCGCCAAGGCTATGCCCACCAGTGGCGCCGAAGCTGAAATCTATATTCTGACTGGTCCTGAAGGCCGATACATCCTCAAACTCTACCACCAGGGCTTAAACCCTAAGGAAAACGTTCTTAAAAAAATTACCGAGGTCTCCCAGCGCCTGCCTCAATTCGTGGTCCGCATCCATGAAAGCGGTTATGATAAGGAGACCAACCGCTGGTTTGAGATCATGGAATTCGTCGAACTGGGTTCTTTGGCCAATTGGATCCAAAACGGCCAAGTTCGTAAGTTCGATTTTAACACCCTGGTCAGCCAGCTAACCGAAGCGGTGGATGCCCTTCAGACCGCTGACATGGTGCACCGAGATCTTAAACCCTCTAACGTCTTGGTCCGTTCAGCTGAGCCGATGGCATTGGTGTTGGCTGATTTCGGAATTACCAGCGTCATGCATAACGTTTCTTTGCGGGCTGGTGAACGCAATTTTACCCCCGAATATGCCCCCCCGGAAATGGATCTGGCTTCGAAAGCCGGTGACTGGTGGTCTATGGGCATTATTTTTTATGAGGTCCTAACCGGGACCATCCCCTTTGAGAACATGAGCTTTGAGGAAATTTTACTAGCTTTAACCAAGCCGGTGGATGTTCCGATCGATCTTGACCCTCGCCAGCAGCTGCTTCTCAAAGGTTTACTAACTCGTGACATCGAACATAGGTGGCGGGCCAAACAAATTCGTCTGTGGCTGACCGGGCAAAACCCAAAGACCTATTACGATGTTGAGAGGGCTTTTTTCAAGCAAGGGGACGGCCGGGCACCGTTTAATTTTTTGGGCAGGGAATTTTTTGACCTCAAAGACGTGGCCTTGGCTATGAGTATCAGCGATGTCAACTGGCAGTCCGGGGCCAAGTATTTGGCTAGAGGTTACATGGTCGAGACGCTCAGAAAACGCGGCGACCGTAAGGACGAGGCCAAGGTTGAATCTTTGGCCTGCGGAGACTCTAACGAGTTTGTGTTCCGGTTCGTCCATTCCTATCTTGAGCAGGTTCCAGTTTACCGCAGCCTCCCCATGACCGTGGAAAACCTTTACGCCGCAAGTCAGGCGACGGATTCCAACCTCCGATCACCGGAGGGCGAGTTTGTCAGGCGGACTCTGAGCCGGGGTTGGGATCTGATGCTGGCCTTTTTGTTTGAGTCCACCCACCCTAAAATACAACAATTATTTTTAAGTATAGTTTTTTATATTCAGACGATATATTCAGATAAAAACCCGGTAGATATTCAAACATTCAAAAATATTATGTTTTGTGCTTTTAACCCGGCTTTGTTCTTTTGGGGGACATTGCCCAAGGTTAAATTACAACATAATTACCAGCTAGTAAGCCATAGCGGAATAAATAATGTTACCTTTTCTATTAATTACCAGACTGATTGGACTTTAAGAGATTCTATAAATCTTAGAGGAAAACTGTTGCCTTTAAAAGAGTACAATAACTTGGGCGGTAACATTATAGTCTTACCGCAAGGTGTAGCCAAATTATTATCATCGCCAAATACATATTTTAAAGGAATTATTAACTTAAAAGATCGTAAAAATTCTAGAAAGCTTTTATTATCAGATAATCTTCCAGCTAAAATGTTTATAGTTGATAATCATGGAAATAAAATATTTTCTAATTCAGATAAAGAATATGACGATTACGTCAAGGTTCATCTATGGAAATTTACACCAGGAAATCTTGAAGTTTTAAATACAACAAAAGAAAATCTTATGTCATTTATTGAAAACGGAAAGTTTATAATAGAATCTGACACAATAAATAATTTTATTGCAAAAGTATTAAATGGAGCTATAAAACTAAATGATGCTGATATAGATCAATTTAGAATAGTTGCTAATTATACTACTAGGCTAGCGATGCTAACATATAAGATAAGAGATATTATTCCTTCTGCTATTGCTTTAATAATAGCTGGAGGCTTGACTTTCTATTTTGCACCTAGATTTTCTGTATATTTGAAATTAGTAACAGTGCTTTGTGCTATACTTTTAATTATAAAAATATCGTTAAGTATTTATTTAAAATCAGCAAGAATAAAAATTAGAGAAGGCGCTGAGTACGTTGAAGGTAGGATGAAAAAAATTAAATAGATATTTAACTTAATTGCTTTACTGTTCATATATTAGTAAAATAACTTGATATAAATAAAGAGGTTTAGATAGGCGTGCAATTCTGTCATGATATCAATATTAATGTTAGTCCAAAAAAATTAACTAAAGAGATGCGATATTTAGTATGTAGACTCTGTTATTGATGCTTAGCCTATATTTTATATTGTTTAATAATAAAAACCGCAACGCAAAGCTAGATTGAGCCTAGAGCAATTTTTTGTTCAAAAAAATAAATAACCACCATGGCTGGGGAAAGTGGCTGAGAAAACCGAGCCAAGCCAGGGACAATACTGGCCATTTGAATGTTTTTAAGAGTTTGACACTTTCTTCCTTGATTAACAAACTAGATTGGTTGACGTCGGAGCAAGGTCTGGAAAGAAGGGGAGTTTAGAGGCGAAAGCTCTGGAAACGATGGAAACTTACTGAAAATAAACGTCAAAAAAGTTCTTGTAAAATGGAGGCAAAACATATAAAATTCCAAAACTACCTAAGGTGGACTGCTTTTGAGCAAGCGAAGTCGACCGAGGTTGCTATCGGAACTGGCGGGTCTCAACAGTCTTTTGCCATCCGATAAATACATGTGGTCCCATCGTCTAGCGGTCTAGGACACCGCCCTCTCACGGCGAAAACAGGGGTTCGAGTCCCCTTGGGACTACCATTTCATAAATTAATTAAACCCAAACCCCTTGAAATTCAAGGGGTTTTTTATTTTTGGGCAGGGTTTTGTAAGACCCAATATAGCCAGTAATACCTTTGACAACCAAAGAAAAACATAGTATTATAGACGATATTATGTAATTTTCATAAGTCAATGCCATGATTTAAGAGAGGCTAAACCAAAAAATTCCAGATGAGAACTTGTTGTACCTATATCTGTCGACTACTGGAAGGAAATCAGCTTGACTAAGCATCCAGAGTAAACGAAAAACGTTTTCTTAGGTATTTATCCTGACTTGTCTTTAAGAGATGCTAGAGAGTGTGTTATTGAAGCTAAAAAAATATTGAGAGTTGGGATAGAGCCTGACTCAAAAAGGAATTCGAAGAAGGAAAATGATTGTTATGAAGTTCAAAATTCATTTGAAGATGTTACTTTAGAGTGTATATGCATAATAAAGCAGAAAAAAATTAGATTAAACTCATAATCTAAATATAATAAAAAAAGATATGTCGTCTTATCCAGTAAATAGGACGTAATATAAATTTGGTCATGATCTTTTAGTGTTTTTTTAAATTAGACCAAGAGGAGATATAGTTTCTGCTTAAAGAGTTTTGCAATGTTGCGATCAAATATTATTAACCGGTAAAAACTATCAAAATCGTGAATTTTGAAAATTTTCATAAGTAATTTCAGTATATTAAAAATGGCAAAATTGCTAAAATTGGTTTTTTACCGATCGATCAAATATTTAGGTACGCTATAGCTACAGAGCGAGCTTCTCATGATATTAGTGCTGACCTTGGGGGAGCGTTGCAGACAGCTCAACATGGCAATTTTTCAAGTGTAAAAATGACGGAAGCTGTGAGAGAATTGTTGAGAGCAATAGATGATCGATCGGTAAAAACTACATTTTAGCGATTTTGCCATTTTAACACCCTAAAATTACTTATAAAAATTTTCAAAATTCAGGATTTTGAGGGTTTTTACCGGTTGATCATTGTTCCTCCTCCTCCTCCTCCTCCTCCTTCTTCTTTCTTTCCCAACTGCCAAAAGCCAAACTGCTTACAAGCCATTATCGGACCTGACTTGGCTTGACCTTGCAAGTTAACAGCCACCTATTACCGTAAGGCCAAAGTTGCCAACCTTCGTTACCGTTCATAACCATGTTAAGACCCAGAACTCCATTGGTCTGGGCGTAGACTAGGTGATGTTCAAGGCTTTTGTAGGGTCCTTTATTAAAGCTCAGGTGTTTAAAGTGCGTAACCAAGAGTAGCTAACAAATAGCGCTTTGGCCCATAACTGCGACCTCAGTCCCGATTATTGGCAGCATGTCGGTCTGCGGCACCAGAGCCGCTACCAAGGGCGGGATCCGTATTTATGGAATAAAGCCTGTGATTTTGTGATTAACGGCTGGCTTGTTGAGATGGGTGTCGGAGTCATGCCCGAGTTTGAGTGTCTCTGCGATATAAAATTTAAGGTTATGTCATCCGAGCAAGTTTACAATCTGATGGTCAGCAACATCAGACGTTTTAAAAAAATGGCTACCTTGCGGGGCACTGGCTTATCAAATATCTTAGGTGAGGATGAAGTCGGCTTCAAATAATGTCAGGAGTCTAGGTATATCATTAAATTTTATTCATTTTAAAGCTTATGCTGTTTATTGCATAATTATTTATGTTAATAGATTCAATTTTTTTGTGCATAGCTACTCTTTTCTCAAAGGTCAGAAATTAGTGGTATTTTTTTCAGTATATGCTATTAAGATCATCAGTGGGACAGGCTTGGCACCGCTGGACTAACTGCTATGAGTGCCGAAAATGCGGCGCTACTGTGGAAATGTCTTTTTCGCCATCAGTTAAACGGCTGTCCGATCGGTTCCAGCCACAACTGGACGTGGAAATAATCAGTCTTGTTTGAACATTAACTTAATTTCGATTGAAAGAGGTCAGTTATGAGCATTTGGTTACATCGTATCAGCCATGAATATGAAATTTCAAAACCTTTGCTGGAAAGCGGCTATCTCAGTATCGGTTTTAGAGATTTCCTGGTTGACGCGAGCTTCTTTCCAAGCATGAAAAACCCTGCTCTTGATTCTGAGGCCAAGTTTGAAATTTTGAAAGGTATGCCGTCCAAATGCGGTTGGGAAGGCGGTACGAGGACGATTTATAATTTGGGGCGTTTTTTGGTTGATTTCAAGCCGGAAGACCTGAGCCTGGTTCCTTCTTGGGGGACTTTCAGTCTTTACAAACTTCAGGGTTCCGTGATTCCGATTTCCGATATCCCGATAGAGGCTCTGCAAAAAGTTAAAACCTTGAGTGGTCATACCGTCACTCTTAAGGTTGGGGATCTGGCCAAGGCGGACGTCAGTGTACATGATACCTATGATCTGGGTTATGTTTGGCCGGTTATTGCAGTTGAATCTGATATACCCCGGAGTTATGCTGATGCCGCCCTGACCGCCAGAATGAAAATACGCCAGACCAACGCCAAGATTGATGAATTTGAATTGAATATACAAAAGGCGGTCGAAGCTTTTAAAAATAATCGGCCGCCAAGTCTTTATCTTTCGATAATGGATAGTATGCCGGATCAGTTGCTGGAAATAATCCATAAAGAACTTAATCCTGGTCAGTTGGAAAAGCTTATCGCCAGGTATTTCAAAAAAATAGGCGCTACGGAAGTCGTCATTCCTGCCAAAAACGCTCCTAAGGATAACCAGGAAGCCGATGCCTACGTCGTTGCCGCTTTTGACCAGATAAAGGCTCGGATTAACGTCCAAGTCAAGCATCATGAAGGGGTAACGGATGAATGGGCAGTTTCTCAGATACAGGCCTATGCTGCGGAAAGGCAAAATATTGCGGGACTGATTACCACGAGATTTTTTGGGTTATTTCAACCTGCGATAATTTCTCAACGACAGCTAATAATCTTGCGTTTGACGCTTCAGTGAGATTGATTAACGGGAAGTCATTGGCCAAAATGCTTCTTGATGTTGGCCTCGAAGGTTTGAATAGCTTTTTTGCCTCGGTATAGGCCTGCCTATGGCGTTCTGTCTACCAAACATTAGCCAATGATTTTCTATTATTCGAGATCATTGGCTATTCGGGCTCTACTCAATTCTTATGCCATTCAAGGCGGTCAAATAATCGCATCCCACGCACCTTAAGAATTCTACCTGTTCCTGTTCAGAGCCTGTTTTAGTTACACCTTACATTACTAAAAAAACACTTAACCGTGCCAATATATTATGGCACAGCCGTCCAAGAAAATCGTCAAACCGGGGGTTGGGATGCTAAACCCTTGGAAATAAGCACCCCTCATCGTCCAAAATTGGCGATTTGAAATCCTAACCCCCTTACACCAACTCTCA
>JAISWF010000216.1 GCA_031271165.1 Deltaproteobacteria bacterium
ATATATATATCATGTCATCCTTAAGCTTATATGATAGTATTTAAATGATCAGAAAATAATTTTTTTTGATATAAGATATCCTAATTTACTGTTTGAGATGCTTATATGTTGTTTGTTGAGTTTTTCTGCTTTAATGGCCAAAGATGCACATGTTTACTCAGGCCTAAAATTTGGTAATTTCGCCCTGGCAGAGGTTGGCTCAGTCCGAAGGGGCAGACCCCGCCGACCGGGTGGCCGGTAATGCGTTCGACTTCGGCCGCATCAAGCATTCTGGCTTTGACCCCAAAATGTTCCTTGATTTTGCGGTTGTCCAGACGCGAGTCGCCTCTGGCCACCAATATAATAATGTCGCAGCCGACCTTAAGAGTCAAAGTCTTGGCAATCTGACCATCGCTGACCATCAGGGCTCGGGCGGCCAGGGGCACGGTGGCTAGGCTTCCTTCCATCTCCCTGACCTTAAGATCTGGAGCGTTTTGGGCCAAAAATTCTTTGACCGACTCTAAGCTCATAATTTAAACCTTTCGTAGCTTTTAAATCAGAATCTCGGCCCGAAGTGCGTCACTTGCGGCCCAAAATTGCTGTGCATTATACCCTCAAAAACTTTTCCAATCCATTGAAAGGTTGAAATTGTCGGTTGGTCAGGGCTTTAAAGAAGTCTGTCTTAAGTCTTGAAAGCCTGACCATCCCATAATTGCGGCTGCCCCCCTTGGGCCCGCCTATTGACCAGGAAGGAACTAAACTATGGCCGGCTTCAGCCGACGGTTAAAAACCGTGGCCTTTATTGGTCTGGTGTGGATAGTGGTCACCGTGGTGGTCTATCTTTTGGCCGTAAGCAATCCCACCACGACCAAGAGGGCCGCTTTGGCTTTTCTGATCCTAACGGAACTGGTGACCTTGGGGACCTTTATTTACGTTGAATACAGCCAATCGCGGCCGGCGGTTTTCCGGATCGGGGCTTACGTTTCTGGCAGCCTTTATTTTATAATATCAGGTGCGACCGCTGTAACTCATTTGGTCGGTCTGGGGACATCGGTCATCTGGCTGTCGGCCTTGGAAATTATTTGGCTGGCCCTACTTTTAACCTTCTTGGTTTTGTTCGGGGCCGGAGGCAAGGGCACCAGCGAGGAAGACCGGTCAGTCGCTGAAAAAAGTGCGGCCTTGGATGCGCTCATAGCCCGCCTTGAAGAACTCCTCAACTTAGGCAGCCTTAGCGATACGGTTAAAAATGGTGTTAGAGAAATTATTGAAGAAGTCAAATATTTTGACCGAAATTCCAAGGTTCCGGCTGACGAGCAAATTAGTCAGAAGGTAGGCGAACTTGTTAATTTGGCGGCTATAACCGGTCCGGCGGGCGATGACCTTCTAAAGCGGCCTGAAGTGATGGTCGAAGAAATTTTGGCTCTCATAAACGTGAGGGGGGGTCAGGCTTCCAAGCGCGGCGGATTTTAGGCCTTAATATCGCCACGCTTGTGATTGAGTCGCTTGGCGGCCCGACTTAAAGCATCTGAGCCCTTTTGATGATGATGGGCGGCCTTGGCGGCCACTAAGGTTTGCGCCCGGCCGTTATCTACTGTTGCCTTTGGGACCTTTTAGGCTGGCAATTTTATCCTAATGAAATGACTTGTTGATGGAAGCTCTAACCCATATTACCTGTGACAGCTGCGGGGCTCAGGTTGAACTTGTCCCCGGCCAAACCGTCCTTTCTTGTCCTTATTGCGGCTCGGCCATACGTTTGGTCAAAGAGGCCGCTCCGGCCCCCATTATTTTCGATTTTGTAATTCCCACCGATGGCAACCGTAATCAGCTCCGGTCGGTAGCGCGTCAGCTGATGATCGCTCCGGAGAGCGCTCCCGATGACATTTTGGATAAGAGCAATTTTGAACAGGAGATTTTTTGGTTTTTACCATTTTGGCTCGGCTCAGGGTCATTTGTGGCCCATTGGTCGGCTTCTTTTGGTTTTGACCGTCAAGAGACTTACACTGATTACGTTACCCGCACCGACTCCAAAGGCCGCAACTACCGAGAAGCTGTGACGCGTACTCGGACGGTGATCGACTGGAGGCCGGCCAGCGGCACGGCTACCGGTAAATTCAGGCTCTTAAAATACGCTGGCGATCAGTCTAAACTTCCGCCTCAGGTTGTTTCGATCTTGGAAAACCCAAGCGTTCTCGGGGAAACTGTGGTCTATTCTCCGGCTCTGCTTGGCGGCCTGGATGCTGACAGCTTTATGCTACCGGCCGATGACGCAGTGGAAAATATTAGTCAGATGGTCGAAAAAGGGCCGGCGGCTACTGTTTCCATGGAGCATGCCAAAGGTCAGCACCAGCAAAATTGGGCTATCAATGCCGAGGTCCAATACGAGGGCCCGCTTAGAGCTGGTTTTGTGCCCGTAGCCAGGACAGTTTTTTCCTATAAAAATACCAACTATGAGCTCTGGCACGATGGGCGGGATCTCGAACGATACTGGTACCAAAATATTCCCGTTGATCCCAACCGGGCCAAGAAAAAAGCTCTCGGTTTTTGGCCTCTTTACAGCGGCCTGATAGTTTCGGTGGTGGCCGGATTTTGTTATTTCCAAACCAATTATTTAAAAGGTGCCGAGCTCCATTTGGGGCTGGTGAGCTTTACCCTTTTGGCGGCCCTGATTTTCGGAACCCTTAGATCCAGAGCCATTAGCGGTTATTCCAAAAGTCTTCGAAACAAATCTCTGGCTCAGAAAAAACTTGAGGAAGGTGACCAGGCCGGAATTCTGTCGGATAGTGAACGAAAAGTCCTTTTTGAACAAAGCCGTCCGGTCACCAAGCCACGCCTGGCCAACACCGCAAGCGATCGCAAGCTTATTCCGATTTTAATCCTGATCGTTTTAGGCATCGTTACGGCCGGCTTTGGCCGCTGGCCGTTTTTTCTCGGCCTTTTGAGTTCAAATATTAAGACTTCATCCCAAGTGTCTGCTCCGTCAAGGGAATCCTCACCGCCCCGGGAAAGCGCTTCCAGTTCGCCTTCCTCTTCGGCATCGGCTCCTAAGTCTCAGTCCAACGTGAGAGAGGCGGTCTCCGCTCAGAACCCACCACCTTCAGATTCAGCAAAAGCGGCAGTCAAACCAAGCTCCCAGAGCTATGACATTGATCGGCTCGTTTGCCGAGGCCAGCCGTCTCGGTGTGTCGATTCGTCCCAAGTTCCAGTTAAGGGGTTGGTTTATAAAATGGCTGATAATGGGCGCACCTTGGAATTCTCCGGGTTTTATTCCGACGGCTTGGCCCACGGGATAACCGTCTATTATACCGACGAAGGGCTGGTAGCCCGCAGCATTGGTTATAAGCGGGGAGTGCCGGAAGGGCTTTTACTCACATTTCATCCCCCAGCCAAAGGAGCCGACCATCAGGAACTGGCCGAGGTGGCCTCGCTTAAAAAAGGTGAGGTTGACGGCTTGGTCATTGGTTACGATCAGTCTGGAATCCTTTCAGCCACTGGTCAGATGAGCAGCAACCAAGAGGTCGGGACTTGGTATCAATTTCATCCCGACGGTTCCGTTAAGGCCAGCCGGGAGTTTGAACTGGGGAAACCAAAAGGGCCTTCCAAGTCTTATCCGCTGGGCGAAAAACAAATACCAAAGCCTAAATTTGAAAACCAGGCTCTCCTTGAGCAAACTCTCAGTGAGACCGTTGACGTGGTCTTAGCGACTCGGAAAGCGGTCCGAGCCCGCTGAGGACTCTCGGAAAGTATTTCCGCCGGATAAAGAGCCTTACAATTTGATTTTTTGTCAGCGCCTTAGCCGCAGTATTGTTACTTGAGTGCTGCCGAACGTTTTCTTCTCTTTGAACGGCCTCCATGATTGCGACCAGAACTGCCTGAAACTGTTAAAAGGGGCGCATCCAGGGCGTTTAGGCCGAAAACTGACACCATTAGTTTCCAAATAGCTTTTTGCTTACCAGGCTATCTTAATAGAGCTGGTTTTGGGATGCTCTCAACCTATGGAGCAGTCAGCTGGTTATCGATGGAGTATTTAATTTTTAAATCACCAAATATCACCGCCCTCAAGCAATCTCGCCTTGAAACAAAATCGTCTTTAAATATCCTTATGTTCTTCCATATTTGACCAAATTTTGATCACATTGAAAAACTCCGCTGCCAGCAAGTCATCCCCATTTTTCAGATATTAGGCATCTTTCAGCCAAAGAAGATTAAAAAAAGTTCTGCCAAAAAAGCCCTACCTGGGCACTTATAATCGTGACCGAGAAATTTGATTATTTCCCAGCTTTGAGCTGGTACACTTTTAAGTGGTAAAACTGGTCTATTTTGGTCTGCTGGTCTTCGGTAACCAGCTCTTGGTAACCACCAAATGGCAAAACCACCAAATGATTGCCAACTCAAACCGGTAGCTAAAGGCCTGTTGTTGGTCAATAGGCTTGAGTAGCTATATTTTTGAGTTTCTCTGGATACGTTTTTTTTCGATGCCGTTGCCGGGCTTTAAGTTTGACGGATGAATGACAACTTTGGGTCTGCGGTCAACGCTTTGGTTGGTTCAGTCGGTCATGGCTGGATTTTACCAAACCACAGCCTGGACTTCCTCTCGACAATGTTGGAAAAGCTTTTTACATCATAAGCACCGTTCCCACCACCGCTTGAGAACTTTTAACTCATAACGACAGAGCCAGGAGCTGAGGCGACAACCCTGGGTGTCATGACTAATCCAACGTAGACACGTTTCCATGCCTTAGTCTTGTGAACCATCCGACTTCTTTTCAGAAGCCGGTTCCCTTTAGGTGAGCGGTAGTTCAC
>JAISWF010000010.1 GCA_031271165.1 Deltaproteobacteria bacterium
GCTGGCCTTCCACGTTTCGGGGTACACTTTTCGTTCATAGAGCAATCGCCTCCATAATTTGATTGCCCTTTTATACCATAAATTTTTATTTACTGGAATTTTAAACGCTCGCTAGTATAGCTAGGATAACAGTCATCCACAAGGCTAAGGGTAACGCTTCTTAGCCGATGAATCTGAACCGCTGTATGCCGAACGGCACGTACAGTGGTGTGGGAGGGGTGTGGGAAAGCCACCCCCTACCCGAATTTCATAGTCATTCAGGCGGTGTAAACCAAACTAAACCGGCCATAATTTAAAGAAACTATTTAACCTTGGCCACACCTAAAATGACCAAAACCATCCCGACAAATTGGATCAAAGAGATGGATTCGCCAAGGATAAGGTAGCTCATAACAAGAGTTAAGACAGGACCGCTCATGGAAACAGTAGCCGCTTTGGAGGCTCCGATTAAGGCAATCCCTGCGCTTATGGCGTAACCAGGCAGGACAGTGGAAAATAATCCCATTATCAAAGCCAACAGATAAACTGGGAAAGGGACAGAGAGGGTGGTTATGTCGTGAGAAATAAAAAAGTGGGTAAAAACACACAAAGAGGATATAATCATAACTAAAGTAATATACATTATGATGTCAGTTGTTTTGAAATAACGGTCGACAGCCACTAGGTAAACGGAGTAAGTGAGGGCCCCGGAAAAAATCAAAAGGCTCCCTTTAATTATATTATTACTGGAATGAGAAAAACTGGGAATCAACATTAAAGCAATCCCAGCATAACATAAAATGAGGGCTAGCCAGATATGAAGTGCAATTTTCTCGCGGCGTATTATGGAATTTAAAATGACTACAATGGTGGGATACAAAAATAAAATCATCCGACCAAGGTTGGCGTCAACGTAAACCAATCCACTGAAATCCAAAAAGGATGACAGGTAGTAGCCGAAAAGCGAAAGCCAACAAATGAGCAGCCATCGTTTCTGACTGAGCCGGAGATTCCATCGCTTGGCGACTAAGTTGTAGGCCAAAACTGATGAAAAGGCAGTCCCAGCTACTCCCATCCGCAGGGTTAGTAGAGTGAGAGGATCTATACCATAAGAATAGGCCAGTTTAGCTAAAATTGTTTTGAGGGCAAAGCCGGTGGCCGCAAATAACGTTAAAATTAAGCCTAAGCTCTTGGGGGATAAATAAAACATAGGGTGGGACAGCCAAAAGAGGTTAAAAATTTTAGTTAAATGAGTTAGTGGCAGCGACCGCTTGATGGAAGGATTTTTCAACTGGCAGGCGGCGGCAATTTTGATTTCAAATAATTACCTTGGGCATGATTGAATTTTTTGGCCAGGGCTTAGCTCAGGGGTTATTGATGACCTGTCTTAAAAGTTTAAAATGATTTTTGCGGAAGTCAATAATTTGGTCGGTTTTTAATTTACTCATTTCCGATGATAAGGCGCTTCGCTCGACGGATAGGTAATCGGCGAGCTCCTGCCTGTTAAAAGGTATGTCAAATTCTTTGCTGCTCTTTTGCTTGGCTATTTCCAGCAGGTAAGAGAGCAGTTTTTCTTTAATCGACCGTTTGGTAATGTGTTGAATTTTGGTTGACAATAAAATGTTCTTATTTGCCAAAATCCCAATCATGTTCCGAATTAGTTTTGAATGGAAAGCACAGCTGGAAGAACAACTCGTCACAATTTTACGGTAGTCAATAAATAATATCTCGCTGTTTTCTTTGGTAATTACGCTAACCGGGATTTTTCCGTAACCCGAGCAAACGACTGCTTCGGCAAACATGTCCGGTGGGGCTATCTCGGCGACGATGGAACAGTTGCCCCAGACGTCGCCTTTAATTAAGTGAATCCTCCCTTTTAACAATAGGCCAATATCAGTAACGAGATCGCCTTCAAAAAAAACCGTTTCATTTTTATTACATAGCTGAGTGCGAGCATCCAAACAAGTCATCATGGCTTCGAAATCGGACGAACCAATTCCGGCAAAGAGTGGGGCAGTTTGGAGGAGGGGAAAAAATTTTTCCAAAAATCTATTCCTTTCGTTGGTATTCCAACCGAATTGAATTAATCACTATAGTAGCATCATGACTAAAAGTCAACGTGGTTGGTTCTTTAAACTCTACAGTTTTGACATCAATAAAAAGTTGCCGGTGCCGGCTGGTCCTAACAGAATACCCGGAAGGATAACCGGGATATCCTTCCAGAGCAGCAAAAAAAATTAAGACAATTGCTTCAGGAATTTTGTTTCATTTATTAGTGATGGAAACGTCCAAAGACAATTAAGAGGAGGCTACAATGTTTTGTTATCAATGCGAGCAAACAGCAGGTCTAACCGGATGCCAGGGCAAGACAGGCGTGTGTGGTAAGAGTGCGGAAATCGCCGATTTGCAAGATGAATTGACCGGTGCAATCATTTCCAATGCCGACAGGCTTACCAACAAGCAAATCATAGGCGGACTATTTACCACGCTTACTAACGTCAATTTTGATGCGGAAACAATCAACCGGCAAATCAGTTCCATCATAGACGGAGATAAATCTTATGCATCGGTTGTCAACCGCATTTGGCAGGCCAATGAAGACGTTCGCAGTTTAAAATCCCTCATCCTTTTTGGTTTGCGTGGCATTGCGGCCTATGCCCACCATGCTTTGGTGCTTGGTTACCAAAGCGAAGGATTGACGGAATTTTTTCCCAAAGCGCTGAAAGCTATTGGCAACGAAGAGTTGACTGTCAATGATTTATTACCGCTGACCCTGGAAGTTGGCGCCGAAAATTTAAAATGTATGGAATTACTCGACCGGGCCAACACCGAAACCTTCGGGTGCCCGCATCCGGCAACGGTGACCCAGACGATCGACGCCGGTCCTTTTATCGTCGTCTCCGGCCATGATCTTAATGACCTCAAACTACTGCTTGAGCAAACTCAAGACCAAGATGTTAGCATCTACACTCATGGAGAAATGCTTCCGGCGCATGGGTACCCAGAATTTCGAAAATACCCGCATCTAAAAGGTAATTTCGGTACAGCCTGGCAGAACCAGCAAAAGGAGTTCGCCGAGGTACCTGGGGCTTTCCTGTTTACGACCAACTGCTTGATGCCGCCGAAAGAAACATACAGCGACCGCGTCTTTACGACAGCTCAGGTCGGGTATTCAAATCTGGTACATATTGATGAAAACAAAGACTTTAGCCCGGTGATCGGAAAAGCTAAAAAGCTCGGTGGATATGCCCAATCGCATACCATTTTAGGTATCAATGGGGGCACAAAAGTGATGACTGGTTTTGGACATGGAACAGTTTTGAGTATAGCCGGCAAAGTGATTGAGGCGGTGAAATCCGGTGCGATAAAGCATTTCTTCCTGGTCGGCGGCTGCGATGGGGCCAGGGCCGGTCGGAACTACTTTACCGATTTTGTGAAAAAGACTCCGGTTGATACGGTTATCCTTACTCTGGCCTGTGGGAAGTTCCGCTTTAACGATCTTGATCTGGGAAACATTGGGGGTATTCCACGGCTACTTGATATGGGACAATGCAATGACGCTTATTCGGCTATCAAAGTCGCCGTCGCTTTAGCCGAAGCATTCGGCTGCGGAGTAAACGATCTGCCGTTGTCGTTGGTTCTTTCGTGGTATGAGCAAAAGGCGGTCTGCATCCTGCTGACTCTATTGCATTTGGGAATTAGGAACATCAAACTCGGTCCCACCCTACCAGCCTTTGTCTCGCAAGGCGTCTTAAAGGTCCTCGTTAATAACTTTGCGATTGCCCCGATAACAACTCCGGAGCAGGATTTAAAAGAAATTCTGAGTTAAACTAATATAGGTGAGGTCAAAGTTTGGTGCCGCTGTGATTTTTACGGCCGGCGAAGATGATATAGCTGGCCTTGAGCTAAACCAAGCTCTTAACGGTTTTAAAGGTGAGGCGCCAGGTGGCTAAATCTTACCTTTTTGGGAAATGCTTACCAAGTTTGGGCATATTCAAAAGCTTAAACCAAAGTTAAGCTTATTAAAACCGTTAAGAGCGAACAATTATTTGAAGGTTGATGGGACCGGCGAGTAGGCGGGACTTGTTTGGAAGGGGTTTATATATAAATAATATTTGATTAAAAAACTTTGATAACTTTGTCGGAAAAAGGTCGCTCTGGGCGGCCTTTTTCCGAGTATAGAAATTATTTTTGGTACAGCGAGGCTCGGTTAAGGGCTTTGGCCCCGATGTCGCGGCGATAGTGGACCCCAGACCAAGAGATGTTGGAAGCGGCTTGATAGGAGATTTTAAGAGCTGTTTCAAGGTCATCGCCCAAGGCTGTGACTCCAAGGACCCGGCCGCCATGGGTGATGGCGGTTTCCACCCACTGCTCGGTGCCGTCGATGATGTTTTTTCGAGGTTCGCGGGTGACCCCGGATTCAAAGATGAGTACCGATTCGTTGGACGCAACCTTTTTTAGCCCTGAAATTACGTCTCCTTGGCGGAAGGCACCGGGATAGCCCTCGGAGCACATCACCACGCAAGCGGCAAACCGTGGATCCCACTCCAGGGAAGCTTCGTTAAGGCGTCCGGTGGCCGCTAAAAGGAGAGTATTAGCCAGATCGCCTTTGAGTCTGGGCATAAGGACTTGAGTTTCAGGGTCACCAAATCGGGCATTAAATTCAAGGATCTTCGGGCCGCTCAAAGTTATCATCAGTCCGGCATAAAGTAGGCCGCAGAACGGGGTTCCCTCCACCTTGAGGCCTTCAACGGTCGGCTTAATAATGGTATCCATTATTAGTTCCGATAGCGAATCATTGACCAGAGGGGCCGGGGAAAAGGCGCCCATGCCCCCGGTGTTGGGGCCGCGATCGCCGTCGTAGACCGCTTTGTGATCCTGGGCGGAGGGAAGAGGCAAGATGTTGGTGCCGTCGGTTAGGACAAAAAAACTTACTTCTTCGCCAGCCAAGTATTCTTCGACGATTATACGGTTGGCGGTTTCTAAACTGCTTATATCGTTTAAGGCTTCCAAGGCGGTGGAGAGTTTGCCGCAGACGGCCACACCTTTACCTGAGGCCAAGCCGTCGGCTTTGATGACCACGGGATAGGAAGAATCCTTAAGGTATTGCCTGGCCTCGGTTGGATCGTAGAAAACAGCATAACTGGCTGTAGGCAGGTTGTGGCGAACCATAAAGTCTTTAGCAAAGACCTTAGAGCCTTCGATTTTGGCGGCCTCGGCCGACGGGCCAAAGACGGGCAGACCGAGACTGCGGATGGAATCGGCCAGTCCTAAGACCAATGGAAGTTCCGGTCCGATAATGGTCAAATCGGGTTTAAGATCTTTGGCTAAAGCGGTTAGAGCTTTAACATCATCAACAGCTATGGGTCTGACCTCACCGAGAGTGGCTAAAGCGGAACTGCCAGGTGCCGAAATGAGGGTGACTCCGGGAGTCTTTTTGAGACGCCAAGCTATGGAATGTTCGCGCCCGCCGGATCCGATTAATAGTATTTTCATAAAAGCACCTATGAGGGGCCCATACGGGCAAAAGAGATGGCTATAACGAACCGCAGACAAAAACCTGACTCACCCGGCTTGGACCGCTTCCAAGGCAGATTGAAGGGCCAGGGGTAAGCCGGACAGATTGGGTCCGCCCGCCTGAGCCATTTCCGGTTTTCCGCCGCCCCGGCCACCGACGTGACCAGCCATGGTCGAAATCAGATCACCGGCTTTGAAACGTCCTAATAGTTTTTGGCCAACGGCCACAAGTAGCATTACTTTTTGGTCAGGGGTAGCTGATCCCAAGGCCAAAATAGATTCAGGGCCCAAAATGCTTCGGACCTCATCAGCGATTTCGCGAAGTCCTTTGGGATCGGCGGCTTTGATTTCAGCGGCCAAAAATGTGACCCCATTAATCATTTGACTTTGCTTGGCCAGCTGGGAGGGTTTTTGGCCCTCGGTTTTCGGGCCGCCGCCTTTTTCCAGTTCTTTGACTTTAGCTTGAATCTTTTGGAGCCGCTCCAAAACTTCTTCGGGTTTGGATTTGAGGGAGTAAGAAAGAGCTTTTAGAGTCCGGCGCTGGGATTGGATCCAAGACAGGGCTGCGGCCCCGGTCAGGCATTCTAAACGCCTGACGCCAGCGGCGACAGCTGATTCTCCTTCGATTAAAAAGGTTCCTAGCTGACCGCTGAAGGTCGCATGGGTGCCCCCGCACAGCTCGCGGCTGCGGCCAACACTGACCACCCTGACTTCTTCACCGTAGCGTTCCTCAAAGAGGGCCATGGCCCCAGAACGGATGGCCTCCTCGTTGTTCATAACTGAGGTGTTCACTGGGAAGTTGGAGATAATGTCGCGATTGACCAGAGTTTCAATTTGGATTATCTGTTGGTCGGTCAGGCCTTGATTATGAGTAAAATCAAAGCGTAGCCGTTCGCGGGAGACAGATGAGCCAGCCTGCCGGACATGATTGCCCAAAGTCTCCCGTAAGGCTAGGTGCAAAAGATGAGTGGCTGTATGGTTAGCTGCAGTTTCAGCTCTCTGGGTAGAATCGACCGATAAAGTGGCTTTTTGGCCAGCTTCCAACTGGCCGATCTCAACCTGGCCGCAATGCAGGAAAATACCGGAACCAGGAGCCTTGATGACCTCGTTTATGGCTACCCGGCCGCCCGGAAAGCTAATGAGCCCGCTGTCGCCTTCTTGGCCGCCGCTGGCAGCGTAAAAGGGGGTCACTGGAAAGACTAGCACAATATCGTCTGATTCTGAGGCTTTTTCCGCAATTTGACCATTTTTTAGAATCAGAGACGGGACAATCCCGTCGTCGATTAGTTGGGAGTAACCTGAAAATTTTTGGGTAAAACCCTGGGCCGATAAATGGTTGACGCCCTCAAGTTCGTCACTTTTAAGACTTTGGCTTTTCCAAGCCGCCCGGCCTTTGGCCTTCTGGAGCTCCATGGCGGCGTCAAAGCCGGCTTCATCGACGGTCAGCCCATGTTCTCTAGCCACATCAGCCACCAGGTCCACCGGAAAACCGTAAGTATCATAGAGTTTAAAGGTCAGCTCCCCTGGGACCTGAGGTTCTTTGCGTTTTTTGATGTCGGCAATGGCTTCGTTTAGGAGGTTTAACCCGGTTCCCAGAGTCTCAATGAAGCGTTCTTCTTCGCTGGAAACAATTTTGGCGATAAAGTCGGCGTTGTCAGAAAGTTCTGGGAAAAAAGGGTTCATCTGGCTGATGACTTCGCCGACTGTTTCCGACAAAAACGGTTTGGTCAGTCCAAGCTTGCGGCCGTGACGAACGGCTCGGCGCAAAATGCGCCTGAGGACGTAGCCCCGTCCAAGGTTTTGGGGGAGCACTCCGTCACCAATGAGAAAAGTAACGGCCCTGGCGTGGTCGGCGATTACCCTCAGGCTTACATTGGTCTGGAAAGCTGAATCCTTTGGGGTCAGGCTACGGTCAAAGATGTAAGCAATACCTGAAAGAGAGGAGACTTTGTTTAAAAGCGGGGTAAAAAGGTCGGTCTCATAATTGTTGAAAACACCGCTCATGACCGCTGTCAGGCGTTCCAAGCCCATACCAGTATCAATGGAGGGTTTAGGCAGAGGAGTCAGCTTGCCATCTGGAGACCTTTCAAATTGCATGAAAACCAAGTTCCAGATTTCCAGGTAACGATCACAGTCACAGCCAGGGCCGCAATCGGGCCGATGGCAGCCCAATTCCGGGCCCTGGTCAATAAGAATTTCGCTGCAAGGTCCGCAGGGGCCGGTATCGCCCATAGCCCAGAAGTTGTCCTTTTCCCCTAAACGGACAATTCTCTCGTCAGGAAGTTGGGCTATTTTTTTCCAGTAGTTATGGGCTTCATCGTCGTCCCGATATATGGTTGCATACAATCGATCGGCTGGCAGGCCCAGATCTTTGGTTAGAAGGGTCCAAGCAAATTCCACGGCTTGTTCTTTAAAATAGTCACCGAAGGAGAAATTGCCCAGCATCTCAAAAAAAGTATGGTGGCGGGCAGTGTACCCGACGTTTTCTAGATCATTATGTTTGCCGCCAGCCCGGACACACTTTTGGAAGGTTACGGCCCGGTTGTAATCTCTTATTTCTTCCCCGGTAAAGATGCGTTTGAACTGGACCATGCCAGCATTAGTAAAAAGAATGCTTGGATCGTCAGCCGGGACCAGTGAACTGGAAGAGACTCGGCGGTGACCAGCGGCGGAGAAAAAATCGACAAATACTTGACGAAGCTTGGCTGACTGCATGTTTTTTCCAGGATTGATTTTTTAAGCGATTACTTTGGTCGATGTTGGAACACTAAGGACCAAGACCGAAAGTGGACAGCCCAAAAAAACCAGGGCGCTGGGTCCTGGAATTTTTGGGCTGAGGGTTAGTATTTTAGGAACCGGCTTCGACCTCCGAGCCAGAGTCGTCGTCTTTAACTTCGGCAATAGCCTCGGCCAGTTTTTCTGACAGGAGCCCGTAAGCGCCTTTGAGCTTGCCTTCGATTTCAGCAGCGACTTGAGGGTTTTCCTGGAGGAACTTGCGGGAATTTTCTTTTCCGTTGCCAAGCTTTTCCCCTTCGTAGGAGTACCAGGCCCCGCTTTTTTCGACGATATCCATCACCACGCCGAGATCAATGAGCTCTCCTTCCCTAGAGATGCCTCGGCCGTAAATGATTTCAAAGGTGGCCTCCTTAAAGGGTGGGGCGATTTTATTTTTGACCACCTTAACCCGGACCTGAGAGCCGATCCTGGCGTCTTCGGCCCCTTTGACGTGGCCGATGCGGCGGATGTCGAGCCGGAGAGTGGCGTAGAACTTCAAGGCGTTGCCGCCGGTGGTGACCTCCGGGGAGCCGTAGGCCATGGGTCCGATTTTCATGCGAACCTGGTTGATGAAGACCACGGAGGTCATTGAACGGTGGATGGCACCGGTGAGTTTCCTTAAGGCTTGGCTCATCAGGCGGGCATGGAGGCCTACATGGGCGTCCCCCATGTCTCCTAAGATCTCAGCTTCGGGGACCAAGGCGGCCACCGAGTCAATGACAATGATATCCACCGCCCCGCTTCGAACGAGAATTTCGGCAATGTCCAGAGCCTGCTCGCCGTGGTCGGGCTGACTGATTAAAAGTTCGTCGGTGTTAACGCCCAAACGCCGGGCATAGCTTACGTCGAGGGCGTGTTCGGCATCAATGAAGGCGGCAACCCCATTTTGACCTTGGGCGTTTTTGATTTTTTGGGCTTCGGCCACGATATGGAGAGCCAAAGTGGTTTTACCACTGGATTCCGGACCGTAAATTTCAATGACCCGGCCGCGGGGAATGCCTCCAACCCCAAGGGCAGAGTCAAGACTGAGCGAACCAGAGGGGATGACGGCGACGGTCTCAAGGTCATCTCCACCCAGTTTCATGATCGAGCCTTTACCAAAATTTTTTTCGATCTGGGTCAGGGCTGTGGACAGAGCTTTGCTGCGAGCCTCATCCTGAGTGAGGGCTTTTTCTCTTTCTTTTTTGGTTTTAGTTTCTTTATCAGCGGCTTTAGCCATGTTTTTCCTCTAAACTTCAAAGTAAAATGCCAATTAACTTAAAATGGCGCAAATTAAAAGTGACTCGTTCCGCCCGGGAGGTCAGATTGATTTAAGGGTCAAACGCTCCAGGCGGCTATTTATAATTTATCAAAAAAAACACTAGACTTTAGTCATTTGGTGAATGTATCATGTTTTTGAGTTTTGAGCACATAACAACTAACTAAGGCAGTAATGTGTTGGCAACTCACATAAATCAAAGAGGTAATTACTTGGTCTTAATCAGGTTTGTCGGCTGATTTTGTTTTAATTATTGGCTTGGTCTGAGGCCATAACCCAGTGCGAAATGCCATTCCCAAGACCGTTTGGTTGTCAGGACTTAATCTAGTGAATAGGATAATCTCTTTTTGAAGACCGCTCCTTTTAGGGGACCGGAGATAAGATAAAAACTCATCGTCACCAGCGATGGTTTAAATTTTGACCACTAGTAAAATATCACCCTTGACCGGCCTTGACAAGAAATTTTGTTGGATCGACTGGACTGAAAGCTCAGCAAGCGATAAAATTACCTTATGATTATAAAACTGATGAAAAAGAAGGCCACAAATCCGGTCAAACGGCCATGATCAGCTCTTTTATCAGTAGTCGACGGGAGAAGCTGAGATGAAAGAAGGAAAATTACTGGGGATAGTGGCCTGTGATGTGATTCGCAAAGAGTTGGAAGCAGCAGCGGCCAACCGTGATGTGCTGCTGCATTTTCTGCCCTATTCACTCCACAGCACCCCTTCGGAAATGGGTAACCGAATCAAAGAAGGCATTGCAGCGGTCAAGGCTATGGGAGCCGGCCCTTTGGCCCTAGGCTACGGCCTTTGTTCCAACGGGGTGGTGGGAGTGGAAAACGATGGACCGCTGGTTATGCCAAGGTGCCACGATTGTATTGGCATGCTCTTGGGATCACCTAAGCGATATTTTGAGATGTTCCGTCAATTCCCGGGAACCTATTTTCTGACCGATGGGTGGATTCGCAACCAAGCCGATCCTCTGTCGTCGGTGGAAATCAAATACACCCCCAGGATTGGCGAAAAAAAAGCCTTTCGGGGCATGAGCCTGGAACTGGCCAATTACAAGACTTTTTGTTTTGTTAATACCGGCGTCGGCAATCTGGAGTCCATCAAGGCCCGAACCAAGGAAAACTGCCGAATCTTTGGCAAGGAGTACCTGGAGGTCGATTCTGGAATTGAATATTTTCGGGCTCTGGTCGATGGGCCTCACGGGGAGGAAGAATTTATTTCTCTGTCCGGCGGTCAGAAGATCATAAGTGATTATTTTTATAACATAATTTGAGGGTCGTTTTTTTTAGTTTTGGACAGAAAAAAGACCCGACAACTAAAAAGTCACCGGGTCTTTTTTCGGGTCAGCGAAGCAATAAATATAAAACTCTTAAAGACAGCTACTTAACCAGCCAGCCTCGAATAATTTAAGTCATCCATCAGCTTCCAAGGCGCTGGCGGTAGGGGTAATAATCCCCCCGCCTGATGCGATGGGTTTTCATGACCATGGCCTCGTTGGTTCCGGTATGGTAGATCAATCGGCGGCCTTTGGTGCCGCCAACGTCTTCAGAAACAATGGTGATGCCGTTTTTCTTAAGGATTTTTCTGGCCATTTTGACGTTTTTTATGCCAGTTTTGCCATTTTTTTCACCGACTATATCGCCGCCGCCAAAAATTTGGGCTTCCAGGTCCTCGACCCGGCTGCCTAACCGGCGAAGTTTGTAAATCAGGGCTGTAATGGCCACGTCTCCGTAATCATTGGTGGCCAGCCCGAAAAAGCCGCTTTTGGGATGTTGGTAATGGTTCATTCCGCCGATTTTTAGGCGGCGGTCATGGAGGCAGACAGCTACACAGGTTCCCAAAACGGCTGAAACCATAGCCTGGTCTGCGCTGGAGAAAAGATTACCCGGCGTCAGGTGATAGCGGTAGACCTCAACGGCCCGGTCAATGCTCATTTTTTCCTCTTAATAGCCATCAGTGTTTTTAGGTTTGGCCTGTTATTTTGATTAGCGTGAAACCTTAGGTCAACGCCGGACGGAGGAAAGTTTTTGCTTTGGGATTTCCTGTGGTTTGGCCCCAATAGGCCATGACAGTTCCGAGTCAGCGAAAGGTATCAAACGGAATTGGGTTGAGAATCCAGATCGATTTATCGCCTAAGACAATATAGCAAGTCTTGTGACACATTGCAAGCTTTAATTTAAGTTTTATATTTTTAGACCCTAATAAATTTTTTTATTCTGGTGTACGAGTCTCGGAATTTAACCTAGGAGTCTTGGTTAAATACTGATAGTCAAATTTTTTACTGTCAATAATCGGCTGACTAGATTTGAGGCATGGGTTATTTCAAATTTACGATGCCTCAGAACTAAAAAAGATTAATATTTTTTGACCAAAGTCCTTTGATACATCAATCATCGATTGGTAGCCCCTGAGTCGGGGGTCAAGCCTAAACTAAGGGGATTAAGTTTGAGAGATTATGCCAGAAATTGTCTTTCTTATTATGTTTTAGCCGAGGATAGAATTTGAGACAAAGGCCCTTGATGACAGACCATTTTCGTTTGAAATAGAGCGGACGAAATGGTTTTACCAGTCCCTGAAAAGAATTAAAGATGCCCCATCGTCGAAACAAAGCCAGACTTTGGAATCAAGAGAAAATTGTGAATGAGGGCAGAAATACTAAAATAAGAATAGATTTTAAATTCTAATCGATGCGAAAAATAAACAAACAAGTTTAACCGATAAATTCAGTCTTGGGTCTGGGGTAGTTTAGGGTTAATTTTTTTGTGAGTGAATTCTGACTCGGCCACCGGGCCGCCAATTTTGTCGGTTGATTTCCCAAATCCAGAAATGACTTCTGGGCAGCATTGCTTTTCGTCGATTTAAGAAATATAATGATCATAATGAACAACCCCTTTTTGAGTCCCAAATCTGGGGTTGCCAGCGACCCTGGTCCCGGGACTTAATTGGTTTTTGGCTGAAGTTGGCCAGCTAGAAATTTTTGGTCGTCAGAGCTTTCTGGTCTGCGAACGCCGGCTCTTCCAGACCTTTATTTTAGTTGTTGGTTATTGGGTAATCGGTCATAATTCTGACCCGGACCGATGGGCCCACAATTGTAAAAGCGGCTTTGAATCGGGCTGCCGTCAGACTTTCCAGACTTCCCAGAGTTAAATGATGCGTCTGATGAACCGCAACCGGTTGGAGGATAGTTATGGGCGAGGGCAAGTTGCCACCCGAAGGGATTTACCTGGAAACAAAAAAAAGTACCATTGGCACCGGAAGTACGGCTAAAGTAACAGAATATCGTAATTTCTGGGCCACATTGAAAATCGGTGAAGAGTTCATTGAGATGGTTCTTTTGGATGACTCTTTCTCTCCTACTTCGCTCCGGGAAAAATTTCCCATTGATGTGGTCACAGGTTCCAATTGGCTCTTTGTCGAGCAGGGCGAGAAAAAATATCGCTTGCTTCGGCCCAGACTGGACCTGCTTTTGGCCCCGCCGGCTCCCAAGCCCAAACCGTCCGCCTCACCCAAGGCCACCACTAAAAAAAGCACCCCCGCAGCCAAAAAAAACGGCTGGTGGAATAAATAGCCAGTTTTTTAAGGCCAAATGATGCCCCAACACACGCACGACTTCGTGGAGACCTGGCCTGGCCCTTTGGCCCAGGGTTTCGATCGCGAGACGGATCTGGCCACCCTCCAGGTCTACTTACAGAAATTATCCGACGATGAACTGATGAAGGTTCTGTTGCCACGGCTTTCGGAGCAAGAACTTGATGATTTTTTTCGCTTGGTTGCTGTGGTTCTCAAACGACACCTTAGTGACTCTGAGTACCATGAACTTTTCCTTAAAAAATCCCCACAGCAGTCGAGAGAGATTTAAAGCAGCCTTCACTGGTCTTTTCGGAGTTGTTTTAGCCTTCCTGGTCGCTTCCGGGGTCAGGGCTGATTTTGAACCCACCGCTAACCCTAAAACCGAATCACAAGTTATCGTTCTGCCCCAGCCCCTTGACCGCGGCTCTCCGGCCCGGGTGATCATTAGAAATATTGACCTGGAGGCCGAGGTAACAGGTAAGTTTGACGATAAACCCATTTTTTTCTTTCGCTTTGAGGACGCTTTGGTGGGGTTATTCGGAGCCGACGTGATGCTAGCCAGCGGTGTGTACCCGCTCACCGTCACTTGGGGTGGGCCGGTTCCTTCTGGTCAGACGATTTTAGAGGTAACTGTTAAAGAAAAATCCTACGGGTTTAGGGATATCAAAGTTCCTCAAAATCAAGTGGAGCTCTCGGCTGAAGATCTGGCCAGGACTCAAAGAGAGAGCCAGGAGACGATCAAGGCTTTGGCCACTAAAAGCCCGGAAAAACTCTGGACCGGTCAGTTTATTGAGCCGGTCGAGGGTCATATTAACAGCTCTTTTGGTCGTCAAACCAGGCTCAATGGGATTTTGAATGCCCGGCCTCATGCCGGGGCCGACTACTTGGTGAGGGAGGGGACTCCAGTCAAAGCTCCGGCAGTGGGCCGGGTGATTTTGTGTGACAATCATTTTTTTACCGGCAATTCCATTTACATCGACCATGGCCAGGGCTTGATCACCATGTACTTTCACCTGTCGGCCATTGAGGTAGCCAAAGGGGATCTGGTTGAGCGCAGCCAGATTATCGGAAAAGTTGGTCGGACTGGGCGAGTAACCGGGGCCCATCTTCATTATGGGGTTTACATCAACGGAGCCCGCATCGATCCGCCGGTTTTTCGGCACATGATTGCTAACCTTTTGGGTTCTTGAGCTTGAAGCTGCCTGTAGTTGCTTGGGGAAAAATCTAAAATATAAAAGCCGGCTCAACAGGGCCGGCTTTTATATTTTTGGAAAGGCTGAGCTGCTTTAAAGGCAAAGCCTATGGCTGGGTTGTTTTTTTAGGTCGAAAGATGATGGCAGGCCCCAAGGTACTCCGGGCCCAGTTGCTTCATTGGAGCAATGGTGGTACGGCAGATCTCGTCTGCTTGCGGGCAACGGGGATGAAAAGGACAACCTGGAGGAGGATTTTGAGGGTCTGGAGGCTCTCCGTCTAAAATAAAAGCATCGTCGGTGGCCGAGTCGGCTGAAGCCCACAGGGCTTTGACGTAAGGGTGATGCTCAACCTGGCCTAAAAGCCGACGCGGAAAGACTTCCATCAACTGTCCTCCATACATGACAGCCACTCGATCGGCCATCAAGCAAACTAGCGACAGATCGTGGGAGATCAAGACCATGGTCAGTCCTCTTTTAGCTTTAAGATCGAGCAGAAGGTCGATTATCTGGGCTTGGATGGAAACATCAAGGGCCGAGGTAGGTTCGTCGGCTATCAAAAGTGAGGGATTCAAAGAAAGGGCTCTGGCTAGGCATAATCGCTGGCGCTGACCTCCAGAAAATTGGTGAGGATAGCGGTCAGCCAGTTTCGGCGATAGTCCAACCTCCTCAAGGAGCCGATCGATGGTCTGGCGTCTTTGGACTCGATCGCCCAGGTGGTGAATGATCAGGCCTTCCGAGAGGGCAGCCCGGGCCTTAAGCCGTGGATTAAGCGAAGAAGCCGGGTCTTGGAACATGAACTGGATTTTAAGTGACAGCAGCTGTTTTTCACGTTTATCCAGAGTAGTCAGATCGCGGCCCTCAAAAATAACCCGGCCAGCCTCTGGTCGGTAAAGTCCGCACATCAGGCGGCCTAAGGTGGATTTTCCCGATCCGCTTTCGCCGACCAGGCCTAAAATCTCTCCGGGCTTGAGCTGGAGGCTGAGATTTCTAACCGCCAAAACGGCCCCAGTCTCTTTACGGCGGCCAAAAAGACTGACAATTTCCTGGCCCAGCGAGGCCGGAGGCCGGAATGTTTTGGTGACGTTTTCCAGATTTAGCATTATTGGTACAAATGGCAGCGAACCAGCCGCCCATTGGGTTTAGCCAAAAGGGGCGGACAATATTCGGCACATATTTTTTGACGTTCCGGGCACCTAGGTTCAAAAGGGCAGCCGGGATAATGTTCGTCGGGGGCCGGAGGTTGACCGGAAATGGGAACCAGGCGGCCGGTTACCCCGCTGGAGGGGGCGGGCGGAAGTGCCTTCATCAGGCCTTTGGTGTAGGGGTGAAGCGGACCGGAAAAATTACCCGAAGTCTGCTCGACGATGAGCCCGGCGTACATGACCAGGACCCGGCCAGCTAAGTCGGTCAAAAGCCTAAGGTTATGGGTGATAAAAAGGACGGCCGTGTCACGGTTGGCACTCATGGCTTTCAAAAGCCGGATAATCTGGGCCGCAATGGTCGGATCCAAGGCCGTGGTTGGTTCGTCAGCGATGACCAGTTCGGGGTTTAAAGCCAAGGCCATGGCAATGACTACCCTTTGACGCATTCCTCCAGAGAAGCGATGAGGATAGCTTTGAGCGGCTCTTGCCGGATTGGGGAGGCCGACTTGGGATAAGAGTTCGACGGCCATCTTTTTGGCCTCTTTAGCTTGGCTGCCCAGCCGGTGCCGGAAAATTTCAGTGATCTGTTCTCCGATGGTAAAAACCGGGTTTAAGGCCGTCAAAGGTTCCTGGAAGACCATGCCCATGTTGCGGCCGCAAACGGCCCGGCGGTCCTTGGGAGGAAGAGTGGTGAGATCGGTCCCCTGGAAAATAACCGAGCCGGAATCAAGAGTTGCCCCAAATGGCAAAAGACCCATGATGCTGAAAGCCGTTAGTGATTTACCGGAGCCGCTTTCGCCCACCAGACCGAGAATCTCCCCCGCCCCAAGTTCAAAATCGACCCCTCGGATGGCCGGAAACCGGCCGTGACCGAAACTAACGGTCAAGTTTTCGATTTTTAAAATCGGGGGTGAGCCGACCACTGAACTGTGATCGGATGAAGTGACTAATTCGGACAAAGGATGTTCACTTATGTGGAGTAATTTTGTGAGTTAAAATTTAAATAAGCCGGCCAAATGCACCCTGGCAAAAGCCAGAATAAGAAATGAGTGATAATATTTTTTCAAACCCTGGTCTTTTAAAAGGTTCCTATAAAAAATAACCAGGCTGGTAGTCTTAACTAATGGTGAGTGGGCCTTGCCAATTACCGGGAAGGTGATTTAGTCCAAAGGCCAGCGGTAATTTTTAAATAGCCAGGCCTAAGGCGTGGGTTAGCGGGGAGGCCAAAAAAGTCTTGATGCAGTATAGCAGTCTTTGGCTGGAAAGCCAAAAAAATCGGACTTTTCTCCCAGCCTTCGAAGCAGGATCGAGCTCTGGCTATGGAAGCGATGGAACTTTTCCACGTCGCCAATTTGGCCGGCCAGAAATTTCCAGAGCTTTCCGGTGGTCAGCGTCAATTGGTTATACTGGCTCGGGCTCTGGTGGCGGAAGCGGATATTGTGGTGCTCGACGAGCCAACTTCGGCCCTTGATTTAAAAAACCAGGAACTTATCTTGGACTGGATAGCACGTTTGAGTCGGGAAAAGGACGGACCGTCATTTTTACCACCACCTGCCTCAACATGCCTTATGCGTGGCCAACGAAGCGATACTGATGCAGGATCAGGACAATTTTTTTATTGGTTCAGTCAAAGAAGTCTTAAATGAAGAGAATCTGTTCCTTTTTTATGGGATCCCGCTAAAACGAATCAATCTGGACTACCAGAGACGAGTTGTTGAAATTTTGGTTCCAGTTTTTAGAGTCTGAACGGGCCATTAAAACAACTTTTACCAGCTATAATTGGTAACAAAGATGTCACAAAGATTATTTGACTGGTTGGCTGAAAAAAAGAGGTCTTGGAGCAGGGGAAGTTGGGGATTGATCGTAAGCCAAATCATTGGGCGAGGTTTTGGGGCTAAATTTAATCAGCCCGGATGGGCCAAAGGAGTAACAAAGAAAGCCGGTCCCAAAACTCCAAAAAAGAAGGTTTTGGGACCGGCCAGAAATCAAAAAAAGAGGGCTTCAGAAAACCGGTCAGACTCCGTAGATGTCCACGTATTGTTTAAATTTGGCCACGGCGGCCTCGGTCAGAGGTATCATTTGGCCATTTTGGGAGACCGGGATTTTTTCCCGGTAAAGATAATCAACGGTTTCGCCGATGCCCAAGATAGTTTGGACCTCAAGTCCTGTTTTGATTTTAAAGTTCTTAACTGCATCCTGGCCCTTGATCGCCGTCAGGGGCTGATTGTCAACATCATAAACTGCTGTGGTCTGCTCACGGTCCAGGTATAAGGCCACTCCGGCCGGATAGTAGCTGTGACCGTTTTTGTTGGCTTCCGAGGTCAGTTGGCCCAGGATGTCGAACTTGGTGCCCATGGTGGTGGCCACATCGTCGATAATCAAGACCCTGGCCCCGTCAAAGAGGGCTCCGGTTACAAACAGCGCCCCTTTGCGGCTGCCTTCACCGTGGCTTTTGATTTCTTTGCGGTCATAGTCGAAGCCCTTGTCCACTTTATGGATGCGCCAGAGGGCCTCAGCGCAGGATACTGCCAAGGCACTCCCTTTGTAGCTCGGACCCACCAAAACATCAAAGTCGGCCACTGTGGCGGTGTCCACTAAAAAGTCGCTCATAATCCGGCCCAGCTCAGAGATGAGCCGGCCGGTGCGGAAAAGGCCGAAGTTGACAAAATATGGGCTAGGCCGTCCATCTTTGAGGGTGAGTCCTTCTTCGAAGAACAAGGCCCGACTTTCAGCTAACAGCAGGGCGAGTTCTTGTTGACAAACTTTCAATTTTACACCGTATTGGGGCGAGAGGCCTCTGGAATTAGGGGTCCAGGGACTCAAGCCCCGGCAAGCCGGTAAAAACCAAGTTTACCGGCAGATGTTACTGAGTAAAATACCTCGGGTCAGATTCAATATTCGGCCCGGGGTTAATATTATAGTCCTTTGTTGAGCCAAGTCATCATTTTGCGCAGTTCCCGGCCAACCTCGTTGATGGGGTGATCGGCTTCCTGGCGGCGCCGGGCCAGAAAACCAGGCCGGCCGGCTTTGTTTTCCAGGATCCACTGCCGGGCGAAATCGCCCTCCTGGATCTCTCGGAGGATCTCATCCATTTCAGCGCGGGTTTCGTCAGTTATGATCCGGCGGCCGCGGGTGTAGTCGCCGTATTCGGCGGTGTCGGAGACGGAATAGCGCATCAGATCCAACCCGCCTTGATACATCAGATCGACGATAAGCTTCATTTCGTGGAGACACTCAAAATAGGCGATCTCCGGCTGATAGCCAGCCTCGACCAAGGTCTCCCACCCGGCTTTGATCAGTTCACTAACCCCGCCGCAGAGGACCGCCTGCTCTCCAAAAAGATCGGTTTCAGTCTCTTCTTCGAAGGAAGTCCGGATTAGGCCGGCCCTGGTGGCGCCGATGCCGGTAGCGTAGGCTAAAGCCCAGCTCAGAGCGGTTCCGTCGGGATCCTGGTGAATGGCAACTAAGGCTGGGACTCCGGCTCCCTTGACGTACTCACTCCGGACCAGATGTCCCGGTCCTTTGGGGGCCACCATGGTGACGCTGACATCGGAGGGCGGAACAATCTGATTGAAGTGGATGGAAAACCCATGGCTGAACATGAGCATCTTGCCGGGTTTAAGGTGCGGGAGAATATCTTTTTGGTAGATTTCCGGCTGAAGGTGGTCCTGCATGAGCAATTGGATTAAATCAGCCTTTTGAGCCGCTTCAGAGGCACTGACAGGTTTGAAGCCGTGTTCGACGGCCAGATCGTAGTTTTTGGAGCCCGGACGCTGACCCACGATCACATTCAGGCCGCTGTCGCGAAGATTCTGGGCCTGGGAGTGCCCTTGGCTACCGTAACCGATGACGGCCACGGTTTTGTCGGTCAGTGGGGTGGTGGGGGCGTCCTTTTCATAGTAAATCTGCATGTTTGTCTCCTTAAGACTAAATTTGTTGACAATATTAAGCTTTAATATGAATCGGGTAGAAAAAACATATTCTTTCCCGTTTCGTTTGTTCGACAATAAAAATTAGGTAAAAGATCTTTCGGCCCCGAAAATAGTGGCCGGAAGCCAATAGTGGCCTATTTTTTGGGGGGGGCACTTCTGGCGATGGCCGTTAGCCCCGTGGAGACCAGCTCTTCGATCCCAAATTGATCTAAGAGGGCCAGGACGGCCCGGAGTTTGCTCTCGCCGCCGGTGATCTCTAAAGTGAAGGATTTGGGGCTGACGTCAATGACCTTGCCCCGGAAGATTTCGCAAAGGCGCATGATTTCGGCTCGGTTTTCATCAATGGTTCGGACCCGAACCATGACTAGCTGCCGCTCGACGTAGTCCATTTGGGTCAGATCGGTGACTTTGATAACGTTGATTAGCTTTCGGATCTGTTTGATAATCTGATTGATAATCTTGGGGCTGCCGCTGACGATGAGAGTAATTAGGGAGACGTCGGGCTCCATGGTCTCGGCCACCGAAAGAGAGTCGATGTTAAAACCGCGACCGGAAATCAAGGTGGTCACCCTGGCTAGTACCCCTGGTCGGTTGTCGACCAGGACCGACAAAGTGTGCCGTTTTTGGGGCTCGGTGGTTAATTCCATGGTCTATCTTTCCGTAGATATATCAAAAATCGGATCGGTCAAAGAAAAAGGCTGTCCCTGGGCCAAAAGACCAGTAGGTTCTCAAGCCGGGGGTTCCTCGGGCCGGTGAAGGATCATCTCGTCGAGACCCTTGCCTCCTGGGACCATGGGATAAACAAGCTCCTCCGGGCAGACCCGGAAGTCCATGACCACCGGGCCTGGAGAGTTGAGGGCTTCGACAATGACCGGCTCGACCTCGTCGAAGGATGAGGCTCTTAGGCCCTTGGCGCCAAAGGCTTCAGCCAATTTGACGAAATCAGGCTCATGTTTGAGCAAAGTGGCGGCATAGCGCCGGCTGTAAAAAAGCTCCTGCCACTGCCGAACCATGCCCAGGCAGCCATTGTTTAAAATAGCTATTTTTACGGGCAGTTTTTCCTCAACGGCGGTGGTCAGCTCTTGAACGTTCATCAAAAACGATCCGTCACCGGAGATGTCAATGACCGTGGACCCGGGCCTGGCCACCAAGACGCCTAAAGCGGCGGGGAGGCCGAAACCCATGACTCCCAAGCCCCCGGAGGTGATAAACTGACGGGGACTTTGATAAATATAGTACTGGGCGGCCCACATCTGGTGCTGGCCGACCTCGGTGACGATGACGGCTTTGCCGCTGGTGAGGCGGTAAATGGCCTCAATAACCGCCTGGGGTTTGATGCCGTCTCGAAAAGTGCGGTCATAGGTCAGCGGGAACTTGGCATTCCAATTGGCGATTTTTTCAAGCCACTGGCGGCGGCCGGACTGGTCGTAGTCCGGGACAGGGCCTAAGGCCTCCAGGATGGCCTTCAAAGCTTGTCTGGCGTCAGCGACCAGTGGTACATCGACTGAAAGGACTTTGTCAATGGAGGTGGTATCCACGTCGATATGGATAATGCCAGCTTCAGGGGCGAAACTGGCCAAGGCTCCGGTTACCCGGTCGTCAAAACGAGCCCCGACCGCCAAAATTAAATCGGCGGATTGGATGGCCATGTTGGCCCGGTAAAGACCGTGCATACCCAACATGCCGAGGCTGAGCTCATGGGTGCCGGGGAACCCACCCAAGCCCATCAGGGTGTTGGTGACTGGGATAGTCAGCAGTTCGGCCAGCTTCCGGAGTTCTTCGTCAGCCCCTGAGGAAATGACCCCGCCTCCAGCGTAGATAATGGGTTTTTTGGCGCTTTTAAGAAGCTTAACGGCTTTTTGGACCTGACGTGGGTGGGGGGTCAGATGCGGCTGATAGGCCCGGAGATGGATCTTGCGGGGGTAATCGAATTCAGCCTGCCCGGCCAGGACATCTTTCGGCAGATCGACTAAGACCGCTCCAGGGCGGCCGCTGGTGGCCACATAAAAAGCTTCTTTAACCGTCTGGGCCAGCTCTGAGGTGCTCATGACCAGGTAGTTGTGCTTGGTGACCGGCCGGGTGACCCCGACAATGTCAACCTCTTGGAAGGCGTCGTTGCCAATGAGCATCCGTCCGACCTGACCAGAGAAAACCAGGACCGGAACGCTGTCCATATTGGCGCCTCCGAGACCGGTGACGGTGTTGGTGGCTCCCGGACCGCTGGTGACTAAGACCACTCCGGGCCGGCCGGTCGACCGGGCGTAGCCGTCGGCCGCATGGACCGCCGCCTGCTCGTGGCGGGTCAAAATAAATTTCAGCCCGCTATTTTCCAAATGATGGTGGATGTCGACGGTGGCAGCCCCGGGATAACCGAAGATAACCTCGACGCCTTCTTTTTTCCAGCACTCGATTAGAATTTCGGCGCCGCTCAGTGTGGTCATAAAAACCTGCCGCTAAGGCTCCCGGGGTAGGCCAGGGAGAAAGCACGTCCTTTTAAATGAACTTTGGGCTAGTCTGTAATTGGACTAAACTGTAAAAATTAACCAATCGCAAAGCTTAAATTAATGGCTATGTCTGTTTAAGGATAAAGATATTGAGGCTTATTGTCAACTAAAATAGTTTCCTGGTTCCGAAAAAAAACCTCCCCTCGGCGGCGGAGGCCTCCGAAAAAAGGTAGACTGGTCCTTAAGAGGAGAGGGATAGGTGGTTATGAATGAATCAGATCAACCTCGGTAGGGAGCGATGATTCGCTCGATCTTATCTTTGCCGGCCAATTTTGCCTTTTGCAACCGTTTGCGTTCAATGTCTTCCTCAGCTGACAGGTACGGTCGACGGTTCATCTCCTCAAGTTGGCGCTCAAAATCATGATGATCGTCAATTAATTGTTTTAGAACAGGGTTTTCTGCTGTTAATCTGGCAATTAATGCCTCATCATTATGCTCCATATGTGCACCTTTATATATTTTTGTCGAAACTTTCATAGTTTCGGTTTAAATAGAGTCTTTTTTTTGGGGTCGGTTATAGAGAATTGTTAAGCTCGGACGGGGCCGGGACTTGATTTTCCGGGCATTCAAAACCCCCTCGGCCCTGTTGGCCGGGAAATCAGGGTAAGAGTTTCGGTATATCCGGCGATAATAAAAGATATACTAAATCCAATCTCAAGTCAAGGTGGTCTTGTCGCTAGTAAATAAAGAATATTTCAGATAAAAATTAAGCATAAAACCCCAAAGCCTTACCAATAAAGGCCTTGGCTATGTCGGTCCTCGACCAGATTGGGCGACGCCGCCATGAAACGGACGCCGCCGAAAGGGTTAAATTCAGCAGTTTGACTTGGCCTCACACATACAGCCCGGAGTCGGCAATTTCCCAAAGCGGCCCAAGGCCGATAAATATGGGACAAACAAGCGAAAGCCAGGGAGAAAGGATTGGCTTATGAAGTTTTTTTTTCACATCTGACAGGAAATATGAGATACTAAGCCGACTTTTTTAGTCGGCAACTTTTTTGTCATTTTAGGCCGCTTATGTCTAAGGCTCAGAACCCTCTAGGCTGCGGACGGATCGCCGTCGATATTATGGTCTGGAGACCGGGATTTCGGCACTTTTAACTCCAGCCCATTAATATTGTTGTTTTAAATTAGGTAAATATTTAAAGAAAGGCCCCCGCTTAAATTACATCCACCAGCGGCGGCTGTTTTTTGTGAAAACTTTGCGCGGCGCCATTATTCAATACAATCCCAAAGTCGGGGACGTTGACGGAAATTTGGTCAAAATTGAGGCTCTGGCCAGAAAGGCTCAGGCCCAGGGTGCGACTTTGGCCGTGTTTCCAGAGATGGCCGTAATCGGCTATCCGCCTCGGGACCTTTTGCTCTACCCCTTTTTGATAGAAGAAGCCGAGCGAGCAGTAACGTCCTTGGCTCAATCGCTGGCCGATATCCCTTTGACCGTTATAGTTGGTTCGGCGGCTTTTTCCGAATCCAAGACCGGTCGCTCTCTTCAGAACGTAGCCTTTGTTTTAAGTCAAGGGCGGATTGCGGCCCGGTATGCCAAACGGCTTTTGCCCACCTACGACGTTTTCGATGAGGCCAGGTACTTTGAGCCAGGTCAGTCCCCGGTAGTTTATGTCCATGAGGGACTGCGGCTGGCTCTGACGATTTGTGAGGATATCTGGAACGACATGGACTACTGGCCCAGGCCACTTTACCGGCTGGACCCTCTGGCCGAGCATCCGCCCTTTGATATTCTGGTCAATCTTTCGGCCTCCCCCTTTTCGGTGGCCAAGCAGGATTTGCGGGAAGACTTACTAGCGGCTCTGGCCCGCCGGTACCAAGCCGAGATTCTTTACGTTAACCAAGTCGGCGCCAACGACGAACTTATCTTTGACGGCCGAAGTGTCCACCTGGACAAATCCGGTCGGACGGTGGCCCGGGCCAAGGCCTTTGAAGAAGATTTGGTTATAGTAGAACTTGTCCCGGAGCCAGCTAAAAACTCGGCCGACGAAAGAGGTAAGGTCTTCGTCGGCCCCAATCTGGAGCCGCAGGAGGAGATCTGGGCGGCTCTGGTCTTGGGAGTCCAGGACTACAGCCATAAAAACGGACTTAAAACGGCAGTCTTGGGCCTGTCGGGCGGAATTGACAGCGCTTTGACGGCCTGTATCGCCGCCGAGGCCTTAGGGCCCCAAAATGTGACCGGGGTCTTGATGCCTTCTTTGTATTCCAGCGAGCACAGCCTCAAAGACGCCTTGGCTTTGATTGACAATCTCAAGCTGCCCCCGGCCCAGGTCCTGAACATCTCCCCGGCCATGGAAGTTTTTGGATCCACTTTGGCCCCCTGTTTCGGTTCTTTGCCCCCGGATACGACCGAGGAAAACATTCAGGCCAGGATCCGAGGCGTTGTGCTGATGGCCATGGCCAATAAATTTGGGAGCTTGCTGCTGACAACCGGAAACAAATCTGAGATAGCGGTGGGTTATTGTACTCTCTATGGCGACATGTGCGGGGCGCTGGCGGTGATCGGGGATCTTTACAAAACCGAGGTCTTTCGTCTGGCCCGCTGGCTTAACAAACGACGGGGCCGGCCGGTCATACCGGAAAATACCATCACCAAGCCTCCTTCGGCCGAATTAAGGCCCAATCAAACCGATCAGGATAGTCTGCCGCCCTATGAGGAACTCGATTCGGTCCTGGCCTTCTTTTTGGAAGACAAGGAGGGACCGGCCGCCCTCAAGGCCCGGGGATTCGAGCCCAAGATAGTCAAAAAAGTGGCCTCTTTGGTCAGGCTGGCTGAATTTAAGCGCCGCCAGGCGGCTCCGGTCCTGAGAATCACGGCCCAGGCCTTTGGGGTAGGCTGGCGAATGCCGATAACTTGCGGTTCGGTCTTTGAGGAAAGGAAAAAAGCGGCTCCTTTGCCCTCCAAAGTCTAAAATCCACTGCTTTGAGGCGGCCATACCTGTGGCCATAGTTTTGACTTTGGCCGCCAAGGCTTGGCCAAAGTCTCCGAACAAGATCGGCCCACAAAAAATTTTTCCAAGGATAAAATAACCATCTCCCAGATTACCAAACGGCTGCCAGCTAGGCCTGAAATGGCCAGGCCCAAAAACCGGGGTTTCCGGGAGCAGTTTTGATTTTTAACTCCAAACACACCTTTTGGCAGCTTAGCCTTGCCGGCAGCTGTTGGGGGAGAAGTTTTGAGGTCAAAAAGGGTTTGGCTCAATATTGGTTGTCAATGGTTTAGAGCCTAAGGACAGATTTTTTCGCAATTTTCACTTTTTTTGCCAAGGAGATTAGTTGTGCAGGCCCAATTGTTAATTTTAATTGCTTATGTGGTGATACTTCTGGCCATCTCCTGGTGGTCAACTAGGTTATTAAAAAAAGGTACCTCCAACCAGACCTTGAACTATTTGCTGGCCGGCCGCAACCTGCCCACCACCTTAGTGGCCGTCATGCTGGTGGGGCTCGCCGTCGGTGGCGCTTCCACGGTCGGCGTAGCTGAAACAGCCTACACTCTTGGATTTTCCGCTGGTTGGTATAATGCCGCCTGGGGTTTGGGCGGAATTTTTGTCGGCCTTTTTGTCGCCCGCCATTTCCGGCGGATGACCATCAAGACTATTCCCCAGTTAATGGGCCAGATGTTTGGGCCCGGGACACGCTTTATCAGTGTTTTATGTCAGCTTTTAGTGATGATCACCATTACTGCCCTTCAATATGTGGCCGGCGGTTCCATCCTGGCCGCTTTACTGCCCGACATCTTTACCATCCAGCAAGGCATGCTGGCTTCTTGCATTATCTTTATCCTGATTACCATTTTTGGTGGCTACTGGGCCAGCGGCTTAACTAACTTATTTAACGTGGTCATGATTTACGTTGGAATAGTGGTGGCTTTAGTTTTTTCCATCAAAGGGTTTGGCGGGTTCAGCGGACTGTTGAGCCAGCTGCCGGCTGAAGGTAACTGGTTCCATCCCGTCTCCGGTTTAGGGGTGCCCAGGGTCGTGGGCTACGTGGCCGTCATGGTGACTATGGCGACCACCACGCAAGCGGTTTCCCAGATTTGTTTTGCGGCTAAGGGTGAAAAAGTAGCCCGCAAAGGCTTTATCGTCGGCGGGATAATCATTTTGCCGGCCGGTTTTTTGTGCGCCATTTTTGGAATCATGGCCGCTGTCCAATTTCCTGGGTTAACCGGGAGCGAAGTGGCACTAGCCCTGCCGAAACTGGTCACCGGGCTCTCCCCCATTGTTGGCGGCATCTTTTTAGCTGCCCTGTGGGCCGCCGATATCTCGACGGCTGTGGGCCTGCTCATGGGCTGCTCGACTCTGGTTTTAGAGGATGTGGTTAAAAAAGTTTATCGCAAACCGATCAAAGGCTCTCGGGAGATGCTGGTCTCCAGGATCGTGGTTCTCCTGGTGAGCATTTTGTCTTTTGCCTTGGCCCTCACGGTTAAAGGCATTCTGGCCACCATCGTTTCGGCCCTGGCCCTGACGACTTCTTTTACTTTTATTGTCCTGGCCGGAATTTACTTCCCCAAGATATTGAAAAGAGCGGCTGGATTTTGGATAGTGGCCGCCTCCATGGTCTTGTGGCTGCTTTGGACCTTCCAGCCGGCTTTTCGGGTCCTTCCGGCCCTTATCTACGCTGAGTGGCTGGTGTGCGGCTTGCTTTTGGTGGCCTTTGCTATTTTTGCCCGGGAGCCGGCCGGTGATATTTTCGCCAAGACTAAAGAGCAGGAGGAAGAGCTGGCCGAAAGCCAAATTTTGGTGACCAAACCAGCGCCAAAGGCCATCTAAAATCCCTTGTTGGCGGTTTAATAACAGCCTGTCCAGAGGAGTCTCTTTTAAATTAAAACGGCTTGACAATCCCCTTGGAGGGTGAGCACACTCTCCAAAGGAATCAAATAGAATGATTTTTTAGGTGCGATTAATGACAAACAATGTTTCTTTCAATGATTTAGTAGAATTAACATCATCTTTATTGCACAAGGGCTTCGGATACAGCCCTCAGGAGGCTGGAATTACGGCCACCATTTTGGTGGAAGCCGATGCCCGGGGCATTGCCTCTCATGGGGTTTCCCGTCTGGCTTTTTATCGGACCAACTTAAATCAGGGTCATGCCCATCCTGGCAGGGTTCCCCAAATAGTCCATGAAACCCCCTGCTCGCTGGTCATTGACGGGCAGGCCGGGCTGGGCTGCTATATTGCCGATTTTGCCGTCAAAAAAACCATCGATAAAGCCCGAACCACCGGGGTTTGTTACTCCAGCGTCCGCAATTCAAATCATTACGGCATTGCGGGATACTGGGCTGAACAAGTGGCCAAGGAACAGATGATTGGGATGGCTTTCACCAATACCTACATCGCCGGGGTCCCGACTTTCGGAAATTTGCGGATTTTAGGCACCAACCCCATCGCCGTAGCCATCCCGGAGGCCAACGGTCAGATTTTTCTATTAGACATGGCCACGACCACGGTCACTCACGGCAAGGTTGAGCTTTATGATCGGCGCCATAAGCCCATGCCCTTGGGCTGGGTGGTCGATGAGAAAGGTCTGGAAGTAACTGACGCCACGGCCTTTGAGAAAACCTTTTATCAGACCAATTACGGCGGGCACTTGTATTTGGGAGGGGTTGGCGAAGAATCCGGAGGTCATAAGGGTTTCGGGCTGGCTCTTTTGGTGGAACTTTTGTGTTCCGGGCTTTCTTTGGGGGCCAGCAGCCTCCAAACATATTCAAAGGGCGGTAGCGGCCAGATTGCCCACTTTTTTGGCGCCCTTCGGATGGACCTGTTCGGAAAGGCTGAAGATATCCAATCTCACATCGGGCAGATCCTCAAATCCATCCGCGAAAGCGGCAAAGCTGAAGGTCAGGACCGGATCTATATCCATGGGGAGAAGGAAAAGGAAGCCCGGGCTCTTTCTCTGGAAAAAGGAGTTTTTCTGGACCAGGCCACCAAGGACTATTTGGTGGGTCTGTGCAAAGAATACGGCGTTGAAGCTATCAAAGGCTTGTAAGATGGAGCCGCTCTCTCTGGCCATTCCCTACGGTACGGGCTATGAACAGGTCGTTGTGGACGGTTCAAGAGTGGTCAATATTTTGGCCCTGACCCATAAAGAAGGCCCGGCCAGGACGGACGAATTAACCTTGATTTCGGAGGCCTTGAAAAATCCGGTCGGCTCTCCTCCTCTCAGTGAGCTGGCCAGGGGTCAAAAAAAGGTGGTTATTTTAACCTCCGACCACACCAGGCCAGTTCCCAGCCGCTTGACCATGCCTCTTATTTTAGCCCAGATCCGGAAAACTTCTCCAGAGGCCCAAATTACGATTATCATCGGGGTGGGCTGCCACCGCAGTTCCACTCCAGAGGAGATCAAAACCAAGTTTGGGGAAGAGATTTTTATTAATGAGCGGATTATAAACCACGATCCCTTAGACGAGACCAATTTGGTTTCCCTGGGCATTCTGCCCTCGGGCGGGGAATTTCGGGTCAACCGTCTGGCGGTCGAGGCCGACCTGCTGGTGGCCGAAGGGTTTATTGAGCCCCATCAGTTTGCCGGATTCAGCGGCGGCCCCAAAAGCGTACTCCCTGGCATATGCGCCTTTAAAACCGTCCTGGCCAGCCACAACGCCGAGTTTACCGTTCATCCCAAGGCCCGGCCGGGCTCTTTGGACGGGAACCCTTTCCGGGAGGACATGCTCTTTGCGGCCAGAAAAGCGGGACTGGCCTTTATTTTGAATGTGACTTTAAATGAGGAAAAGCGTGTTTCTTTGGCCGTGGCCGGCGAGGTTGAGGCGGCTCACCTCAAAGGCTGCGAGTATGTCCTTAGCCAGTCATCGGTTAAAGCGATCCCGGCTCCGGTGGTAATTACCTCCAATGGCGGTTATCCACTGGACCAAAACATTTATCAGTCGACCAAGTCCATTATGCAGGCCGATTTGACCTGCCAGCCAGGGGCGGTGATCATCGCCGTCAACGAATGCCGGGACGGACACGGGTCGGAATCGTTTTTAGACAGTTTTAAAAGGGCCAGCTCTTTGGAGGCCCTGCTTGAGCAAATAGAAAGCCGTCAAAGAGATGAGACGGTCCCAGACCAGTGGGTGATCCAGCTGACGGCTTCCATCTTGAGAAGACGCAGGGTAATAATGGTCACCAAAGCCGAGGCCAAAGATGTGGAAGCCTTGGGGATGAAAAAAGCGGCCACTCTCAGCGAGGCTCTCCGGCAGGCCGAGGCTCTGATCGGCGATCCTATGGCCCCTATAACCGTCCTGCCCAATGCGGTGGCCATGGTCATTCGGCCTTAAGCGGTGCCAGCAGTTTTTTTCAACTCAGAAGCCGGGTCAGCTATTAGGTAGCCCCGGCTTTTTTTTGGTGGGCCCTGGGTGGGTGGGTTTAACCTCAAAATCACAAAAAACTGTAGCTAGGTCAGATGGCCCTGGCCCTGACCTCTGATGCCGCCGACCCCAAGATATCGCTGAGAGTACTATAATTTAACCGTTTCCGCAGGAGGCGTTTTTTTTTGCGCTGGCTCATGTGGCCTGTCTTTCGCCGGAAAATATAAAATTCCCTTAAAAAAGGGCTTGATAATTAGCTACAATGTAGATATTATATCAAAAACAGGAAGGAGTTTTCTAATGTCAAGCCTCACCTACCACCACAATCCAAACGGCACCACTTATGTCTATCGCCAGGACTCA
>JAISWF010000011.1 GCA_031271165.1 Deltaproteobacteria bacterium
GCTGGCCTTCCACGTTTCGGGGTACACTTTTCGTTCATAGAGCAATCGCCTCCATAATTTGATTGCCCTTTTATACCATAAATTTTTATTTACTGGAATTTTAAACGCTCGCTAGTATACCTCCATGACCCTCAAGGTTGCTACCGGCTGGAGCAGTTAAGTTGCCGGGCGGGTATTTCAACACCGCTAGGTATATGCGCCTTTCCACGGCGCACTAAAAATAAATTGAATAAATAAGAGATAATCAATCTGAATGGGTTCCTATTATTCCGTTGCCCTCAATAACTTTAGCGGTTCAACTATTAGATCTGCACCCTATCAGACCCTGTCCGGAAAATTTCCGCTTTAATGTCAAAGGGCCCCCAAAGACGGTCTTTTGATTTTCGCCAGACAGAAAAACCAAGTTGAAAGGTACCTTTTTTACTTAAAACCGTCTGGTTATAGTGTAGCTGGCAGACAAAATACCTTTTTTGATCCCCGCTTCCTAAACCACCTAAAATTCCGATTAAGGACTTGGCCCTTCTTTACTTTAAAAAACTCCTGAGGTAGAATCACAACTGGCCGGATGGTTTAATCCCCGGCTCTTTAGACCTGCCGCCAACTTTAGGTCATAAACCCGGTCGAAACCAAAGGTAATGGCCACTAAAGTCACGATGGCCTGTTTTTTGAGGTCATCCATTGTTATGAAGAGTAGACTGTTTTTTTTAGACGCGTTGATGGCCGTATCAGACCAGGGACAGCCGGCAACTCGTAAAGACAACCAAACTTTGAATCACCAAAATTAGATGTCCGGCACGGGCCCGCAAGCTCAAGGGCTCTTAATGGCAAAGACAGACAAGGAGACTAGATGGCAGGAATAAACAAGGCCATTTTGGTAGGAAATTTGGGCAAAGACCCTGATATGAAGTATACCCAATCCGGCAAGGCCATGGTCAATTTTTCGCTGGCCACCACCGAGCGCTGGGGCGGAGAAGACAGAACCGAGTGGCACAACATCGTCATGTTTGACCGGTTAGCGGAGATCGCCAACGAATATCTGCGCAAGGGACGAACCGTCTATATTGAGGGTCGTATCCAGACCAGGTCCTGGGAGGACCAAAACGGCAACAAGCGCTACATTACCGAAATCGTGGCCTCCAACATGCAGATGCTTGGTACTCCGAGAAGCGAAAGCGAACGCCGTGAAGATGGAGGAGGCTATTACCGCTCGTCGCGGCCTAGCAGTTATTCTCAAGACGATCGCCGCCCGCCTTCCGGCAACTCATACCAAAAACCGCAAAATGGTTATGATGCTCCAAGGGCGGCTCAAACTGAAGAAAGTGAACCGGCCGCCGCTCCGGCTGAACAGCAGCAAGGCTCCAATCTGCCGACAGATGATGATTTGCCCTTCTGAGGCATCTACCCCCAGGATTAATCCTGAAAAGATTCGATTAACACTTTTCTGCCCAACTAACCGAACTTGGCCAAAGCCAGCGCCTGTTGGCAACAATTGCCCAAATCAATTCGCCCAGACGGCTCGGCTCTCAGCTAACTGGGTTTGACACTTGCGCCAAACAGGCCAAAACAACTAAAAGCCCCTTTGCCGGGGCTTTTTTGTTACTAACCTTGGAAAAACTCATTTTCAGACGCCTTAAAGATCTCCAGTCCCCAAAGCCAAAATATCAACCGATTTAGGAGATACACTTGCCGGTTTTTAACTTTGGAAGCCGGCCGGACTCCGGTCAGCTCCGCTTGGTTCCGGCGGCCAAAAGTTCCCAAAGAGTCCAGGCAGCCTGAAATTTGGGAACCGGCCCTATGGGTATCTCCCGGCCGGCCGCAGACAAAAAGGTCAGCTCAATATCGGGGCTTTCAAAAGTATCTCCCGCCCCGCCGGCTCGGTTAGCACAGATATAGTCAAGATTTTTATCTTTGAGCTTTTGGCGGGCCCTTTGGACCGGATTATCTCCGTCTTCAGCGGCAAAACCCACTCTAATCGTCCGGCCCAGCTCCGAAGCCAGGGTCTTTAATATGTCCGGGGTCCGGGTCAAAGCTAGTTGGGGCAATTTATCTTTAGATTTGCGGATCTTGCCGGCGACCTTTTCAGCCGGCTTAAAATCTGCCGGAGCGGCGTTCATGACCAGAGCCCAGGCGCCCTCAATGGCTTTTCTAACTGCCGCCAAAAGCTCCTCACAGGTTTGTATTCTGACGATCTTAAGACCCTCAGGGCTGACCTCGGGAACAATGGCCGCCGGCCCGGCTATGAAGGTGACTTCAGCCCCCATCAGCCAGGCGGCCGCAGCCAAACAGGCGCCCATCCGTCCGCTGGAGCGGTTAGACAAAAAGCGAATGTCGTCCCAAGGCTCCCGGGTGGCTCCGCCGGTCACCACCACCCGCCGCCCTTCCAAAGGGCCGCCGGTCAAAAGCCGGGCCGTCTCCCAGGCGATTTCCCTGATTTCAGCCAGGCGGCCGGCCCCAACTGAGCCGCAGGCCAAAAGACCTTCGGGGCTTTCCAAAATCCGATAACCTCTTTGCCGCAAAAGTTCTAAGTTGGTACGGGTGGCTGGATTGAGATACATGCCGGTATTCATGGCCGGAGCCGCCAAGCGGGGGCCGCCAAAAGCCAGGGCCACCGAGGAAGCTAAATCGTCGGCTAAACCATGAGTCAATTTGGCCAGAAAATTAGCCGTGGCCGGGGCGGTAACCATCACTTCGGCCCATTGAGCCCAGGCCACATGGGCGACGTTTTCCCTAGCCGAGGTCTCCGCCCAGAGGTCCGAAGCCACCGGCTGGGCAGTCAGGGAGGAAAAAGTCAGCGCCGTTACAAAACATTCGGCGGCCTTGGTCAGGAGCACCCTGACCTGAGCCCCGTTTTTGGTGAGGAGCCTGGCCAGTTCAGCGGCCTTGTAAGCCGCCACCCCGCCGGTGACCGTCAAAACGATCCGGCGCCCCCGCAAAACTTCCAGAGGCGAAGAAAATGGCCGGTTTTCGGCCGACGGATAACTCTCAAGAGCTACTTTTCCGGGCTCTTGGGTCAATTGAGGGCCGTTATCTTTTGGCCGGTCAGCCGATTGACTTTTGGCCGCCGCCTTCCGACCAGCCGAGGCCTGGCGCCGACTTGGTGAAATCTTCTTGGCCGGCTTTTTAGCTTGGACGGCCGCTCCGACTCCGGCAGTTTTGGCGGCCGATCCTTTTTTGCCAGCGGCTTGCTTTTTGGTTCTATCAAATTTCAATTAAGTCCTCAAAAAAACCTAAGACACAGTTAAATAGTCCCTGCGGCTGGAGATAAGCCCATTTTACCTGCATTCCCAGAATATCATCACTATGTCGGAGGCTTGATACCGAGTGCCTCATAGATGTCGCTCTGCTTCTTAGTGATTTCCCCATAGCGCAGCTTACGACCTTTCTGTTCAAAGC
>JAISWF010000081.1 GCA_031271165.1 Deltaproteobacteria bacterium
TTACCAAACCACAGCCTGGACTTCCTCTCGACAATGTTGGAAAAGCTTTTTACATCATAAGCACCGTTCCCACCGCTTGAGAACTTTTAACTCATAACGACAGAGCCAGGCTCTGAGGCGACAACCCTGGGTGTCATGACTAATCCAACGTAGACACGTTTCCATACCTTAGTCTTGTGAACCATCCGACCTCTTTTCAGAAGCCGGTTCCCTTTAGGGGAGCGGTAGCTCACCTGGCAGTTTATCTAATTTAGTTCTAAATCCTCGCTGAATTGAAGTCATACCCGACTCGCCCTCAAAATTTGATCGAAAACATTGCCGAACAATTAAAGATATTAAAGAGAGTTCAGATAACCCGGTTAATGACGACCCCAGCCGAAGCCTGATCGGCGATATGGGCGACCTGACCCAAGGCGTTATAATTTTGAGGCAAATAGTCGCCAGCGTGGTAATGACTCTGAGCGTCAGCCAGAGCGCTGTAGTTTTGTTTGGTCAGATCAGGAATCCGGCTGTGCTTTCCTTCCGAGGCCGGAGTAAGCTGGGGCGTAAGATAGGTAAACCTCTGCATTGGGCCAACAGAGTTGTGGGCCATGGCTTGGGCTTCGCTTTTGGTCAAATACTGGGTGACGTTAGTCCGTTCGCTGTGGAGAGCCGTGCGATAGGTGGCCGCCGCCCAGATTGAAGCAATGTTACCCCTGTTTACTGGTCCTATCATAGGTTATGCTTCTCACGGTCCGTCCAGGGAGCACCGGCTCTCTGGACGGACCGTTGACGTTTTCGGAAGGCTTATTACTTGGGCACATCGCCGACGTGGAACTCCACCCGACGATTTTTGGCCCGGCCTTCCTCAGTATCATTTTCGGCAATGGGATTGGATTTACCGAAAGATTCTACGATAAGCCGGTCGGCCGGAGCCCCGTATTTTACTAACAGCTCCTTGACTGCTTCAGCCCGGCGTTTACCCAGGTCAAAATTGTAGGCATCCGTCCCTTTGGAGTCGGTGTGACCGGCGATGGTGATAACCCCGATACCGGGATTTTTGGTAATAAGCTCAGCAGCGTATTTAATCCGAGGATGAAAAGCTGATTTGACATCCGATTTGTCAAAGTCGAAAAACTGCGAATAAGCCGCTATCCAGCAGCCTCGCTCATCAACGGGAGCGCCAAGAGGAGTAGAGGGGCAAACATCGCGATCATCACAGACGTCGTCGTTATCACTGTCTTGGCACTTAGGGACATCGGCCGGCCCGAAAATCTCGGTCATCATAGCCTCAAAAGCCACCTCGTTACCAAGCATGTTGCAGACATCATAGGCATTGCCACCACCAGCGGCGGCAATGCTTTTGGCCAGTCTTGGGGCTTCGCTTTGCCTGGTGACATAGAAAGTGTAAACCTTGGTCGAATCGCCAAATTTGCGGCGAATATTTTTGGCCTTATCGGCCGGGGCTCCGGCGTCGGCCGTGACCTCAAAATCAGCAAACATCAAAACAGCCTTTGAGCCGTTCATGACTGAAAGCTCGTTTTCACTGTCGGCCAAGGCCCAGCCGAAGGGCGAAATGGAATCGGCTGCAAAAAGCCGGCCGATGGCTGTCTCCAGAGCTCCCCGATCGTAGAGACCTGGTCCGTAGTAAAGGGCCGTATAATCTTTGCGGGTCCAGGCCTGCTTGTACCCGAAAACCCTCAGTGCCGCCTGGTAAGGCTGATTAGGAATTCTGCGGTTAATCTTACGCAAAAGAGTGTTGACTGCCTCCTGCTTAACCAAGCTCCCCAAGCAGGGCGAGAGGCGGCGCATGCTCGAAGAAAGATCGGCCAAAATAACAAAACCCTGGTTGGCCATGGCCGGAGTAGCCGCAGCTTTGGGAGCGACCGTAACCGGCGGCGGGGGGTTACCCAGAACCGGGGTGGCTACTGGAACGCCAGCGACGGCTGGATTAACCGGAGTCGGCCCCGGGGCGACGGTCGGCTGGCCGGGAGCGCCTAAGACCGGGGTTCCAGCCGGAACGCCAGCGGCCACTGGATTCACCGGCACTGCGGCTGGGGCGGCCGGAGCCGCCGGAGCCGCCGTCGACTGCGGCAAAGGTGCAGGCGGCCAGTATTCGACGGTGTTTTTGACTTGAGCCCCCGTTGGATCGACCGGAGCTGTCACCACTTGGGCTCCGGCCGGCACCTGGGAAGGCGGAGGCGGCCAATATTCTACGCCGCCTTGGTTAGCCGGAGGGGTGACCACGGTCGTAGTGGCCGGAGAGGCCGGCGGCTGGGCCGGCGGAGGCGGCCAGTATTCACCGCTGGTCTGGGCTTGAGTCCCGGTTTGACCAGCCGGCGCTGTCACTACCGGCGCAGCTGTCGGCTGGGCCGGCGGAGGCGGCCAGTATTCACCGCTGGTCTGGGCCTGAGCCCCGGTTTGACCAGCCGGCGTTGTCACTACCGGCGCAGCTGTCGGCTGGGCCGGCGGAGGCGGCCAGTATTCACTGCTAGTCTGGGCTTGAGCCCCGGTTTGACCAGCCGGTGTTGTTACTACCGGCGCAGCTGTCGGCTGGGCCGGCGGAGGCGGCCAGTATTCACCACCGGTCTGGGCCGGAGCCGAAGTTGGCGCTTGGGGCTGGGCCGCCGCCACGGCCGAAGGTGCAGAATCCCTAACGATGTATCCCTCAACCAATCCAGAGCTCTTTAAGGCTTCTGAGGCTCCGATGGCCTCCTCACGGCTGTCGAAGGGACCCAAAAATACCCGGTATCTGATGCCGGAACCTGCCACTTCCTCAGCCCGATAAAAAGAGGGGGCGCCCTGCTCAAGGAGACGGGAAACCTCGGCCGAGGCCGCTTCTTGAGTTTGCAGGCTCATGACCTGGACCACGACCGATTGGGCCCTGGCTGTGGTGCCGATGGCCAAAAGGCCAAAACCCAAGACCAGGGCGACGACCGAAATTTTACGAAAGAATACAACCATTTGGTTTCAACACTCCCAAAAGAAAAAAACACTACGTCCGAAATGCCAGATGCCGTGGCCAACCAAAGAACTGACTGATTTACGGCGGCGAGCTCAGCTATTGTCCAGGGCCAGGCGTCGAGGTAGGACAAGACGATGGCGCAAATTACCATTATTTATTTTACCTGAGAGGAGCCCGGTTGTCCAGTCTATGGAAAAACTGCCCAAAATTCCCTCAAATAAAAACTTTAAAATCTAAATTTGCCGAAAAAAGAAAACCAAACACTCAGTAGGCCGCTGGTTGACTGTAAATTTTCGGCCAAAGTCAGTTGGAAGGTCCAAAGGCTTCTGTCTTGACGCAGGTTGTCCACTCAAGGAAGCCAGCGCCCCTCTGGTTGACAAAATTATAACTGATGGTGGTTAGGTCAAAATTGTGATGGAAAAGAAAAGAAGGTCTGACTTATGAAGAGCCGAAGGCACCAATTCGCCAATATTAAAAGTCAAATCGGAAATAAGGTCTTTAGCGTCCGGCCAGCAGGCGATATCCGAATTGGGTGAGTTACAGGCAAGCGTTTTAATAATGTCAGAAATCAAGATCGGGCAAAGAAGCTCCCTGGCCGATGCCCGTTAGTTCTGGTGACCAGGAAACAAAGGCCGCACCCCCAGAAGAGGGATTAACCAAGCCCGGCGAATTAAGCGGCCCTTTTCGAGGCCTGCGAACCCAGTAGTACTCTGAGGAGGTCAATGCGGCGCTGCTCCAAAGCAGCAGGTGTTCTGAAATCAGTGGAAATGCCTCAACTGGGACTCTTGAATTTTTTATTTAACTGAGGCTTTTTTTTATTAATTTTTATAATATATGGAAGGCACCGACCAGCCGGTCATAATCGGCGCTGCTTTCCTTGCTTTCATAGGTCAACTTACTCAACAGCAGCGTCTTGTTCAAGTGTTAAAAAAAATTCGACCGTCGCCATGGCCGCAACGGTCGAATTTTTATCTCCTTGAACAGGGCCAAACCTGCCGCCCACTTATTTCTGACTGGTAGCCTCCATCCGTTCGCTGAAGGTCATTTTGGCCAGCTTTTTGACCAAGTCCAAATCAACTTTGACGGCCTTAGCCAGGCGGGTACCATAATCAGGGTCGGCTAGATAACAGTGGGCGGCATGCCTGGCCCGGACGTTGTCACTGACCGCATCCAAGTTGCTGGCGGTATTGTCGATGAGAATAGCCTTTTGAGGCTCAGTCATCAAGCGATAGAGGTCACCTGGATACTTAAAACAGTCATCGGTGACGTCGCTCTTGGGCTCGTAGGAATCCATGACCCCTTTGAGTTCCAGCGGCGGCTCGCGTTTATCGGGCTGTTCGGCCCATTGCCCGAAACTGTTGGGCTGATATGAGGTGAGGCCGCCGTAATTGCCGTCAACACGCATTTGCCCGTCGCGATGATAGGCATGGTATCCATTTTTAGAGGCGTTGACTGGGATGGAATGATGGTTGACCCCCAAGCGGTAACGCTGGGCATCGCCATAGGAAAACAAACGCCCCTGCAGGAGTTTGTCAGGGGAAAGCCCGATGCCTGGAACGATGTTGGCGGGGTTAAAGGCCGCCTGCTCGACATCGGCAAAGTAATTTTCCGGGTTGCGGTTGAGTTCCAAGACCCCGACCTCAATTTTGGGAAATTCCTTGTGCCGCCAGATTTTGGAGATATCAAAGGGGTTTTCGTAGTGGTTTGTGGCCTGTTCTTCAGTCATGACCTGGATGGAAACGGTCCAGCGAGGGAAATCCCCCCTTTCAATTGAATCAAACAGATCTCTTTGGTGGCTCTCGCGGTCATTGGCCACAATGGCCGCCGCCTCTTGATCAGTTAGATTTTTGATGCCCTGTTGGGTGGCCAGGTGGAACTTGACCCAGACCCGTTGATTTTTGGCGTTGATCAGGCTGAAGGTGTGACTGCCAAAGCCGTGCATGTGCCGGTAGGTGGCCGGAATCCCCCGATCGCTCATGGTAATGGTCACCTGATGGAGGGCTTCTGGAAGCATGGACCAAAAATCCCAGTTGTTTTGAGCCGACCTCAGATTGGTTTTAGGGTCACGCTTGACGGCGTGGTTGAGATCAGGAAAGCGGAGTGGATCGCGGAGAAAAAAAACTGGAGTGTTGTTGCCGACCAGGTCCCAGTTGCCTTCCGCCGTGTAAAATTTGATGGCAAAGCCTCGGATATCGCGCTCAGCGTCTGCCGCCCCACGCTCACCGGCTACGGTGGAAAACCTAACAAAAACCTCGGTTTTTTTACCGACCTCCGAAAATACGCTGGCCTTGGTGTATTGGGTGATGTCGTGGGTTACGGTAAAGGTCCCAAAGGCCCCGGACCCTTTAGCGTGCATACGGCGCTCAGGGATCACCTCGCGATCGAAATGAGCCAGCTTTTCAATAAACCATGGATTTTGTAGGGTCATGGGCCCGCGATCACCGGCGGTGACCACATTGGTGTTATCGACCACCGGGGCACCGGCCGCTGTGGTCAGTTTTTTATCTTGGTCCATGCAGAACTTCCTCCTTGGGGGTTGATGACGGCGATGGGTTTTTAACCGCATATTTCGCCGAGGCTGAAAAAGGCCAAACAAATTAACGTCAGTTAGCCAAAGGTCAAATAACTAAAAATCTAGTGATACTGTAGAATTATATGTTAAGTCCCCGACAAAAACAAGGGGTCCTTGTTCGGGTAACTGCTGCCGGTGATTGAAAATCCTTAATCTGGGGGCAGATGGCTAAAGTTTCCCACTGCATTTTTTTCTTCTTGAAAGCTCGCTGGTTGCCAATAACGATCAAAAAACCAGTCTGGCTCCATATGGCCGCTGGGCCCTATTTAGCTTGTTTAAGAGCACCAGGTCACCTTCGGCCTTATTATTTTCTTCAATCTTGGCCCAGGCCTTGTTGTATTTTGCCTCAAACTCATAAATCATAGGATCTGCTCAGTTCTTAGAGCTGTTTTCGCAAGGCCTTGCCTATTGCTTTCAGCGTTTCAAAAGCACTGACAGCTCTTGAACTCTATCTGAATCGCAGCCCTTTTAATTTTAAAAGTGAAATAGCGGAAATAAAATTGAGGAGTTTCAATGGAGGCAATACTCGAAAGAGTTTTGCTTTAGACCGGCCGGAATAATGGCTGGCCAAGCAGTGGCAGGATCGTTAACGGCCGGCAGATTTTGATTAGCGGGACTATTTGGTCAAACCATTAGTTTTCATAGCCCAAGTAATAAGGCTTAAAATTTAAAAAATCAAAGATAATTTTTGGACCTCTCCTTGGTTAAACTGGGGGGCAAAGCAGCCCGCTAACGGGTAGGTACACCGCCAGAAATAAAAAAATCCCCTGGCCGGAAGCTGCGTTCTACAGATGCCAAGGAGCCAATCATCGCCAATGACAAGTGCTTAAGAGATGTCAATACCCAACAAGGTGTGGCTGACAAGGCGTTATGAAAAAAACAGTTTTACTATTCAAACCTATTTGGTCTTGTTAGTTGTCCGGTTTTTGGCTGGAGGTTCGGAACTGTCTGTAGGTGAGGCCAAAGCGTTTCATGCGCAGACCAATGGTTCTCCTGGTCAGGCCAAGCGATTTGGCTGCTTCGGTGGTGTTACCCTGGGAGCGGCGCAGAGTCTCTACAAGCATGTCATACTCTATTGAGGCTAAACGGTCATCTAAGCTTGTTTGGGCTGTCGTTCCGCCTGTCTCTGGCTGCCGGATGTGGAGAGGCAGATCGTGGGCATGCAGGATACTGTCATCGGCCAGTATGACCGCCCGGTGGATAACGTTTTCCAGTTCTCTAACGTTACCTGGCCAGCAGTAGGCCAGAAGATGGTTCATAGCCGAGACCGAGATGTTTGAAATTGATTTTTCAGCTTCCTTGGCGTAATGAAGGAGGAAGTGTTCAGCCAGGCTGACAATGTCACTGTCCCTTTCCCTTAGGGGTGGGATCATGATCGGGAAGATGTCCAGACGATAAAAGAGATCTTCACGGAAAGTGCCCTCATCCACCATGGTTCTCAGGTCCCGGTTAGTGGCAGCGATCACTCTGATATTAAGATTTATACTCTTGTTTCCGCCCACTCTTTCAAACTGTCTCTCCTGGAGAAGTCTTAGCAGCTTGGCCTGAACCTTCAGAGACAGTTCGCCGACCTCGTCAAGAAAGATCGTCCCTGCTTCTGCCGCCTCAAAACGGCCCTTGCGGAATTCGGCCCCGGTAAATGAGCCTTTCTCGTGGCCGAAGAGTTCGCTTTCAACAATGCTTTCCGGTAGGGCGGCACAGTTAAATTTAACATAGGGGCCACCAGCGTTTAAGCCGCCGTAGTGGATGGCATTGGCTACCATTTCTTTTCCGACCCCGCTTTCTCCCAGAAGCAGTACTGTCGTTTTGGTGGCCGAGACCTTGCGAATCAGTTCATAGACTTCCAGCATGGGCTTGGAGACACCTATGATGTTGGATGGGTGGTATCTCTCCTTGAGCTCGCCCAATAGCGTACGGGTGCGTCTTTCCCACTCAACCTTATCAATGTTTTCAACAAGGTACAGCTCCACAGCATGGGAGAGCATGTGGGCCATGACCCCAAGGACTTTTACGTGTTTGTCCATGAATTGGTCGGTCTGGTAGTGTCTCACCGCCCCGATGGCTCCAAGGACCTTACGGCCAAGTTTAATGGGAACGCAGATAAAGGAGTTGTCTCTATCCCTTTCGGTAGCCAGGCTGCCGGTGCGGTTTAGATATCCAGGCTCATCTCGGATCCTTCTGACCACGATGGGCTGGGCGGTTTCAACCACCTTTCCGGTGATCCCCTCGCCCAGCTGATAGGTTCCCCGGTCTTGTTCACTGGGCGTGATGCCCAGGCTCCGGTAGACGAAGACTTGCCCTGACTCACGGTGCAGCAGACTGACCATGCAGCGCTCCATGCCCATCTCGGTCTTCATGTAGCCCAAGAGACGGTCGAGAGCGGTGACGATGTCGTTTTGCTCGGAAAGGAGCTGCCCCACGCCAAGGAGAAGCGAAATTATCTTTCCCCGGCAATTGTCGGCTTCGCAGACGTAAGCGATGATGTTTAAGTCGTCTGTTTCTGCATACATGATGAACACCCCTCACAGCCATTGACTGATACTTGCCAAAGTGGTGTTTAAAAGTCGGCCATTTTGTTGACTCTTCACTCAGGAGTAGTATTTGCCAGTGAGTTCATCCACCTTGATGCCGACTACAGCCGTCACCTCCAGCATAGTTTCTGGAAAGGCTTTGCCTTTGTGCTGAGGGGTAAACTTTTCCACCACCGCCTCCAATACCTTTACCTTCAAAGCTGAATCTTCAACTAGGAAGGCCTTCCCTAAACAGACCAGACTTTGATAGGCGGTGTTTGTGTCGCAGGGGACATCGGCTTGGAGATAGCAGTAGTCGCCGGTAATCTGGAAACAGACCTTGGGGTTTTGTTCGATGTTATCAAGTTTTTGTCCTTGGTTCAGTCCGTGGAAATAGATCACTCCATCAATATGTACAAAATGGACCGGCAATACATAAGGGTATCCGTTCAGACCAAAAGTGCCCAGATGACCGATCTGGGCGGTATTCAAAAGTTTGTCCGCCTGCTCCCGGGAAAGCTGGTGGGCTCTCATTCTCTCCTGCATGTTACTTTCCTGTATTTATAAAAAAGTGACTGGCCGCTCAATGACAATCAATTTCTGATCTTTTCATCGGCGCCCAAACAAAGTACCTGGCTTAAGGGCATGCTTCGGTCATTTTTTCCGTGGTCAGGTCGAGATAACTGCCTGGCCGGGGCCAATGCTACCGACTTGTTAACAGCAGTTGGAACAATTGTCAAGAAGAAGGGTATTGGGCCACAGGACGAAATCATCAAACCTCTCAAAAAAAAAGCAGTCAAAGGGGCAAGATTGGCCCCAGACTTGCATCGTCAAGTCGTCCGATCGAATCCCGCCACCAAATTGGCGGGGGAACTTCATCAGGTTT
>JAISWF010000082.1 GCA_031271165.1 Deltaproteobacteria bacterium
TTTGATGCTCCTGTAAAAACCCCTTTTTTGGCAAAATCCCGTTTTTAATATATTGGATTTATTGATAAAAATTTTATCAATTTCATGGTTTGAGGGTTTTTACCAATGGATCATATTTGATAACCGGTAAAAATCCTCAAAATACTGTATTCTGAAATTTTTTATAAGTAATTTAAGAATGTTAAAAATGGCAAAATTGCAAAAATGAGATTTTACCGATCGAGCATACTTATCGAGAGCGACCACGAAGAAAGGGAGACTGGTTGCCGGTGATATTGGTTGGCCAAAACCGTGGACCAGAAGCTCAAACTCCAGTTCCTGCCAGCCGATATCCTGGCATGACCTAAAAACTAACCGCCACTATGGGAGTTCCAATGAGGCAAATATACCTAATTTAAGTTAATAATTGAAAAGGTCTAGCCCAAAACTCAAATTTTTGAACCAAAGACAAGGTCCAAAATAAAACCAGTGAAAAAGAAAATCCCGCTCCTCCTTGCGGAAGACCGGGATTTGTTAAAATGATGCTTTAGTGTTTTGGTGGTGTTATTATTAGCTAAAAAGTGTGATTATATCAATTAAAAATGGCTATAGTATCATGCCTGAGTATGTCTGCCTTGAAAAAAAAGTATTAAATATCAACAGATTTAGATGATATTAAAGTAATTATTGGCTAAAGATAATCGCGTCAACGTATTATTAAATATAAAATTCCTTAAGATGCTGACATTGAAGACGTCATTTCTTTTAAGAGTATTTATCCGTACGCACCACCTTATATTCAAAGTAATTGACCTGACTCAATAGTCCTTTAAGGATACTTCGGTCTTCTAACGCCGGGTTGGCCTCAAGAGGCATTAGGAGTTCTTCACTGTTGGCCTTAAGTCTTTGGTTTGCTAAACTGAGCGCCTCCTGAGGCGCCCCTCCATCAACGATGATTTGAATCATCCTTTGCTCTGAGTACCCTTGGATATTGCTAACGACATTGCCCAACAGTATTCCTGCTTAGTTTAAGGCCTTAAACATCTGGTTTTTTAGGCGGCCCAATTCAAAATTGGTCGGCTACTGGAGTCTGGCAATTGGTCTGAGTTTATCAAACTCTAACCTTGGGACCAAACTGCCCTTTGCTAAATCAGCTCGGCCAATTAGGACCTGCCACTGGCTATCAGCTAAGTCGGTCTTGTGGCCAAGCACATCAAAAGATGGGTGTGAGGGGTGTAAAAGAGCAGGAAAATGGTCACCAGCCTTACGCCAGCCTGATCATTATTACGATTCGCCGATTCGCAGGACTATCTCGGTCACCACTTCATCGCCGTACTCAATATTTAGACGTTTTTTCCAATTTTCAATTAGGTAGCGGTAGCGTTCCAGGTAGGCCGGACCCTGGACGGCTACCACCATCCGGCCCAGCTCAAAGGAACGGATATTGGTTTTGGCGGCCACCTCCGGTCCAACAGTTTGTCGCCAGAGTTCGGTCAGGCGGGCCCGGTTGGACATGAAATGGAGAAAGCCGCTATTAGCTGAGCGATCTATTATTTTTTCAATGGAAATTAGCTCTCGGCGATGGCGGCGGCGGTCTTGGTAATCCATAGCGGACTCAACTCAGGCCTTGGAGACTAGCCAGATGATAGTAGATTCCTTTTTTATCCATTAAAGAGCGGTGGGTACCGTTTTCAACCAAACGACCCCGGTCCAGCACCATGATTCGGTCCACTCGCCTGATGGTCGACAGGCGATGGGCTATGACCACCGAGGTCCGTCCTTTAAAAACAGTGGTCATGGCCTGCTCAATTAAAAGTTCGGTTTCAGAATCGACAAAGGCGGTGGCCTCGTCCAGGATGACCAGTTCCGGGGCCTCGATCAAAGCCCGGGCACAGGCGATCAATTGTCTTTGGCCAGCGGAGAGTCCACGGCCTCCCGGCCCCAAGGGTTCATCGTAACCCATGGGGAGTTTTTCAATAAAGTAGTGGGCTCCGACTGCTTTGGCTGCCTGGATGACGGTTTCGGCCGGCAGATCGATGCGGCCTAGTCTTAGGTTGTCGATGACCGGAGCTGAATACAAGTATACGTCTTGAGTGACCAGGCCCACCCGGCGGCGATGAAGTTTTAAGTCCAGGTCAGTGAGATCGATTCCGTCAAAGATGACCGAGCCCGAGACCGGGTCGTAGAAGCGGAGCATCAAGTTGATGAGGCTGGATTTTCCGCTCCCGGTGCTGCCGACCAAGGCCACCGTTTCGCCCCTTTCGACTTTGAAACTGATGTCGGTTAAGACCTGGGGCATGTCCGGTCCATAGCGCAGACAGACGTTTTTAAATTCCATAGCCCCGCCCGGGCGGACCGGAGCCAGGGGGACAGCGGGATGGGGAAGAGTTTCGTGCAGCTCCAGTAAACCCACCAGGCGCTCAAGTGAAGCAAAGGCCCCCTGAAAGGTGTTGACCTTTTCGGCCAGATCCTTGATGGGATTAAAGAAGCGGTTGGTGTAGCCGACAAAAGCGGCCAGCACTCCGAGACTTACGGTATTATCAATGACCCCCAGTCCGCCAACCCACAGGATGAGGGCCAGGACCACAGTGGAGCATAGATCCACCAAAGGCAGAAAGACGGCTACTGAGTGGAGCTGCTTAAAACCAGTCAGGTAGTTTTGATGGTTTAAGTCTTCAAATTCTTCCGAGGTCTTTTTCTCCCGCCGGAAGGCCTGGATGACGCCGATGCCGGCGGCCTGCTCACCAAAGGAGTGGTTGATGGCCGCAACTTTGGCTCGGAGATCCCTTTGGAGGTACCTGGCCACCAGGCTGAAACGGTAGGAGAGGATCGCCGCCAGCGGCGTCAAAACCAAGGCTGTTGCCGCAAGTTTTGGCGACAGAGTGAACATGATCACTATCACCCCGGCCAAGCTCAGAAAATCGCTGAAAAATGAAGCCGCCGTGGATTTGACCAGGGCGTTGATGTTGTTGATGTCGCTGGTCAGACGGGAAGTCAACCTGGCGGTCTGAGTGCGGTCAAAAAAGCTCTGGCGAAGGCTAAAGAGGTGAGCCAGAAGGTCAATCCTCAAGGTGTGGCCGAGCTTTTGGGCACCGGCTTCCAAATAGTATCTCTGGCCCAAGTCAAAGACGTAGCCCAAGACCATCAGGACGGCAAACCAGATGGCTAGCTTGGCCAGTCCCCGGACGTCGGCGCCTCTTAAGGCCATAACCGCAGCCCCAGGGACGCTGGGCAGATCATTTTCTAGGATCGCCAGGTACTGCGGCAGGACCTGGGTCTGGGGGAGAGCAGCTTTTATCTCTTGGACCCGTTCTTGCGAAAGCCCGCCGTCACCTACCTGGGCCAGGTAATAACGGCTTTCATCAAGGATTGAAGCTTCAATTAGCAGCTTTTCCTGGCGTCGGTCGATCAGATCGCTTGGGCCTTTGGGCAAAAACCACAGCTCCGGTTGCCCGGAAAACACAAACATTGAGGGCTCCAGGCGACCTCGCATCTGCGGGGACAGCTCGCCTGGGGACCTCATTTTAAACACCCTGGCCAGGGGCAGGATATAGCCGTCAATGGCTACTTTGGTCAGATATGGCAGGGCCAGGCTGATGGTGGCTGCCAAAACGACCATGACAATCGCCTTGACTAGTAAGCCGCGAAGCGGAGCGGTCATGGGCCACAGCCGACCAAGGAGGGCCAGATCGTCTTTGGTAAATGGCCTCTGAGGACCCAGATCTTCGCTCACTGGTTTATTTCCTGACTTTGGTCATCGAAGAAGAACGGGCCACATAGCCGTCGGCGCCCAGGCGGGTCAGCTCGGCCAGCCTGGCCAGATAGCCTTTGGCCGAGATGAGCTCATCAAAGCTGCCCTCCTGGGACAGCCGGCCATCTTCGAGGCTCAGGACCCTGGAAGCCCGGGCCAGGCTGGTCATCCGGTGGCTGATAATCAGGGTGCCTCGGCCTCGGCGCAGGGGGATGAGCGAAGACAGAATCTGTTCTTCCACCGCCGCATCCACCGCTGAGAGGGTGTCGTCTAAAATTAAAAAGGGCGGGTCCAGAACCAGGGCTCTGGCCAGGGCCAGGCGCTGCCGCTGGCCTCCAGAGAGAGTCAAGCCTCTTTCCCCAATCAGCGTATCAAGCCCTTCGGGAAAAACTTTGGGATCAAGCGGGAGGGCCGCCGCTTCAGCGGCCTTGATTAAGGCTTCATCGGAAGCCTGCGGGCAGCCAAAGGCCAGGTTGTTGCGCATGGTGCCGGTAAAGACGTGTCCATCCTGGGGGACGTAGCCAAAAAGCCCCCGCAGGTCCTCCAGCGGCCATTGGGTACTGTCGCGGTGGTCGATGAGGATCCGACCTCCGGTCGGCTCGTAGAGGGCGACAATTAAGGCGGCCAGGGTACTTTTCCCGCAGCCTGTTTGTCCGGCCAGGCCGATGGCCTCTCCGGCCGGCAGACTGAAGCTGATGTTTTTCAAAACCTCCCCCCGGTCGCCGGGGTAGCTGAAGCTGACGTTTTCAAATTGGATCTCAAATGGTCCCTCCGGAAGCTTAAAAGCCGCCGGCCCTTGTGGGTGGACCGATTTTTCAGTGGCCTTTAAAACCCGTCCCAGCCGTCCTAAGGAGGCCATGCCCTGCTGGATTAGTCCCAAGGTCAAGCCCAGGGCCATCATGGGCCATGACAATAGGGTCAGGTAGCTGATAAAAGCTACAAAGTCACCGGGGCTGATGGAGCCGAAAATGGTGGCTTTCCCGCCAATGTAGAGGGTCAAGGCCAGAGCCAGATTGGTTAACAGAACCATCAACGGAAAAAATCCGCCCATCAGCAGCGACAGGCGGATGTTCTTTTTCATGTAATTTTCGCTGACCTCAGCCACCTCGGCCTGGGCCAAAGGCTCCAGAGCCATAGCCCGGATGACCTTAAGGCCGCTTAATTGCTCGCGGACAACTTCGGTTAACCGCCCAAAGAGGTCCTGGGCATCAAGCATTCGGCGATAGATGAGGGTTCCGAACCGGCCGGTCAAAACGGTGATCAGCGGCATCGGAATAAAGGCCCACAGGCTAAGGTATGGGTCGATGGACAGCATAAAAGCTACCGCCGAAAGCCCCAGGACTACCGCATCGACCAAACTGACCAGCCCGAAACCCACTGCTAACCGCACCGACTCAATGTCGTTGGTGGCCAGGGCCATCATATCGCCGCTGGAATTGGTCTGGTGCCAGCTGACCGACAAAGCCAGAAACCGCTCCTGGAGCCGGCGGCGAAGATCTTTTTCCAGACGCCGGGAAAACCCGTATATCAAATGGCGCCAAGCGTATCTTAAAATGGCCACGATGGCGGCTAGACCGACGATCATGCCTAACATCGGCAAAAAAGACCGGCCGGTGGCGCTGTGGTCGGCCAGCAGATCGATAATTCGGCCTACCAGCCTAGGTATCAGCATCTGACTAATGTCACAGATGGTCAGGGCAAAAAAGCCCAAAGTCAGGCAGAAAGCCGCCACCCGAAAATATGGGGCGATGATTGAAAAATTAGTCATTTTTTGGTTCTTCGGCTTTGAGGCGGGCAGCCAGAAATTCCATATGAAGGGGAAATTCGGCGCTGAACAGCTGCCAGCCGTGGCCGCCGGAACGCTCGCTGTATTCGTGCTCCAGGGCCAGCTCGGTAAGAAGGCGGTCGTATTGGCGGTTTTCAGCCAGACACAATCGATCGCCCAAGCCCACACTCAGTTTGAGGGGAATCTCGGCCAGCCGTTGCGGAGAAAGCCTGGTCAGATCGTAAGCTGAGTAGCGTCGCCAGTTTACGGCCGCCACCCCCGGATGCCCAAAGACCTCCTCAAGCCTCAGATATTGGTCTAAAGTACCCTCACTATTGTGGCTGGCTAAATCAATTACCCCACTGATGGAAGAGGCTGCTTTAAATCGGCCTGGGTAATTGATGGCCAGGGTCAAAGCCCCATGTCCGCCCATGGAAATGCCCGAGACGGCCAGGCGGTTGGGGTCAATGGGATAGCGTGACAGAACTTCAGGGATGAGTTCCTCAATTATGTAAGAGGCAATATGGCTTTTGGAATTAACCGGACTGTCGGCATACCAGCCAAATTTGTCTCCGTCAGGCATAATCAGTATTAAACCGAGTCTTTGGGCTGTTTGGGTCAAAAGCGGACCAAGATTTTTACTGAAATACCGTTGGTCGCCTTCAGCCCCGTGAAGCAAAAAGACGGCCGGCCAAAGCTCGGTTTTAACGTTGGTTGGCGGTGTCACCGCCTGGTAACGGGTGGTTCCCCTGTTCGGCGAAAGCAGGACCGTTTCAGTCAGGACCCACTTGTCAGGATTTGGCTCGGTTGGGGGCGGCTGATCGGAGAGGGAGGTTTCAAAAATCTGAACTTCATTTAAAGGAGCAGCCAGTGCAGGCTGCGGCTCAGGAAAACTGGAGCTGACCGGAACATCCGGGGCCCCCGATGACGGGGCCATAACCGAACTGAGCTCGACCCGGCGGATCGATGACTCATGGGTCAGGCCGGCCTCGGTAACATTTAGTCCGGCTAAAACAGGGGCGGTTGGAGGAGCCGGAGCCATTTGGGCGGCAAAAGTTATGGGCGGTTGGTCGGGAGCGGGGGCCTGCTGGCCCTCTAGTCCCCAAAAGACCAGCTTGGAGGTTTGTTCAAGAAAATCGGCCAGCATCATGTCCCCACCGGCCTCGGTGAGGTGGATGGAATCTTTTTTCCTGACCCGGATATGCTTGCCCTTGGAATTGGGCAGGTAGGTGGAGTAGCGGCCGTCGCTGTTGACCAGCGATCCGGTGGAATCCCAGAAAAGGCAGTCAGCCTGACTTTGGCAGGTCTTTTTTAAAACGGAATTGATATTCTGGGCGCGGGCGTTATATGGTTCAACGCCCATAAAGGGCAGTCCCAGCCAGATGACGGCCACTTGATGCTCGGCGGCAATGGTTAAAAGGGCTAAGACTCGCTTTTCATATTGTTCATTCCAGCTTTCAGTGGTGACTTTGTGCCGCTTACCAGTTTCATCAATGATGTCCTGGGTGTCGTTAGCGCCAAGGGAGATAATCATCAGATCCGGATCGTTGGTTTCCAAAAGCGACTGAAGGTAGTCCGTCCAATTGAGCACGTCCGGCCGGCAAAGGCCGGTAGAGTATTGAGCCTGGCGGACTACCTCATAAGCAGCGGTGTTTTTGAGGTGGCTTTCCAGTCTCGGCCCGATGCCCTCCATCATCATCGAATCACCGGTCAGAAGAACTTTGTTAAAGGCTCTTAACGTTGCTCGAAGAGGGTTGGTATATGCCGGTGGGATGACGAGGGGATAGACGTCGGGCTGGGGGTTGGCTGGGCTAGCCGAAAGCAGCGCCGCCAAAGGGGTCTGAGGTCCGCCGGCAGTGGAAACCAGGGCCAGAGAGGAAACCGGGTTTGGAGAGGAAATTTGGCTCAGGGAAACCAATAAATCAGCCGAAGGCGCTGGACTCATGGCAGCGGCCGCCGCATACGGGTTTGAGGGCTGATCGATGGTTAAAAGTTCGGCCAAAGGAGCCGAAAAATCAGGTTGGGAATCAGGGAAGGAAAAAAGATCGAATCTGCCGACTTCAACTACGACCGAAGCCTCGGCCTGAACCGGTGTTGAAACTTCAGGGGCGCTGCGAGTTCCTACGGTTAAGGTTGGGGTCAGGGCGGCCAAAAAATGGCTCTCATGTTCTCCCAAGGACACAATTCCAGAGCGCCGGGCTAGAGATTTAAGGTCAGCAGCCAGATTTAAGGCTGAAATGCGGTAGGAACTGGTGCCGGCCCGTCCAAAATCTTCCAGCCAGAGCGACAGGCGCTCTGATTCATGGGCTAAAACCAAAAGAGCAGTCAAAAAATAAACGGCCACTATCCGGCCAGTCCAGGTTCTCCGACGTGTATGTTTCATCGGCCTTCACCTCCTGATAAGCCGTCAGCGGCGACAAATTATCTAAAAAATAGACAGAAAATCAGGAGAGTTAAAACTCAAGAATCTCCTTTTCCTTGGCTGCCGCCAGGGTGTCAGCCCGTCCCACAAAGTCCTGGGTGATTTTTTGGACTTGGGCTTCAGCCTTGGTCTGATCGTCTTCAGCAATTTCCTTGGATTTTTTTAAGTCCTTTAGCATATCATTGGCTTCCCGCCTGATTCCTCTGATGGCTACCTTGGCTTCCTCGGCGTTCTTTTTCACCAGCTTGGTCAGTTCTTTGCGGCGCTCCTGACTGAGAGCGGGGATGTTAATGCGGATAACCTTGCCGTCATTTTGCGGGGTCAGCCCAAGCTCTGATTTTAAGATGACCTTTTCAATCTCTCCAATAGCAGAAGAATCCCATGGCTGAAGAACCAAAAGCCTGGCTTCAGGAGCAGTTATGGAGGCCATTTGGGTTAAAGGGGTCTGTGTGCCATAGTAATTAGCGGTCAATCCGTCCAAGATGGCCGGAGTGGCCCGTCCGGTACGGATTTTCTGGAAATCACGGGTCAGGGCGGAAAGGGTTTTTTCCATCCGGGCTTTTATATCTTCAAAAATTTCTTCAATCATACTTTATCTCGCTAACGGCCGCTAATTTGGGCCGGAGATCCCGCTACCGCAAGACGGCGGCGGGCCGTCAGTCGGTCACCAGTGTCCCCACCGGCTCGCCGAGAATGGTTTTCTTGATATTGCCGAGCTTTTGAAGATTAAAGACAATGGTTGGGATCCGGTTCTCCATGGCCAGAGAAATGGCCGTGGTGTCCATGATCCGAAGCCGGAGCTTAAGTACTTCCATGTAATTAATCTGCTCGTAGAGAATCGCATCCCGGTCTTTAACCGGATCGCGGTCGTAAATACCGTCGACCTTGGTGGCCTTTAAAATGACGTCAGCTCCGATCTCGCTGGCCCTGAGCACTGCAGCGGTATCGGTGGTCAGATAGGGGTTGCCAGTCCCGGCGGCAAAGATAACCACTCGGCCTTTTTCTAAATGACGAATGGCCCGCCGGCGGATAAAGGGTTCGGTAAACTCAACCATCCGGATGGCGCTCTGGACCCTGGTTTCCAACCCCTGGCGCTCTAAGGCATCCTGCATGGCCAGGGAGTTGATGACGGTAGCCAACATGCCCATGTGGTCCCCGGTGACCCGGTTGAGACCTCTTTCAGCCAAGGCCTGTCCCCGAAAGATATTACCGCCGCCGATGACCAGTCCAAGCCGCACTCCCTCGCGGGAGACCTCGGCTATCTGGGAGGCAATGCAATCGACGGTGTCAGCGTCTAGACCAAAGTCGGTCTGACCCTGGAGGGCCTCCCCTGAGAGCTTTAAAAGCACGGTCTTATATCGGAAAATCATGAAATCCTCGGTCGACTAGCCAAAAAAAGGGGGCTTTTCGAGCCCCCTTCATGGCCAGACAATTATTCCTCGCCTTTAATTTCCTCGCCCAATTGGAAGCGACAGTAAGAAACAATTTGAACCTGGCCCAAGGCGCTGGCCGATTCTTTGAGGACTGTGCTCACGGTTTTGGCATTGTCTTTAATGTAAGCCTGCTCAAGAAGGACGACTTCACCGTGGAACTTTTTAAGCTGGCCTTCGACCATCTTGGTGATCAAAACGTCTTTGGGCGGGGCTTTGGCACCTGCTTTTTTAATTTTTTCCTCAGCCTCGGTTTCAGCTTTGGCCGCATAAACCGCCTTTTCGCGGTCGACTAATTCCTGGGGCAGGTCTTCAATCTTAAGCGACAGCGGGTTGGCCCAGGCAATGTGCATGGCCAGGTTGTGGGCCAAGGCATCAAGTTCGGGGCCTGGTTTTTCGGCTGACAAACTGACCAAAACGGCTAGGCGGCTACCAGGGTGAATATATCCGTGGACTAAACCGGAAACCGGAGCTTTGACAATTGCAAAGCGCCGGAGCCTCATGTTTTCGCCGGTTTTGGCGATGGCGTCAGTCACCACATCCTTATAAGTCTTGCCGCAAATGGGGCATTGGCGGGACAGAAGTTCTTCAACGTCTTGAGGCGGATTGGCCGTTTTAACCAGGAAATTGGCCAGAGATTCGGCGATCTCTTTGAAAGAGTCCATCTTGGCGACAAAGTCGGTCTCGGTGTTGAGTTCGACTATGGCTCCCTGGGAACCGTCGTCGGCCACACTGGTCAGGATCAGGCCCTCGCGGGTAGCCCGCCCGGAACGGACGTCAGCCAGCTTCAGGCCCTTTTGACGAAGCCAGTCAACGGCCTTGTCAATGTCGCCGTCAGACTCCTGGAGGGCCTTTTTACAATTCATCATCGGAGCGTTGGTTTTCTCGCGTAAAGTCTTTACTAATTGAGAAGTGATTTCCATTTTTTTTTCTCCTGCCCGATCAAGGTCTTCTTTAGAGCCAAAGTCTTTTTTATCCCAGCCGAGCCAGCCAGATTGCCGCTAGCTCAAATGGGCAGTCAAATGGTCCAGAACCTTAAAGGGCTTCAGCGGATAATTCGCCGTCTATTTACAGTTGGGCCAACCGCTACGGTTGGCCCAGGGCGTTTTTATTGTTTTGATTGAAACCTAAAAAAGAACCCCGCCGGCGCCATCAACTCCGGTCGGAGTTTAGGAAACCGTAAGCCCAAAAGGCTCCAAAATTAGTGGTAAGACCGGCCGTTGGAGGGTTACTGGCCTTCAGAGCCCAAGTTCTCGGAAGACGTCTCGGAATCAGAGGCTTCATGAGCCGATGCCGACCGATCTTCGAAGCGGGATTCGAATTCGGTCACCGGCGGCAGCTCCGGCTTGAGATCGAGCCCGCCCTCTTCGTCTTTATCGGGGGCTTTGCTGTCGCCTCTGGCCTGTTCCTCCCAACGGTTGCGCCCTTCGAGGCAGGCATCAGCCATCTTGGAGGCCATGAGCTTGATAGCCCGGATGGCGTCGTCGTTACCGGGGATAACGTAATCAACATCGTCGGGGTCGCAGTTGGTGTCGACCACAGCCACCACCGGGATGCCCAGACGCCGGGCCTCGGCTGTAGCGATATTTTCACGCCGGGGATCGATCACGAAGATGGCACCGGGCAACCGGTCCATCTCCTTGATGCCTCCCAAATTTTTACGGAGTTTGGTCATCTGGTTTTCCAACTGGATGATCTCTTTTTTATAGTACAGGTTGATAGTCCCGTCGTTTTTCATCTGCTCGAGTTTTTTGAGACGCTCAATACTCTTTTTGATAGTCACGAAGTTGGTCAGGGTCCCGCCGAGCCAGCGGGAGTTGATAAAGAACATCCCGGCGCGGTTGGCCTCATCCTGGATGGCCTCAGCGGCCTGCTTTTTGGTGCCCACAAACAAAAGGCTCCGGCCCTGGGACACTGTCTCGACCACAAAGTTGTAGGCCGATTTAAAGAGCTGGACGGTTTTTTGCAAATCAATGATGTAGATACCGTTACGGGCCCCGAAAATGTAAGGTTTCATTTTCGGGTTCCAGCGCCTGGTTTGGTGTCCAAAATGGACGCCAGCTTCCAGGAGCTGCTTCATGCTGACTAAGGACATGTTTTTCTCCTAAGGTTTTCTATCCGTTTGTCTCTCACCGGTTGGATAAGGCGGCCTAAAAAATGGCGCCCTTCCAGACAGGCACCTTAGTGGCAAACGTGTGGATTTAAGAGGAAAAGTAGCTTCCCCAAATTAACCTTGTAATTATACAACTCTTTGGCTCGTTTTTCAATACCTAAAAAAATAAATTCGCCCGACTAAAGCCGGAGAAAAAATATTTCACCGATTTGGCGCTTATGGTTGGCTTTACCAGATTTCCGATTTTAGAACTGCTGAAAACTCTTAAAATAAGATGACCATTCGGGGTTAAAAAAACCGTCGTATTTTTTCGGCCGGCTTGGATTATAAGCCAGGAGAGCTTTGGACTCTACTAATATTTTTTAATATGACTTTATCTTACTGAGAAATTGGCGTCTGAGGACGCTTAAAGGTGAAAAAAGGCCTCGTCACCAGAAATTGTGCACAAGACCAAAATTGACATAACTTTGGAAATAATTAAAAAAATTTTTAGTGCGCCGTGGAAAGGCGCATATACCTAGCGGTGTTGAAATACCCGCCCGGCAACTTAACTGCTCCAGCCGGTAGCAACCTTGAGGGTCATGGAGGTAACAAAATGG
>JAISWF010000096.1 GCA_031271165.1 Deltaproteobacteria bacterium
ATACGACAAAATCGGTGAGCCGCTAACTGACAAAATACGACAAAAACGCTAAGCCACTAACCCAATTGCGACATAATTGCCGGGCCGAAAAATACGACAAAAACGCTGAGCCACGACAGCCAGTTACAGCTGGGTTACTCACGAATTACATCAACGAATTACATACGGGTTTAACGATTCTTCAAAATTTTGTATAATTCAAATTAGAGCACCATTGAATTTCAAGCCGGACAATATTGGTCTGGAACATTGATTCGCTACTCTTTACCAAATGATAAATGCTCTCAGCTGGAAAATAACCTTTTCCGACAATCTCAAAAAGGCCTTTAGGCCAGGAGCTATAAGGCAATACCACTTAAACTTTCCAAGACTAACATCCGCCGAATGTCTGGCGGCAGCCTTTGAAATCATTAAAAGAACATTGCTAAGGAGAAATAATTTATGTATACCAACTTTATTCTCTTTACTTTAAATGGACCAAAACAAATAGCCCTAACCCAATCTCAACTTGTAATTTTTAATAAATTCATGCGAGAAAAACAATTAGGTCTGCCATTTTCTTTTAATTTTACTTCTTTAGCAAAGAAAGCTGAACATTGCGGCGATATAATCTATTTATCTGAATTTATTCCTGAAAAAACCAGCGACGAACTAGCTATCATCAGCAAATGGCTTGAAATTTTCTATCTGGGTGATAATTCAGTAATTGTGCTTTTAACTAAAACTAACGATTCTCTGATGGCCAATATTTTCGTCGGCGATCGACTTAAAAAAATGTATCATCTCAAGGAAATTGGCGAAGCCATGACTGAGGCGGTCATAGCCGCTCGGGAGGCCAATCTCCACCTGGTGGATATGGAGGAGTTGGAAAAACTGGATATTTCGACTTATTTTGCCGCCGCCAGACGGGCTATATTTGGTCAAAACAGCCTGGCCAACTAAACGGCCCTTTATTTCCCCCCACGAGCGTCTTTTCTAAAGCCTCACTGAGGTCCCCTCTCGCCACAGTCATTGCTCCTCTGACCACTCCCTAATCTCCCCGTCTCGTAACTATCAAGGTTTCTTGACCCTCACCGAGCATTGCGGCTTTCTGACCAGCCTTTTACCAGCCGGCCTTGGTCTTGCCTTCTTTGGCCCTCGCCAAACCGCTAGGGCTAGTCCAAATAAGGGCCGCCCAAGGGCCAAATACATGTCGGGCTTCTTAAAGTCTTTTAGGCCCTCTCCAGGACTCTAAACGCCCCATAAGGCCACTGCTCGGACCAGACTTCGCTCAGCGGCACCTGGCGCTCCCCAGCCAAAATGACCAAGTTAACCGCCCGGTGAGCCACTACCAGAAGGTTGTCCCCAGGGCTTTGGGATACTATGGTAAAAACCGGATTAACCCGGGCCGCCAATTGGAGAAAGTTTTCTCCATCCGGCGGGGCCACTGATTCCGGTTTGGCCCCCCTCTCCGCCCAAAGCCGGGGGTATTTTTGGCCAATGACTTTTTTGGATAGTCCTTCCCATTGTCCCAGAGAAATTTCCCGGAAAGCTTCCACCTCCTCCAGCCCGGCGGGCTCATACTGAGGACCCAAGATAAGTTCGGCGGTTTGGCGGGCCCGGCTGAGGGGACTGACAAAGGCCCGAGCAAATCGAACGGAGGCCAGTTCCCGGCCCAGCTCCATCGCCTGTTTGATCCCCTCACCACTTAAAGGATAGTCAGTACTCCCAACCATGACCCCAGGCGGAGCCGAGGAGCAGGCATGCCGAACCAGGTATATCCTTTTCACTGGGTCAACCCGGCGGCGGCTTTCCCCAAAAGGCGCTCGGTTAAGCGTTCCAAAGGATGATCGCCCGGGGTCAAGGCCACGTCCCGGGGCGAATCTCCCAAGCGGTCAGCCAAATAGCTCTCCAGAGATTTGGCGACCTCCCAGCGCCGGCGGACGCTGTCAAGAGCCTCCTGGCTGCCGCCATGCTCAATGAAGGCCCCAAAGCGCTCCTCCAAGGTTACCGGGCGGTCGCCCTTGGCGTATTTGTCGGCCAAGTAGACCAAAAAGGCCGCCTCAATGATTGATGGATGACGGTTCAGGTAGAGCTCATGATCGTCGGTGTGGCGATCGCCGACCGGTCCCAGATGGCCAGTTAGGCGAGCCCAAGGTTCAGGGAGTTCGGTGTGGGCGCCTACTATGGCCGCCAGATCATCGAAACCGAGGGCGGCCAGCCTTTGGGCGACCACAAGATCATGGCGGCGAGAGCTGTGATCCAAATCATGGAGGAGCCCGCCGATAAAAACCAGTTCCGGCTCGGGCACGTTTAAAGCCGCCGCCATTCTCAGGGCCAGGGCGGCCACGGTCAGGGCGTGAGCCATCTTGCGGGAAGGTCCGGTCAGCCGCAGCAAAGTCAGAGCCTCCCGGACCGTAAGCGGCCTTGGTTTTGGGGAAGCCGCCGCCAAGGCGTCGGCCAAGTCTTCTTGAGTGTCAATGTCGGTTAAAATCCGGCCGTCAAAGGCGCTAAAAAACCTTAAAGCCGAGCCAGCCCTAGGTCCGTCAAAAGGCCGATACCCGGCCTCGACCTCGGAAGCTTCCCCAGCCGAGCCGGCCAGGGCGGCCAAGGCTCCTTTTAATCCGCCGTGCCCGCTGGAGGCCAGAACCTTTTGAACAATGCTGGGACCCATTATAGGCGGATGCCCCAGCCGGCCAAGGTATTCCGGTAACACCGCAACCGAGGCGGCCTCCTCACCTTGGTCGAGCCAAAAACTTATGAGCTGGATTAGGACCGCCCCACCAATCATGGCCGCATCGACTGGAAGGACCATAACACCTGCCTTGGGAGCCAATTCGGTGACCTTGGCCAGACCGGTTACGACCGAGGAAAACATCCCTCGGTCGTAATCAGGGTTTTCGACCACCTCCGCCCCCAGGTCCAGAGCCTCAGCCGTAACTTGGGGCCCTCGGTGACCTGCCACCACCAGGGATTTAACTCCGGCCCAGGATAAGGTGGTCAGGGCCTTAGCCAAAAGACCCGGCCCCAAAGGAGGCGCCAAGGCCTTATGACCGGACTTAAATCTCTCCGAGCGGCCGGCCGAAAGCACCACCGCTCTAACCTCAACCGGGGTCATAGCCGCCGGGCAATCGTTGGATTGGTTGGACCAGTCCGCCCAGCTGCTTGGCCCGTAACCCGGGCCTTTTCGATTATCCACTTTCTCACCTCCCAAAGGCTTTTTCGGTCTTAACCCAACTATAACCGGCTAGGCCAGTCGGCTGCAACCCAGTTGGTAACTAAAAGCAGCCCCCAGTCAAATTATACCCTGCCAGGTCCAATTCCAAAATTTTTTTTGGCCAAACTGTCGCAGTCGGTCACTGATCGGTCTCGGTTTGTCGGTCAAAACTACATCTTAACATGCTAAATGATCAAAAGAATTATTGTAGTTTTCTCTAGCCAAAAAAAAATTATTTTTGTCAAATAAATTGGAGATGTTTTTTTTAACTGTACTTCCTACCCTGATTAAAGCTAGCCGAGTTCAGCCTTATGTCTGTAAAGTAATTCATGTCAGTTGTCTTACAGATTATCAGCCTAGTTCAGACCATTAAAGTATCCCCATTCCAGAAAAACGGCGTCGTATTTGAAACATATAATTATTTCAGTAACAAAAAAATTTTTTGAAAAAATATTTTGAGCTATCAGCTTGACAAAAATCTGGGAAAATGGTAATTTTTCTCTATCGCTCCACCAATGCCGGCTTACCGATGCTCAAAAAGCCCTCAATATTGCGCGGAAATTTACAGATATTACTGATACTTTATCTTTTTTTTATAAAAACTCCCCCTAATCGGGCAAGGACTGGTTACTCAGACCGCTAAAATATCCATAAAGGGTCAATAAATCAGCAGCTTTGACTTGAACCGGCAGCCATTATCAGCAACCATTATCAAAGCTGGTCCTGGTGTCTTAAATGGGTCAAGCCTGAAAGCCCCTAATTTGAGCTGTGTATGAATGACGGCCAAGTTTTCTGAAGCCTTGACTTTCTTAAATATATGTGTTAACTTGGAACAATTCTTGACGTCGTTATTAATCCCAATTTGAATTTTCAAACCGGGAACCATATGATTTAGGTTCACACCTTTTGACCAAAATTTTAAGCCGCCTGTTTCCAAAACGCTCCAACAATTTTTAGCCGCTTTTGGCCGGCCAAGTAATTGGCAATTTTACCTAGAAAAAATAACTCGCTCACCTCCATATTTTTTAATTATACCGTCTGGTCTTTCAGTTGCCAATGTTGCCAATGGTGTTAAAGTCTTAAAAGGCTCACTTACCCGAAAACTCCTAAATTTATTCCAAAAATTGGTATCAATACAAAAGATAAGCACCTGAAGTCAACGTAATTTTGATAATGATCGGTGGTCATTTATGGACCAAACCGACTCCTTTCGCCAGCCCCAGTGACTGAGGCTAAATCAGACCAATGGCCGATTCCTTCTCCCCATGCTCCCATGTCTATATGTACCCCACGACCATATGTTCACATGCTCGGCTGGGTCAGATACCAGGCCAACCTTGAGGTGACCGGCTTTCTCGAATCAGTAGCCCGCCCAAAAGGCCCAAGTCCCTCAGCTTTAGTTTGCGCCGCTATCCTCTGACCGAAGTCAGGGTAGAAGAAGTGAAACCGGGAAATGTCTTTTTGGCTAAAAACATTTAATTGGCCTCAAATAACCTCTCAAAAGGCCAGAAATTCTTGGTGCAAGACCAGTAATTGTTTCTAATTTGGATATCAGGCGGCTTTTAAATATTTGTATAAAACTAATTCAGGCTTTTTACCAAAACAATCTTCTTGGGGAACTCCCATCAAAAATATATTTAAAAATCTTCTTGATTCCGTTGAAGCCGGCGATGAGTCTTTCTTGGTAACCGACCTCTCCAATCCGGTGGCCGGAAAAACCATTTACTGCGAAAAAGAGCTCAACGAGGTCACCTTGGCCGAACGTTTAGGGACCCTGCCCCCCGAGAACAACTCGCTGGTTTTCTCCCGTCGCTCCGACGCCTCCAGTCTGGTGGTTGAACATTTCGCTCCTAAACCCAGGCTAATCGTTTTTGGGGGAGGTCACATCTCGGCTTCCCTGGCTCCGATGGCCGTCAATCTTGATCTGGAGCTTTGGATCTATGACGATCGGCCCTCTTTTTCCAATCCGGCCCGCTTTCCTATGGCCCGGACGGCTATCTGCGACTCCTTTGATTCAATTTCCGATAACATCACCCTCAGAGCTTCAGACTACGTGGTCGTGGCCACCAGGGGACATCGACATGACGAATGCTGCCTGCGGTTTGTGCTCGAAGGGGCTGAGCCTTTCTACGTCGGCCTGATCGGCTCGCGCCGCCGGGTAGCCATTGTCAAAATCAAATTAATCGACGAGGGCTACAGTTCTGACCGGCTTGAGCGTGTGAGGACCCCCATCGGCCTTCCCATCGGCGCCGTCACCCCAGCGGAGATAGCCGTGTCCATCTTGGCTGAAATTATTAGGGACCGGCGGTCAAATAATCTCATTCCCCAACGAGGTCGTCTGGAATCGTTCGCCGACATGGCCCTGTTGAAATGGCTGGCCGCAGGTCAGCAGGACAAAGCAGCTCTGATAACCATCACCGCTGCCTACGGTTCAACTCCCAGACGGGCCGGCGCCAAGATGGTGGCCATCTTTGACGGCCAGACCGTTGGCAGCATCGGTGGCGGCTGCGCTGAAGCCAGAGTCATAACCGAGGCCAGAGAAATCATGGGCACTTGCGGCTTTCGGCTGCAAACTATTGATTTGACCGACTCGGCCGAAGAGGACGGCATGGTCTGTGGAGGTCGGATGCAGGTTCTGATTGAAGATTTAAGCCAAACCATGAGCCCGTAAAACTGCAATCAGCCCCGAGCCTTGATGACCAAAAAGGTTGCCCTGAAGAAGGCTTAAGATCAAGCTGGCCAGTTCCTTGTTGACACCTTTTCTAACTACCGGACCAAAAACTTGAATCAAACTAACCCAAAATCATTTTCCTTAACGCCAAAGCTTGCTTGGTCTGAAGATAAAGCCCATAGTGAAATGGCCTTACCAAGGCGGCTTTGTTTCTAAGACCTGATAATGGTCGAAAAAAAGCCAATTTTGTTAATTTCTCGACAGTTTCTTCTGAAAATTGAGATAAAAAATTTTAGATTTTTTCCTCATCAAGGAAATTTTCCAGTCGCTCACCGACAACATTCTTTGGGCTCTACCCGCTCCCCTGCTCGCTAACGCCGGCTTTAAACTAATCCCTCTAGCGCTTTTAGAGGCGTTTGAAATCAGTTTGGTTTAACCTTACAGGAGGCCTCAATGCTGAAAAAAGGTAATCTCTTTCCGGATTTTAAATTAAAAATCCAAGACGGCACTCTGACCACGGTCAAGGACCTTAAAGGCCACTGGTCAGTTGTATACTTTTACATGAAAAACTACTCTGATATCTGCACCAAGCTGGCCACGCAATTTTCCGCCTTGGCCCGCAAGTTCAAAATCCGGAACACCCTGATCTACGGTGTCAGCCGCGAGACCGAACGCAGCAACTTTAACATGCACAACGAACACAAGCTGGCCCAATTTTTGCTAAGCGATCCCGACCACGTCTTGATAGAGGCAGTCGGAATCTGGGGTCCCAAAATGCTTCACGGCAAGCAGGCCATCGGACTTCACCGGACCACTTTTATCCTGGACCCTGACGCCAGGGTCCAGCAAGTTTTCCCTGCGGTGAACCCCCACCACAACCACCCCAGCAGCGTCTTAGAGGCCCTGCTTATTCTTCAGGACAAAGAGCCAAGCCACCAGTGACCCAAAATACATTTGAGAACACCAGTCAAATCGGTACGCTTTACGGTTTAGGAGTCGGTCCTGGCGATCCAGGGCTGCTCACCATTGCCGCTTCCAAACTCTTAGGTGAAGTCGACGACATCTTTACCGCCTCCTCGTCGGCCAACGAAGACAGCTTGGCCGCCAAGATAGCCGCCCCCTACATCAAAACCGGGGCGGTAACCACCAAACTTGGGTTTCCGATGACCTCTGATCGGGCAGTTTTAGAATCAGCCTGGGATCGAAATGCAAACGTAGTAGCTACAAGTCTCAAAGGCGGCCGCTCGGCTGCCTTTCTAACCTTGGGCGATTGTCTGACCTACAGCACTTACTCTTACCTTTTAAAACACCTTTTTAAAATCATGCCCGAAGCCAAGGTGGTCAGCATCCCGGGCATCACCAGCTATCAGCTGGCCGCTGCCCGCCTCAACCGCCCCCTGGTTATGGGCCGGGAGACGCTAACCATCTTGGGAGGAGCCAGCGACGAACAAGAGGCCGATTCGTTAGCCCGCCTCAGCGATAATCTGGTGATCCTTAAATCCTACCGCGAGACCTCGGCTATGATCGAAAAGCTTAAAGACATGAAGGTGGCCGGGCAGGCCGCCTTGTGCGCCAATCTATCCCTGGCCGGGGAAACCGTCATCGACGGATTGGAGGAGAATTTTACCGTACCCAACTCGTATTTCTCCCTCATCTTGGTCAATAAAAGGCCCCGGGATTAAACAGCTGGCAGGCGAGACGGCGACTGCCGATGAAAATTGTTTTTTGAGTTTGGTACGTTTGGCCTTTTAATGTCGGATTTCGTCTCACGCCCCGTCGAGCTGACCCACTTGGTTGACTGCAATGGGCTTTCGGCACCGGCTCTGGCCTGCTCCAAAAAAATTGTCCAATCCATACGCCAGGCTGCCCACTTAAAGGCCGTGGCAGATCATCGGTTCTGGAACTTGGGCGGCCTCCCCTCACCGCCCCAAACTGAGGCCAAAATTCTGAACGACTTTTTGGCCGTTCTAAAAAGGCCACCGCTGCACTCGCCAGCTGAGACGGTTTTTTAGAACTTGAAACGGTTAAGAACCCGTTTACCTTTATAAGCAGCATAAAGGTTTTTAAATTCCCGCCAAGAGTGAAGCATTCCCGGACATTTTAAATGACATTTTGAATTTGGTGACCAAATTCGAGTCCAATCCTAAGGACTCAAAACAATTATCTGCTGATATACTAATTTTAGCCCCTAAATAAAAATGTGCCCCTGGCTGGCCTTGCCGGTCTAGTGAAGTCAGACTGGAAAAGGCGATGGGCCAACCGGAGACTGGCCGGTGACTCCTCGATCGATGTCCTGGGTCGATATCCTGCCGGTTTAAATTCACTTTAAATGCCTGTCACTTTAAGTGCCACTGCCAGAAAGACCTACCCAAAGAAGCCTAAAATAAATACAACTCTCTGGCATAAATACCAAATACATGCAATACAATACTATAAATATCAGCATTAGCATCAATAGATTATAACTAATAATAACTCTGGAGAAAATTTAAAAGACATGATATGTGGAAGAATTGAAAAATATAGCCAAGATATTATCATAAAACATACTATTTTTATAAATGTTTTACCATTTTAAAATTGTTTCATGATAATTAATTTATATTTTTTAAATTTATTTATCGTTAAAAATTATTAAAAATAATTTTTATAATAAAAACCGATACCAGCTAAACATAAAAAACATTAGCAACAAATTATTTTACTGGACCAAAAAAAAATAATAAACGCAAACAGCTTGGTCTCTCTAATAGTTAAATATTTTTCACACTTAAAATAAATTAAAAATAATTAAACCGGTCCGCTTTTGCTAGCAATTTTTTTATCTTATCTAGGATACTTGTAACTGTTAAATATCTGGTATACTTTTAGCTGGTTAAAATAAGCTATTTTGGCCTGATATTTCCTGTCAATAGCCACCAATAGGCTTATTAATAAAACTAACAATGCTTCGATAGAAATTCAAATTACAGATCGTCGTTGGACCAAACCAATTTGTTGGCCCGAGGACCAAAGAGGGTTTCAAAATCCACCCGATCCTGAAATCGCTTGTCCCTGGTCTGCCGAGTGTCAACAACGTAGGTTAAGACCTGACCGGCCCCAACGGTTGCGCCCCGTCCCTGGCCGTGCCCCAAGGGGATCAGAGATACCGTTGAACAATTCAGGGAGCAGGCCGCCGCTGCCAGTTGCTCAATCGGTCGGAGCGCAATTAGGCGAAGATCGCTTTCATCAAGTATTTGAGCCGGGCATAAAACCAAATCCACCCCTTCTTTGGCGGCCGCCAAGGCCGCCTCGGGATGACTCATGGCCTTAAGAGAAGTCAGAAGGACTCTAGCCGGTCCTGTATCCGCCGCCAAGCTCTGGCCTAAATTGGTGGGGACAGCTTTGACATTAGGACCCAAGGCAAAGTACTGCGTCTCACCTCCGGCCAAGTCGGCTCCGACAATAGTCAGCTTTGAACTATGAGCCATCTGGCTGAGTCGTTCAAGGTTGTCAGTGCCGTAAGAGCCCAAGGGAATCAAAACCAAACTCCCGGCTCTGAAGTTGGAAAAGTTGGCAGTTAAAAAATCCAAACAATCATTTTGACCAGGTGAAAGGGCGTGAAAATCCAACCAACCCGGCTGGGGCAGATTCAAACAGCTGGTCAGATCTCTAACCGCCGCCAAATTGCCGTAAACCCGGTGGTAGAACTCCGGCTGGCGGCTTTCCAAACGCTGATTTCTCCGATCGTCGAACAATCCCTTAGAATTTAACGAAATATCCAGGATTTTGACTCGCTCATCTTCGGGGTCGGACCAAAGAGGGACCAAAGAGCCGTCCGGGTCAAAGGCCATAGTCCGGGCAGAAGAAAAATCGATCTCATTTTCCCGGCCGCTGCGGTTAACGGCGGCCAGCCAAATGCCATTTTCCCAGGCCCTTTGCTGCCAGAGAAGTTCAGGAAAGCCGTCAGAATCCGGCCAGTTCGACGGCAAACAAATTAGGGAAGCTCCCTTGAGGGCGGTAATCCTGGGGATGAGCGAATGATAGGAATCAGCGCAGATAAGTAGCCCCACTGCGCCCCAAGGGGTCATAAAGATATTGTACTGAGAGGCATGACCAGGGGCTGCCCAGCGCGTCTCGGCGTTAACTTTGCGATAGCGGCAGACCAAGGTCCCGTTAGGAGCAAAAACGAAAGCCGAGTTATAAAGGACCGACCTTTGAGCTGCCTTTTCGGCCCAGCCGGCGACTATGAAAGTCTCAGTTTCCAAGGCCGTCTGGGAGATCGCCTCAGCCGCCCGGCCGCTGGAGCTTTCAGCCAAGTCCCAGATGGAACCAATGGTTTTATGAACGTAACCGGACAGACACATTTCCGGGGCGCAGATAATCTTGGCCCCACGACTGGCCGCCCGACGACAGAGACCAACTAAATTGTCAAGATTTTTCTCAGGGTTGGCGTACTCAACGTCCATATGGAGGAGAGCTATCTTTAAAAGGTCTTTTATCATGGGCCGTCTCAAAATAATGGCAAAAATTATCGGAGGAAAAGGTATTTCCAGCGGCGCTCCAGAAGTTAGGAAGGCCGGAAAGACACTAAAAGCTGGCCGCACCCAACTCTTTGGTCTGGGGCTCGGAAAATTGCCTCTGACCAGAAAAAAAACAACCAGAGGGGGAAAAGTCTTAAGAACGTCTTTGGAAGATTATAGCACAACTGACTGGTCAAACACGAAATTACCTGATTGCTGCCCCTCACCAAGGCCATTATTATGGTCCTGACAGCACTGGCTCTAAAGATCGGCTGCCAAGTCCGAGCTGAAACTTTTCAAGCCCAGAGCCCGCCAAAAAAAAGCCCCCCGCCGCAGGGCGAAGGGTAACTTCAATCTTGAGTCTTTGGCCTGGCCTGACCCGAGCCAGGCCAAAGAAGGGACTAAAATACTTAATTTTACTAACTAATTTGACTTGACTACCGAATACAGCACGGTAATAAAAGTCTGCGGCCCGCTTAATTCGAGCTCGTCTTCGTCGTCGACAAAAAACGACTGCGCCCCATAGGGGACCGGCTCCTTGCCGCTGACCGTAATTACGTAATACTGCAGTCCCATCCCGCCAATCCCAGTATTACCTTTATCGGCGATGCCTCCAGAATTCCCCACCCCGCCCCCGGAATAAGATTCGACGTCAGCGGAAAAATCATGGGAGATCATCACCGTCCCGACCAGCCGATCGTTTTTGTCGCGGACGATAATATCCGGGGTGGTCGAAGAAATCCGGCCAACCCCAAGGTATCGATTCCTGGTGGAGACCCTGTTGACTCCGCTGTCGGAGTTAAGGGTCCCGAGGTTATCGGTAACCTCGATCTTGTAATCGCTAAGGGCGCTGTTATAAGTCAAATGGTCCTTGACGTCTTCAAGGGACCCGGAAGCCATAACGTCGGTCGCCCTGATGGCTAACTGAACAATGGCGTCAGCGTGGTTGAAGGCCTTCATGGTCTGACGATAGTTGGTGGTGGTAGCCAGCTCCGCCCGAGTGGAAAACAGCATGCCCGCACCTAAAATAGCGATGAGCAGCATAATCACCAAGGTGGTGACGAGGATCATCCCGCTTTTCTGAGCGGAAGCCGGGGAGAAATGGTTATTTACTGGCATTTTTCACGCCTTTCAGTAGGGTCAGCCGAAAGCAAGACATTAGAACCTAACTGCAGCCAGGCTTTGGGAGTATTAAAAGACCCAAAGGCAATGAGGACTATTTGTCCCCGGGAATGACGCTGGTGTATTTCAATGGTTCGGCACGCGGCCATTTGATTTCAACGGTCAACTCATTGGTGAACTGAGTTGGGCAACGGCGCTTGAGGGTGATCCCCCGGGTGTAGAAAGCCGTATCCACTGTCGTGGATTGACCATTGCGGTCGAGATAATCATAAACGGGACTGTTGTCAGGGAAATTCGTCGGCGGCAAAAACCTGAACTCCTCCATTTTGGACTCAGCCAAAAAAACGGCCATGGTCTGGAGTTCGGCGATGGTGCCGCTTTTGATGGCCGTAGTGTGAAGAACCAAAGCGGCCATAAACCCAAAGAGAATGACAGTCAGAGCTATCAGGGTCTCAACGAGGGTAAAACCCTCAGCCTGGCTTTTGGCCTGTGAGACAGGCTGCATCGTTTCATAGGTCTCAGTCATACCGACTCCCAAATCTAAACAAAAACTTATGACAGGCAATCGGCGGTTTTACAAGCCGACAACCGGATATGACCGGTACTGTTGATGATCGACAATCGCCAGTTACTTTTGTCACCCAAAAGCGAGTTGGCAAATCTCATGTCAATAGTGCTGTTGGTAATGGCCTCGCCGCCGGAGGTAAAGACAACAACGAAACTGTCGTTGTTGAAATCATCCGCTCCGTAAACCCCGTAGGTCCTGGGACCAACATTAGTTACGGTTTTAAAATTGTTAAACATGGACTTGAACTGCTCAAAGTTGGACCTGGTCCTAGAGACATTGGCCGGGATCAGATAAGTAATGTTGGTAGCGGGATGGAGTTCAACATCGGTTACGCTGAGCTTTTTCCAGTTTTTAATGACCCCGGCGGCGTCAAAAATGGCTACCTGGGCCTCAAGCCGGCAGGGATTGGACCCTGAGCCCGATATTTTGGTCCGGGTCAAAGCAGTGCAGTCCACCAAAACCCGGATGGGTCTTTGATAATTTGAGGCGCTCATTCGGGCCCGCTGCAGGACGTTCATGACCAAGCGGGCATCATTTTTGATCTCCCCTCTGGGGACGATGCTCAGGTAAGTCGGGACGGCAATGGCAATTAAAATCCCCATGATCATTATGACGATGACCATCTCAATGATACTGAAGGCGGCCAGCCATGACCCCTTTGACAAACCAGCCCTAACAGCGGCCGCTCTCTTTAGGTCTGCATCCGGCGGTAATGCGTCTTTATTTAAAGTTACCATAAGGGGCATCCTGACTTAATAGTTACGCAGCTGCACGGTGTTTTCTAAAAACCGGCGGACATAAGAATCCGGCGCCCCGACCGAAGTATGATTGAGCGCAGTTACAGCCGAAAAAGTACCCCGATATGGATCAGGGGTGGAAGATTTGGAGATCATCACCAACCGAACGGTCCGGACCGGCTTGGATTTTAGATCCTGACCGTCGAAGTTATGGACGTACTTACTCAAATCTCCAGGATCATCGCTCCCCAGGCAGTATGCAATCTGGAGGTCTTCGATTTCTTCGGCCATCAAGTCCCCGGTGACCTCGTTGGAGTCCATAACCAGGAAGTTGTTGACGGTATCGACGCTGAAAGTCCTCAAACTGACCGACTTGACGTTATAGACCTTGGTCCCGGCCGGAAGGGAGGACATCCCGTTGGGGAGAGAGGAGGGCAGTTTTTTAATGGTGATTTCGGTGAGGTTGGTGCCATCACTGGCCGACTCCACCAAAATCGGTGGTTGGTCTCCTGGTACTAAGGCCAGATAATCATTAGGTTTAAGAACCTCGCTCGGATCCAAACCGGCCGGAAGTTCAATGGTGTTTTCCAGGCTTAACTTAGTGGAAGAAGCATTAAACTCGGCATTGAGCATCCCCAGCGGGGTGGCAAAATCGGGCGAAAGTGAGCAGATCGTGATGGTATCGGTTCCGCTTACCCCGCCGTCAGTTCCAAAAATGGGACGGACTCCGTCAGTAGAGCTAGATGGATATCTAAACCAGCCGACCGGGATACCGTCGGAGTCTTTGATATAAACCTGAATGACCTGGTTTTGATTGAGTCCCAAAAGGCCATAGCCGTTTCCGGCCATCCGGATCTGCCTGGAAATCCCGGCCATGCCCCCGCGAAGGTTGAGCATCTGCTCCATGGTGGCTTCCTGGCGAATATAACTACGGCTGGAGTTGCTATAAAGCAAAAACACCATTGAGAGCAAAATTGTGCCCAGAAAGACCACCGTCAGTAGTTCGATGAGGGTCATGCCCCCTGGGGCGGTTTTAATTTTCAGGGCCGGAGCCCGAACGGGTAATGAACTTATCATTCCGTCTCGCTCGTAGGCCCGTAATGGGCCTTTAACGGCGCCGTTGACGCCGGCTGGTGATGGTCGTAGGCCAAGGGTTAGTCTTTATCCTTATAATCCGCTCCGATGGTTTTGACCAAAGCGAAGGTTACAGCGTTATTGTGGGAGCGTGGTCGCGGACACCGAGGCGGCCTCTGATACCGCTCCTCCCCCAGCAGTCTCCGAGGCGGAAGTCGCCGCATTAACCTCAGGGGGATGAAGCAAAACACTCAGGCGCTGGAGACGCTCCTGACCAGTCAGAAACAGATCAGCGCGTCGGCCCTTCCAAGCGATCTCCAAACTGGCCGACCGCTCCCGAGAATCAAAACAACTGGCCTTAATATTAAACCCTAAAGCCGGGGTCTGACTTTTGACCCAAAGCCCGGTTATTCGATGACAGGTGTCAGGGGCCAAACGGCTGACCACATACTTAAAGACCCTCGACTCTCCGCCAGTATAGGCAATGTGGCGGTCAATGGAAATGGCCGAGACCATGGAGCCTTGGATGGTTCTAAGATCGGAAATCAAATTCGCCTCACCGTACTCTGGAACGGCGAACACTGGCACCGGTTCAACATCGGCCAATTGGCGGGCCGATTTCCAGGAGGAACTCAAAATAGCTGCTTCGGCCACGAAGATGGCAACAATGACAATTGCCAGTCCCAGACCCCACATGTGCCTGACTTTGGGAGTAACCGGGTCTAAGATAGCTACCTGCATATAATCGTCTTGTCCTACACCCGGCCGGTAAAGATAATGCTGTTTAGATGGTCCGGCTTTAATCGGGTTCGGTTTCGGCCGTTTGGCCGGTACCGGTTCGTATTCCAAATAGGAATCGTCAGCCTTGATGACAAAACGCTCCGCACATGACAGACAGGTCACCCAGGCGCCTTTTTTAGGCAGTTTAGCTAAAGGGACCCGGTAACGTTTAAGGCACTTGGGACAGACCACCGGGTGCATTAATCCAACTGTCTGGGACGTTTCCGAAGCCTTGGGTACATACCGGCAGATGGTCATAGTCCCATCTTGACCTTTGCCAAGCACCAGTTGACCATTGCAGGCCGAGCAGGCGGCTACGGTTTCGCCCTCGGGGAATTCCGAGGGCGAAACCAGGCATTTAACTCCGCATATCGGGCAGGTAAGTTCAGCAATTTCTGGCAACAATGGCTCCTGGTCTGTCGAAAAACCTATCCAACTTTCAGCCTCAGAGTCAATTAAGCCGCCAGTTTCCTGACCGAGGCGGCTTTGACTCATTCGCTACCCCCAACGTTGCTGAAATCCAGTACCTCACGCCAAGATATGATCCCGCCTTTGTACACTTCGGGCTCAGGGAGTTTAAAGACGGTGACCGTACCGTCACTGTTGACAATTTCAAACTGCCCGCGTTTACCCTCATTAGTCCCGGTGACCACAAAAACTGCGGCCGCCGATTTTCCGCCCACCGAAGAGACGTGATCGGAAACGGCCTGGTGTCCATCATTATCGGGTAAAGCCGAATCCTGGAAGGAATTAATTGACACGAAGGATTGATTACCAAAATCAGGCTTGGGAAGTCCAGAAAAAGTATCCAAAATATAGCCATAACTGTGTCCAGCGCTGCCGCAGGAAACCGACCTGGGCAAAAACGTTGACAGAGCCATTATTGAGCCGCTACCGCCAAAGGGCGCCACAGATGGTTGCTCTAAGATCATTTCATAACTTAAGCCTTCCCACCAATCGGTGTCCTTGTATTTTTCGTCATCCGGAATGTCGACCTCATTGCTGTCAATATAAGTGGTCGAATTGGTCTTAAGGGCCCGGCGGTACCCTTGGTAGGAATCGGATAAAATGGCGTTGGCTACGGCGGTGTAATCGTTGAGGGGTTCCCCATCGACAACCAGAGCCGAGGTTTGACCATCGCTAGCCACCGATTTGACTGTGGTATTGGGATAGACGGCAATGTTGCTGACATCAAACAGAGACGACTCATTGACCTTGCCCAGAGTCAAATTGCCGGAGGCATCGACTGGCTCTTTGATGCCGTAGAGATAGTTGACATGGTTAAGCTGGCAGGCTTTGAATGCGGCTGAACTCAGCCCTTCACAGACGCGGCTGTCATCACTTGACCAGTAGCGGCCGGAACCAAAGATAACCCACAACCGTCCTCTGGCGTCAACAGTAGTATTGACCGCTCCAGAAATCGGACGGTCGGCTTCAAAGAAAACTTTGAAATTGGTAGCCCAGGTGCTCGGGGCGCCGTCCATGTACAGGCGCCAGATGCCGCCTTTATCAATAGCGCCGTTATTGCCATACCTTTTGGAGACGCAGAAATCGTCGGGCCGTGAGGGACTCAGGTAAGGCGCTGATTCGACGCTGGTATTGAGGCACAACAAGTCGTTATCCAAAGCTGAATGGGTCAGACTGAAGTAAGCCAAGACGTTGCGCCAGCTCACCAACCCATCTGCGTTCTTCACCGTGTATTGGGGAGCAGTCAAAACCTGAGAGTTGGTGAAAAAGCTCTTGGGCCGCTTGGTATCAATGACGGTAACCCCGCCTTCTGGACCGGTGACAGCGTTAAAGACAAACAACTTGGCCGACTGGTTGCTCAGGCCTTTGTAGGCCAGCGGGCCGTCCTTAATGGTCGAGGTTATCCCGGTTTTGGCGTCATAGTTATCGTAGGTCGGGCCGCTTCCAACCAGGACATACCAGTTATCACCCTGGGCGTTATTTCTAACCACCGTGGGTCTGGCCACCACCAACCCCAGCTGCGGGTGAGTAAAGCGCCACAACAAGACCGGCTCGGTGTCGGGATCGGTCACGTCGAGAGCAAAGACCTCGGAGTAGGAGTACTTGGACCCATTAGTATCCAACTCAATGGCCCGGCCGCCAAATCTAAGGCTGCCAATGATAATCGTCCGCCACGGTCCGCCTAAAGCCTCGCTCTTGGTGGGGTCCTTTATCTCAACCACCGTTGGGGTAAGGTCGAGGTAGTAGCTGTGGGCATAATCAAGCAGGGGCAGCCACTGCAGGTGCGGCAAAAGCGATTGAGGAATAAAAGCCCACATCTCACGTCCGATATAGGATTTGGCCTTGTCGGTGTAGCCGTTGTAACCTTCCTTAAGGGATATGGGGAAGCCCATATTGATGGCATGGAGCATACCATCATTGGCCCCGACCACGGCCAAGTTGCGCCGCTTGCTGTACCGGACTTTGTATGTGGCATACGATCCATCGGAGAAAATATAATCGTAGTTGGAAAAAGGCGTCCCAGATATGATCGGCTGGGAATTGATGATATCACCCAACCGGCAGACTATGGGCTGGCCTTTGGTGAGGTCAAACCACGGTGACAGGGTCTGGCGGGAACGCCAGCCGGCCTGATCTTTGCCGAGAATAAATTCAATAAGGCGGGTAGCGGTGTTGCTGTCGGTCTGAAGCATATACGGGGCCAGTTTCAAACCGTCAGTCGACCTTAGAAGGTTAGAATTGCCGAAGGAAAAGTTCTTTTTGGCGAACAGATCCTCATGGTAGTAATAAACCCGGCGCTTGGACGTATCAAGTTCTTTAAAAGTAGTTCTGGGTTGAAGAATCTCGTCGTCGGTCAAAGACGATAAATCGCGGCTCAGGTTCCAGACGGTCCTGAGGTCCCCCAAAGACACGTACTGCAGCCTCGATGGGCTCAAATCTTTGTAGTTTTGGCCGTTTTGGTCAGGATAGACGCGGGCGATGGTTTTAATGTCGGATATATCCCGTTTGTCATAGCAGGCTTGTCTTTCAGTGGCTGATGACAACTTTTGGCAGTCAACAAATTCGACTATCCAGTCGCCTTTGCTGGTGCTGCTGCGCTCGGAGCCAGGGTCGCCTTCAAAGCCGCAGTCAAGATCGAGCTGACCGTTGAGGTTGGTATCCTCACGCATGTTGCCCCAAAGGTCAATAAACAGGGCATAGGTACCGCCAAGCCATTTAATCTCAGGAACTTCCGGACTTTCAGCCGGCGAATGCACGGTTTGGAAGTAGGTGCGCACGGTCACCCCGCCGCCCAAGACCGAGTTAACCGAAGCTGAGGTGGCGGTACCAACGTTCATGGTACTCATAATCCTCTCAAAAGCCTCCGAGAGTTTCTCTTTGAGTTCGGAGAGGGTGTTGGCGTAGAAATAATTGTCGGGAATATCGTCGCCATTGGGTTCCGGAAGAACATCAAACTCGTTTTCCTGGGGAATCCCGTCGTTGTTCTCATCATTGAACCCGCCGTACTTGGCCGCCAGCCACAAGGGATCAGGTAGGTAGCGAGGCGGCTCAATGGTTTCACCGCTGGCGGGGAAGCGGAAAAACCTGGTTGAGGTCAGGGGGAGACGGGCACTGCCGCAAAGCGGAGTGACTATGGCATGGGGCCGCTTGTCAGTATCGGAAATGAATCCAGGCATCTGCCGATTGCCGGTAACCCCGTCTTTAAAGAGCTTGGGATTACTTTCGGAAGCGGTAAAGTTCTGCGGTTCAATATCATTAGCCGTCCCAGCCCGATAGCAGGTTGGCGGAGTATTAAGCGGATGGGCGATGGTCATCAGGCCAAATTCCTGGCCCTTGTTGTTGACGCTGACAGTGGTGCCCTCATTTAAGACCTTCTGGGGGCTTCCACCCATATAGTTGTGCTCGTTTTGGATCTCCAGATAGGTCCCCTCACCATTACCCAGGGACCGGCTGGGGTTTTCAATACCGGAATCGTAGTTGAGTCCTCCGTGAATGTAGTAACCAATGTTCATCGGCATATTGCGATCGGAGTAGTCAATTTTTTCTTCCAAAGAGTAGACAAAGATAGCTACGCCGATGGCATCTTTCATCTCTTCAGGCTTGGTAACCTTTTTATAAATCCGTCCGGGCTCCCCGATGTAGCCGTAAACGTCCATGACCTCCTCGTAGCCAACTTCGGCGTAAGGCCGGTCGATAAAAAGGCTCTCGGTCTCGTCAAAAACGTAATCAATGGGGGAGACGCCGCCTTCCTTATGGATTATATTGTTACTGGTATAATCCAAGAACTTTTCCGCTCCAGGGAAGGTCCTCATCAGGGCCTGACGTCCGGCTTTACCACTACTGCTGTACTGGTCGCCAAACTCGGGGTAAATGAGCCGGGCATAGCTCTGCATGAGCGTCGGATCAGGATCTGACTTGGAGGTCAGGATGCCGGTTGGCCGGTGAAAATAGGCCGGGAGCTGAGACCAACGCTTGGGCATGTAAGCTGCAACATGGAACTCTTTGGGACGCTCGCTGCTAAAAATGTAGTTGGGCCGCCCAGCGTGATCCCAGCTGCGGTAAACCCACTCACGGTGACGCTTAAAGGGCGCCGCTGCATAACGGCCGTCTTTGAAATACTCGTACATAATCCTTTTGGCAACTTGGCGTTCTTTGGCACTGCCGCAGCCGGCCACCAGATCCCGATAGGTTTTGTCGTCGCACCGACCTTCTGAGCTTTCGCGGTCATTAATGACTGTATTGTCAACATCGGGGTTGTAGGCGGCATACTTTTTAGCGGTCGGTTCTGTCTTGTGGGTCTTGGGATAACCATAATTAAAGGGCTGATGAAAGTAGACAAAGGAAATATCGCGCTCATCGTCGCGCGACGGGTACCCTTCTTTGTTGCCATGACCAGACTCGTAACGGAAGCTCTCGGTCAGGGCCTTGTTGGCGTTGGAATCACACTCACCGGTATAGCATTCGCGGATCAGATCAAAGTAATAGCGAACCGGAGCGTCAAGCTGATAGTCGTCGCCCTCACCCTCCAGTCGACCGGTAAAACCGGCGAAAACGGCTCCGCTGTAGACCTGCCCTTGATCGTTAGCCCGCCACTGGATGATGTTGGTGGTAAAGGGTCCGACATATTGAATGCCTTGAGGGTCAGTACTTCCATCTTTGCAATAATCGCTGACTCCGTCATTGTTACCACAGGGCCAAGCCACGCTCATGGCCACCGGGCTGATGGAAATGGTATGGCCTTTGGCGGTAAGGTTTATTTTCGGGAAAATTGAAGGCAGAGCCACGGCAAAGGTCTGAATCTGATTTCCGCTTTCATCAAAGTCGTGGGTATTGCCGTAGTAAGCCACCGCCGCTGCCGCATATGTTCCATAGGTCTGAGGGGTGGACGGACACAAACCGCGAACTTGGGACAGAGAGGTCAGGACCCGAGGTATGCACAGGTTGGTGTCATCGTCCGAGGCCGGCTGCCGAGACGAGTTGTTGACGGTGATGGCCCCAGGGGCACCGGTATTAAGGTTGGCGATATAGAAAGACTGGCCGCTAAAGCCCTCTAATTTAGTAATGACATCAAGGTAGGAACCCATATCAAAGGACTTGGAAAGACCGGCCGCATTTTTAAAGCTTTCAGGGGCCGCAAAGCCGAGGTTGAGCTGGGGGATAGCGCCAGCCCCGTCGCGGTAGCCGTGAGGGGTACCTGGCAGCATGTCGCCGTCATGACTGACAGAGGTGGAGCTTAAAAGCAAGATCACCGGCTTGAGGCAGTCGCCGGACCCGCCGTACAAGGGTGATTTCCACGGATCAAACCCGGCGCTCCCCAAACGGGGAAGGGCAACGCTCTCTTGAGACTCCATAAATCCTGGGTTGGGCCAGACTGGATAGGAGGCAAAGTACAAAAGACCAGCGTAGAGCATCTCGCCGATCGGATTGCCAAAGTTACTCTCTAATGGATCGCTCCAGCCAGCCCCGCGGGCAAGCATTTGAGTGTCCACTCCAGTGCGGGCCTCATTGAGGGGGGTAAGCCGGCTTTTGGTAACCTGAGTGATACTATCAAGCATCAGAAAGATGTTGTCATTAACCGTCCCCTTATAGGTCCCGTCGGCATTGATCTGGTTTCTGATCGAAGTAACATTATGCCGCAGCCAGCCGGCATCCCAGCGATTTTGGTTGTTAAAGGCTCCAGTTAAGAGCCCGAAGAGGGCCTGATCGAGCTTGGCATACTTCTGCAACAGGCCCACCGGTTTAAAATTTTCACCATAGCGCTCGCAATAGTCGCCAGCCTCTATGAGGTCCTGGCTGGGAATAGCATTTTTGTTGGCTGGTCTTTTGAGCCCGGCCTTACCTCGGCCATAGTCCAAGCGACTGGTAAAATCGTAGACCTCTTCTTTGGTCAACTGCCGGCAGGCTTCAACGGTTACCTCCCAGTAGGCTGTTTTTTGTTGGTCGGCAAAGGAGTTAAGGATATAAAGAAGCGGCGTGTACTGATGGCGGTATTTAGGCATAAAATAGGCACTATATGACCTAAAACCCTCATGGTTGGTAACGTCTTCTTTTTGACGCATAAACCAGATATTGTCATAAATGTAAAAACGATGACCGCTTCGGCCGTAGCTATGGAGCCTCCGGTAATGGCCGGCCCAGCGGTCGGGATCGATGGGGGTGTAATTAACTGAGTCGTAGTAGGGAGCCCCTTCGTTGTAGTCAAGCCAAAAATACTTGGTAAAGTCGTCATAGCTCCAGACGCCAGCGTTTTCGGCTATGTACTCGGCCGCCAGATAGGTTGTCTTCGGAGTATCAACCACCCTCTTGCCGCCATAAAGCACTTGCCGGATGACGTCGATCCTGGAACTGGTCATCCAGTTGAGCCAGTTCCCGCTCCAGAGCCTGGTTTCAGTATAGGTTGACCACTTGGCGGGATCTTTGTCAGTCATTTTTTTGCCATGAGAATCCATGTCCTGGGAACCGTCGACTTTGTTTTTAGCCGGACATATTCCAGTGGCTGACCTTGGAGCCCGAAAGCCAGGACGTCCGACCGGGGATCTTTCCCAGCCATTGGCGATTTCTTTGGCCAGACGGCTAGAGTCTCTATTGGTGCCGGTAGAATCTTCTACGTCCTCAATGCTGGGCCCTAATCTCACAAAATGACCGCGGTCGATCCAGTTGGGAGTCTTGTTCCAATCTTTAATATGGTCGGTAGCCGAACCAGCATTGGTGCCATCTTTCTGCCAATTGTAGGTGTAGCAGGAATACGGGTCGAAAATCCCGGTGTAGACCACGGCAGGATTAAACCCCACATCGGTATTACCGTCGCCATCATGATCGGCCGGGGCCACGTAGGCCGGGGCATAAATGTCAATATCCTTGCTTAAAACCATTAGAATGGCTGGTTTTGTTGCACCCACCAAAAGAGGAGGCTGCGAATAATAATCAGCGGCCTTCGGAGGGATAGCCGTAGCCGGAATGGAAACGGCTAAAATTAAGCCAAAGATAAAGGCAAAGACAGTCGATCTAATCATGATTGGCACCTACAAGAAAGTTATGTGATCGGCAAAAAATGAACATGAACTGGTAAAAACAAATATTTATTTTTTATTATTATTTTTTTTAATCAACAGGCAAATATTATTTCCAGAGATATCCCTCAGCTTTCCAAAGCTTAGTCCGCCCAAATTTTTTATAGCAAAAAATATGCCAAACACCTCAAATGTTTCCAGACCTCTCTGAAGCACCATCGGCCACCAAGTCGTCTCCAAACAGACGCCGTGAGCAGATTGGTCCGATCAATTTTTTATTTCGGAGGCACGAAAAGACAGGCTATTGTGAATTAAGCCAGACAGTCACCAAGAGCCTTAACGGTTTTTGTCTAACATATCAATTATCGATAAATATTATTTTAAAGCAATAATAAGTTTATTTTGAGTTCTAAAAGTAACTATAAAAATTCAAAACAGCAATTTAATTATTTAATATAAATATCAAAAAATATTCGCCATATAGAGCATCACATACACACTTAATAGTATATATTTAAACTATTAATCAATATTAACATAAAAATAAAAGTATTTTTCTGTTAATATACCTATAAAAATAATTTTTTATAAATATTTAGCCTGATTTACTTATCAAAAACTAAGAAAATATGATTTTTAATATGCCATTGAGTGAATTTGCAGGCCTCTAAATTCAACTGGACCTTGTCATTTTGCGTACTAAAAAATGGTAGTTCACAGCATTTTTTGTTCACCAAAAACTCCATCTCTCAGCCAGTCGAGTTCTCCAAAAATTCCCTAGAAAAATCATCGCCCCACCGACCGTCAGCAAAAAAAAACCGCCTTTAACCGAGCCTCAATAAAAGTAGATTTCTGCGACCTTTTGCGCTATTATTAAGCCTTATTTTAAACTATAATAAAATAAAGTCTAAACTTTGAAGCCGATTACCGGTCTGGCACAAAAAAATATGGCCAATCCATTAAGTCGTTACCTTATGTCAGAGATTTTAGTAAGTTCGCCCCCAAAAAGCACCCTTGAACTTACGATTGCCAAGTTGGCGGCGGAAAAATAAGATTTAACGCTTAGTTATGCCGCAGCCATCTCAAAAACCAAATATGCTTATGGCCATGAAAAAAACAACGGCGTCCGAACTTGCCAAAACGATCGTTTGGTCCTTTTCGTCCATCTCGGCCTAAGATACCCGATTAACCTGACTCAAATAGTCTTCTGAAGTGAGTCTGGCCAACTAAGTCACTATGGCCAAGTTAACTTTAGTTGTTGAAAAAAGGCTGACAATCCACCTTAAAAAGAGTAAAATAACGACTGGTAACCGGGGGCGGCTCTGAAAAATGGAGTTGACCAGCCGGCGGGCTACCGTGCCCCTAAAGGGGACCGACCAAAAAAAAGCTGGACATTTCACCCAATTAACTCAACAAAACCAAGCTTGGCCAGGCCGTCCTCAACTCTCGCTCCAGGTCCTGACCTTGGGTTAAGGTAGCTAAATGCTCTCCAAAGGTATGAAAGATGTGGTGCGGGGGGGTGTCAGGGTGGATTTAATCCAGCTTGACCTACATTTCCGAGCCAAACTAGATTATAATAGCAAATATCAGTGGGCATTACCAGTAAAAAATGAAAATTTTTTTAAGGCCTATGAAAATGTTCATCAAAAACGGCCTTGACTGCATTTTTACCAAAAATTGGCCAGCCTAAAGAGGTTAAAAGAGCTTTTAAACATCTAACGGCTCTAAGTGGCCATTGATATTATTTAAGATTTGACCCTTGGTCTTATTGCTAGTTCTGAAACAGCTGGTTTCGAAGTTGTTGACAGGGAAGATTAGGTGAAGTGCGCTTCTGAAGCTGATTTTGGCGGCTATGACCTTTTTCGGAATACGACCTAGAAATACCAAAAAGGCTATCGTAGTCCAACAATATACTGCTTTAATAATTATCACAATATATTTTAAAATGGAGAAAAAAATGAATTTATAGATACATTTTGCCGATCAAGTTAAGGTGACTGCGACTGTATTTTCTGGACGACCGGAGGACTAGTTATGGTCACTATATTTTATCTTAACCACATAATATAATTTCTTATTTATTAGACTAGATTAGGCGGTATATGGCCAAGAAAATTTCATTGATGTTTGGTGTATTAATAATAGTTATTATCTATTTAGGATACACTAATTGGTGGGCTAGCTCCACTTATTTTTACAATAAGGCTCAGACGTTCGATAAAAAACAGCAATATCAAAGTGCTTTCCAATATTATATGAAAGCGGCGGTTAAAGGCTCAATTGAAGCTCACTACCAGCTGGCTAGGTATTACCGTCAAGGTCTGGGGGTGGCCGTCGATTCGGCCCAAGCCTTGGCCTGGACCATCCAGGCGGCTGAGGAGAATTACCCCATCGCTCAGTTCGACCTCGGCCTGTGGTACAACAGCGCTCAGTCTGGGGCGCAGGACCCCGACCTAGCCTTTGAATGGTTCAGCAAATCGGCTGGCCAGGGATTTGCTCCGGCTGAACACAACCTGGGCTTTATTTACGCCTCCGGACAAACCCGTGCCCAGGATTTTAACCAGGCCGCCCAGTGGTGGGAGCGAGCAGCCCAGCAAAATATCGCCCTTTCCCAGTATTATCTGGCTGCCATGTACGCCCAAGGCTGGGGCCTGGAGCAGGATTTGGAAAAAGCGTCATTCTGGGCTCTCAAAGCGGCTCAATCCGGGCTAGGCGCCGCTCAGTACCTGTCTGGAATTTTCTTCATCAATGGCTGGGGAGTAGAAACCGATGACGCCAAGGCGGCTGAGTGGTTCGAAAAAGCCCGACGCCAGGGCATAGAGGAAATTGATTACGTAATCCGATTAGTCGATCATGAGGGCCAGGCGATTATTGATTCACCGGTCAAGAGTCTTCCAACCGGGTCAGGCGGCAGCCCTCAGCAGGAGGCCCCCAATAGCCTAGCTTCACCGGCTGAGCAGACTGAGCAGACTCCCCAAAGTCTGGCTCCCGCCCCTGATGGCACCCAACCGGCTGAGGCCGAAGGAAATGCTGTGACTCCGGCTAACGAGCCGTAACCAACCCCAAAGTAAGATATCGCCTCCATGGCCGCCAGCCTTGCCCTGTCCGAGGGCCCTAAACAGCCGGCAGCCAATGACTTCAAGGCTATCAGCTCAGAAGAGCTGCCGCCGCCGCTGGATTGGAGGGCAGATAAAAATGGATGTAACTGGCCGTCAGCCGACCCAAGCGGTAAACCGCTTCCCCGGGTTGGGGACGGCCATCCTGCCTGACTCCGAAAAGAGAAGGCTCTAAATCCATGATTATCTCTGAATGATGAAATGAGTGCCCCCTGAGCGGGCCTTGCGGAAAATTGGCGCTCATCAACCCCAGGCCCCTGAGGCTTCCGGTCAGCTCGGCCCGTCCGGGCAGGAGTCCGACCATGGGGAGCTGCCGGCCCTGATAAGTCAGCGATTCCAATAAATATAAAAGCCCGCCGCACTCAGCCAGAATCGGGCGGCCGGCCCGGTGGTGAGCTCGAATGTCGTCTATGAGGAGGCGATTTTCGGAAAGAGTTTCTAAATGGAGTTCCGGGTAGCCTCCAGGGAGATAGAGGGCGTCACAACCCGGGAGACGACTGCCGGCCAGCGGTGAGAAAAAAACGAGGCTGGCCCCCATCTCGGTCAGCAGATCAAGGTTGGCCCGATAAAGAAAACCAAAAGCCTCATCTTTGGCCACGGCCACGGTCAGTGATTTTAAAGAGGCCGATGAGACGGAAACATTGCCCGGCTCGAAAACGACCTCTGGAGGCTTTAGTCCAATCTGCTGGCTTTCCAACTCCCCGGCCGCCAAATCCAGTCTCCGGTCGATGTCGGTCAGTTCAGAAGCCTGGACCAGCCCCAAATGACGACTGGGCAGTTCTATATCCCCTCCCCGCCTCAAGGCCCCGTACCAGGTAATCTTTTCCGGAAGCGATTCCCTAAGAAGCTTGGCGTGGCTCTCCCCCGCCACCCGGTTGGCCAGAACCCCAGAAAAACAAAGCCCCGGACGAAAGACACTCAGCCCGAGAGCTACCGCCCCAAAGGTCTGGGCCATGGCCCGGGCGTCAATGACCGCTAAAACCGGGAGTCCAAACTCCCCGGCCAAGTCGGCCGCCGAAGGACGGCCGTCAAAAAGCCCCATCACCCCTTCAACCAAGATAACATCGGCTTCAGCGGCCGCTCGCCACAAAAGATGCCGGCAATGCTCCAAGCCGACCATCCAAAGATCGAGCTGATAGACAGGCCCCCCACTGGCGGCTTCCAAGACGGTGGGATCCAAAAAATCGGGCCCGCACTTAAAGACCCGGACCCGGCGGCCGGCCCGGCGATGGAGACGGGCCAGAGCAGCGGTGACCGTGGTTTTGCCTTGCCCCGACGATGGAGCTGAGATCATGACCGCCGGGCAGACCCGCCGGCCGCTCATGACTTCCATGACTCGGCCTTGGCCAGGGCGGCCAGGGCGTTGATGGCTGCGGCGGCAACGTTGGAGCCGCCCTTACGGCTAAGGTTGGTGATGAAATAAGGAAGGCTGGAGGCGGCCAAGGCTCGCTTGGACTCCAAAGCGTTGACAAAGCCCACTGGGAGCCCGACCACCAAGCGAGGCACTGCCAGTCCGGGGTCGGCTCCGAGGCGCTCTAGCAAGCGCAATAAGGCCGTGGGAGCATTTCCAAATACCCAAATCGCCCCCTGGGCGCCGACTTCCCCTGTCAAAGCCAGATCAACGGCCGCCATGGCCCTGGTCAAACCGGTCTTTTCCGCCTCAGCCTTGGTGGCGAGGTTATCAATTAAGCAAACCAGCCGGTTGGGAAATCCGCCCAACCGCTTGAGGTTTATGCCGCTTAAGGCCATTTTGGTGTCGGTCAAAACTACCGCCCCCTCTCTAATGGCCTTGACCCCAGATTCGACGGCCCCCGGGCTGATTACCAAATCGCGGGCGTAATCAAAATCGGCCGAAGTGTGGATCAGTCTCCTGACGACAGTCCAACTCTGAGGGTCCCAGTTATGAGATCCAGCCTCACTGTCGATTATGGCAAAACTTCTGGATTCTATGTCGGAGGGACCCAGTTTCCAATCTAATTGTTCCATGCTCTGTTCCTCAAGTGCCCCGAAAAGTTAATCCCGGCAGCGGGCAGCCGGCCTTGTTAGCTAAAACACATCACCCCCGGAGACCAAGTTCTGATATGGGCCGCCTGGGGCTGAGTTTGGAGCGCAGTTAGGGGCAAGGTTTTGGCCAGCTTAATCGACCGTTATTGGGCCACAATAACATAAAACTGGCCCCAAAAAAAACCCGGCCCCCTTACGGGGACCGGGCTCAATTTGTTAAGGCCCTGGTTTTCTTGACTGAAAGCTGCCTTCGAGACTGACCTGAGAAATCGGCCTCAAGTTAGAGCCGGTCGGGGCTGGACCGTAACGCTGCTTAAAACTCAAAGGTCATCTGAATGCTGCCGCTAACACCATCACGACGGCCCAGCCAGCCCTGAGTGCCAATGGTAAAAGTCATCGGAACCCGGCCGCTCCGACGATACGACAGACCAAGCTCGGCTAAAGCGGTTCCACCGGAGGTCTTGAGCGTTTTAATGCGAGAGCCTTCCGTAACAGCTTTGGTCTGCCCGTCAAACTCATACTCATACCCGAGCCCGGCCAATAACTTAAAACCAGGGCTGAGGTTGGCGCTAAAACGGCTGCCAGCTCTCAGGCGATGGGAAGAACTTCTTTCAAATGCGACCGGAGTTGACTCTCCCACCACCACTTCGTCACCCGCAAGGCTGGTAAACAGGTATTTTCCGTAAAGATCCAAGGTCTTTGATTCAGCGAGATTAAAGATGCGGCCGACCGCCAGATGCCCGCCAACATACTGACCGTCTGAGTCGAAGGTAACCTCACCGGGGCTATTGATAAAATCAAAGCTGCTGAAATCCAGCGTCAGCCGGCCTCCCCTGAGGCTGGCTTCCAGGTAGTTTTTACCAAGGCCGGGGCTGTCAAAATCAAAACGACCCAAAACGCCGCCGCCTATGTACTTAATCTGGCCGTCGCTGTCAACGATTTGGTTTTTCGGAAGGTTCATGCGGCTGTCAAAACGCCCTTGACCGACCTCTAGAAAACCTCCCAAGGTCAGGATGCCAGAGTCCAAAAAGCTGTTGCAATCAACACCGACCAAGGCGTTGAGGCCCTTAAGCTCGAATCTGTCGGCTATATCATAACGGGAGACTCCGCCACTGACGGTCATAAAAACCGCCGGACACGGACTTAAAAATGGCCGGCCCATGGCCGCCCCTAAGCCCTGATCGGCCACTTGGTCGAGACCCTGATTGAGGAAGGCCAGACCCGAAGAACGCCCAGCCGAAACTGTCTCCATCTGGGGTTGGACCTGAAAACCCCTGAAGACCGCCGTCAGGGTGTCACTGCCAACTACTGGCTTGGAAAGCACCAGATCGTAGTTAAGCTCAAAATTGAGCTTCTTTAAGCCCTGGACCGTTTGCTGGGTAAAATCATCATCACGTATGGCGCCGTCGGCCTTAAAGAGTACAAACTCATAGCCTTCCTCAGGCATGGAACCCTCATACATGTCGAGACTTTCGATTTTTGCCCCGCGACCGTTTAAATCTCCGAGATGGACTTCACCGGTAACATTGAGGGCCACCGAGCCAGTGGGCTGAAGCGGATCGAGAACAAAGGCGAAGTTTTCAAAGCCGCGGACGTTATTGCCTACCTCAATTCCGCCCGATTTGGGGTTAACTACCCAGAGGCGGTTTCCGGTAAAGACATCACCGGTGGTGTTGGAATTTAACCCACCGTGGACCGAGCGCCCAACAGAAGTATTGCCGCGGAGAATAACGGTATTGTAAATTGCCTGTCCTTGCGTTAAGCGCACATTGTCTCCGCCAATAACATTTAGGGCCACGGAACTGTCAATGATCTCAACCCGGTTATAGTTGGCTGTACCGGTCGACTCTAGCGTCGAAGCGGTGACTTCGTTATGACCGCCAATAACGTAATGGGCTTGGCTATTTTCCAAGATTAAGGTGTTGTAGTCAGCTTGCAAATTGCCGCCGCCGTTGATCCGGTTAAAGCCGCCATAGGCATTTTGGCCTACCCCAAACTGTGCCTGGCGGAGGATAATGGTGTTGCGGCTGGTTTTAAGCGAACCGTTAAATAAATCACCTGCCTGCCCGATCTGGCCGAAACCGCCGAAAATAGGAGTCAGGGCTATCAGCCCGGTCCCTTCGACCTTGACCAAGTTGCCTAAAACCTCGCCCTCAGCACCGTTTCCCCCATAAAAATACCCACCAGCGCCAATGACATTGAGATCAGCTGAGATGAGGAACTGATTATTGGAAGATGACGTCAGAGGAAATAGCCACGGGTTGAAAGAGTCGTGAGGAGGGTAAAACGAAGCCGCCGAACCAGGGCCACTCCAAACCAGATTTTCGGCCTGAACGACCGGATTTACGACCAGAGACAGACCCACAACAATCGCCAAAGAAAATATAAACCGTCGCAACAATTCAGAGACCATAGTACTTCTCCAAAAATAGCCCTCGCCACCGAAATATCTTTCCAACAGCAGGGTTCTTATCCCGACCGCAAAAGCAGTCGGGCCCGACAGCTGGCCAACTACTAATCAATGTTGCCAGCCGTCTCAATAACAGACGCCCTGGCCCCCTTAATCTCGACGAGGACCAGAGTAATTTGATCGGAAAGGCTGTCTTTCCGCTTTTTTCATAGAGCGTTATAACGACTATGGACTGCCAACGGCAAACCAAACCTGACCCAGTTCAGATGTGAATAGAAAAATACTCAGTAATCAGCCTGTTAATAAATTGTAATAAATCCGTCTCCCATCCAGTCCATAGCCGCAGCCATCACGAGCTCTCAAGAATAAATACACTTGCCAACAAAACCATTCAAAAACCATTGCCGAGGCCCAATTATCAGCGTCCAAGCTCAACAAGATGATGGCGACGCCAAGCTCCTCTAATCAGATCCAATCTGGTTTAACCTGAAATTTGGCACAGTTTGATGATGCCGCCGAAAACAGTGACGGTAGCCGTGACCAAATAATATGTCATAACTGACAGTTATCTCTAAAAAATGTCACAAATGATTCCAGGAAATAATCAGATGTTTCAGGCTTTATCAAGGGATTTTCGGCAAAACATAGCCCCCGGCCAAAGGAGCAACTGGTCGGCCCAACAAAAAACAAGAAAAAAAGTATTTTAAATTTGATAAGGGGATTTTATGGCCAATTTTGGGAAAAGATTTGAAGCCTGAGAAAAGCCTGAATTGGAAATGAAATATTTTTTGCCAAACTTTACCGGTAGTTACTCTTACAAATATGGTTTAAAATATGAAACCAAATTTATCAGCGGTTTTTTCTTTGCTTTTGTCGGGACTTAATTTCTTTTTTTTTTACTACTTGACCGGCTCTTTGGCGTTTTTCTTAAAATTTCAGCAACTTACCCAATCATGATTTTTCCTGATCGCCGCCTAATTTTTTATTCCGCCGAAAACTTTGGGCCGGACCTATTATTGCTTTTTGATTGACAGCCCGCCAAAGACCTGAGTATTATTTAAGCAGCTTTTCCACTCCAACCAGTTTAATAAAAACCCCAAAGAGCTATTGCGGCTTTAAAGATCAGAAGCGGCCGGCTTTGTAGCCGAAAATTGAGATTAAGGAGAAAAATCCCCTTGAGAGCAAAAACTGCCACCCAATGTGTTATTATTTTTTTTCTCTTATCGCTGGCGGCCCCGGTTTTCGGGGCTTTGACCGTTACCGACGACTTAGGACGCCAGCTACGATTGTCAAGGACGGCCCGCCGGGTTTTATCAATGTCCCCGGCCGCCACCGAGATTATCTGCGCCCTGGGCGCCGAATCAGCTCTGGCTGCGGTCACCACTGAAGACGAATATTTTCACGGGATAATCGGCGTCCCCGTTGCGGGTCCTCCGGGAGTGCCAGATGAAACAAAGCTTAAAAAATACCGGCCTGATCTGATAATTTTAGACCCAGCGCTGGCCACCCAGGCGGCCCTGACAACCCTGACTAACTGGGCTCCGGTATTGGTTTTAGGCTCTGGCGGCCCTCTTACGGCCGCCGAGTCCCGGGTAGAAACACTGGGCGTTCTTTTAGGCCGAAAAAAAGAAGCGGCCGCCGTCTTAAATGAATCAAGAGAACTTTTGGCCACCGTAGCCCTTAAAACCGCTAAAGTGGAAAAGCGCCTGGCGGTCATCCGTCTGCATGGACAAAACGGACGGCTTTACGTGGCCGGAGCTGGCAGTTGGTCCAACCTGTTGGTCGAACTAGCCGGCGGCAGCGCACCAATCGGTCTCCCAAGCGGTCAAATGGTCGAACTGAGCCCAGCCCTTTTGTCCGACTTAAACCCTGATCTGATGTTCGCCTGCGGCCGTGACCACAAGTCGATTGACAGAGTTCTTTCTTCGGGCTCTTTTAAAAAAATCCCGGCCGTTAAAAACTCCCGCCTCCGATATTTTCCCTGCGCCTTAACCGACCGAGCTGCCGCTCACGTAGGATATTTTGCCGCCTGGCTGGCCAGCACCATGTACCCGGTGGATTTCGGAAAGCCCGAAAACTTGGTCCATCCCCAGGGTATCTTGCAGGAAAGAGAGCTTAAGCTCGACCAACTACCGTTTGTCACCCGGGCCCGGGTAGTCTATGCCCGGCAGAGCGACTTTGTTCAAAAATCTCTTTTAATTGATTTAGCCGCCCCTCTTTCGGTAATTTCCACTTCCGATGGCCCTCTGGACGGGGTCAAGGTCATTGGCAACTGCTCATCTCCGCCCATGGTTTGGGATATCCAGCACCAGGGCGGCTGGGAAGCAGATCTAGAGGCCAGATACAAGCTTTTGGGGCTCGATCAAAAGTCCTCGGCCCTCATGTTTACCGGGGCCGACATGGACAACCTGGCCGTCAAAACCGTGACTGAATCCTCTATGACCGTTACCGCCCTGGTCACGGCCGGAGCCGAAAGTAATGCCGTCCGGACCTCACGCGACGTGGGGGCTTACGTGCAGCCAGGAACCATCAATATTATTGTTTTAACCTCCCGGAGTTTATCTGAGGCCGGAGCGGCCAGGGCCCTGATCACCATTACCGAAGCCAAGACGGCCGCCCTGTGGGACTTGGGCATCCGAAGCTCTCAAACACCGCTAACTAACCCTGCCACCGGCACCGGGACTGACAGCATTATCGTGGTTTCTGGAGGCGGCCGAGGTCAACCCATCGACTATACCGGGGGCCATGCCAAAATCGGCGAACTCATCGCCTCGGCTGTCCACGGAGCGGTAACCGAGGCCCTGGCTAAGGGCAACGGCAAAGCTCCGGGCCGCAATCTGCTAATTCGCCTCCGGGAAAGAGGCCTTTATCATGATGAGCTTTTTACCGGCCCCGCCGCCGATCTGCTCACCAAAATCCCCGGTTGGGCCGACCAAGTAGCTTTGGTTCTTTTGGATTCACCGGCCGCTGGTTTTACTCAAAACGCCCTGGCCCTTGATGATGCGCTAATCATGCAGCAGGCCGATGATCTGACTACTTTCCGCAGTCAATCTCTGGAAGTGGCCTCCCAAATCGCCCAAACCAAGGTTACCGCCCTTTTTGACTTGGCCGCTCCATCCCTGCCGCCAGCCTTAAAGCTAGCCTTAGACTCAGTGGGGACCGGCTTAGCGCTCAAAAAACCAAACTAAATCAAGTAGGAGGCTGAGTCTCCCTGTTTTCTTACGCCTCCCCGAAGTACTCGCCGGATTTACTGCTCGGTATTCGGTTGTTCACAAGAAAATCGTACCAAGTTAAAATAAATGTAACAGTAGACGATAATTGGTAAATTCATATTATACAGGGGCTGACTTTTCGCAAGCAGCCCATCAAACCCTCATCCTTAATTGATGCTGTGTACATTAAAATTTTTGATATATTAAATCAAAAAAATAAAGAAGTTTTCAAATTATTGACCTTATTACTGCGCTTACTACTGAGGAACTAACGGTTATGACCGGACAATCGGTTTAATTATGACGCAGATTTAATCCGATTTGGCCTGTCACTGAGATCGGCTGCGGCTGCTTCAACTTGATCGGCAGAGGTAAGAAACCTCAATCACTCCCCCAAACATTTTTAAGGCCAGAAGTTCAGGGAGTTTTTTATCATACAATTATTACCTATTGGGATAACTGATTTTACGACCATATACGGTTTCAATGACGGTAAAAAAAATCGTTCCAGTCTATATTTAGGCCGACAAAACTGAACTCCTTTACCATCTCGTAGAAGTTGATTACCCCTATTTTTTATCTCGACCTCGCTGATTGGGCAAATCACTTCTGGTCGATACTCTGGATAATATCTTAAGAGGACGCCGGGAACTTTTTGAGGGGCTCTGGATTGACCACTCCAACTATGACTGGTGGCCTTGTCCAGTCATTCGGTTGAGCCTGGCCTCACTTAACCCAGAAAGTTTTGATACCGTAAAAAGCAGCTTAATCCAGCCCTAAACATAATTGTCGAGGGGGAAAATTTAGCTCTTGATGGCTGTACCCTGTCTTCAGTATTTATGTCACTTTTTGAAGACCTTCACTCCAAGTACGATCGAGCTGTAGCGATTATACTTGCTCACAGCTGTCCAAGAAAATCGCCAGACTGGGGGTTGGGTAGGATAAACCCCAGGAAATAAGCCACCTCATCGTCCCAAACGGGTGATTTGAAATCCTATCCCCCTAAGCCAATTCTTCAGCGTGCTGTCAAAAAAAGGACCCTGGGACGCCCCCCCAGGGAGGTTCCTGGATAGATACTTAACCCTGTCAAGCCATTACGGAGCGAAGGTTTAAGGGTATTCATGGGACTCATCTCCTCAAGAGCTGGCTAGGGGTTCCTGGTTTAGCTGTCCAACAAATCGGGCCTGTCCCGACCTGGGCCTTGTGACAGCCGACCCAAACGGCCAAGCCGACCTAATATATAGCCTGACCACTATAGGTTTTCCATCTGACCTGAGATTCTTGGGTAATGGCGACTTGGTTTTCCTATTCAGCCAGGCGTATACGTTTGTGTGCAGGGTGAGGGCCAACCGGAGCCCTGCCAACAAGTGTGGGATGCACCATTCCACCATGGCCACCGGGTGGCATGTATCTCAGAGGATAGTCATTTATAACATTGTACAGCTGGGTTTTAACGGCGTTGGGGCTCGTACCGAGAAAAGATTTGACCTTGAGGTGTTGATTAATTAACTTGAAAAATCGCTCTATTTACCATCTAGACATAGATGCCTTCTGGTAGCTCGTTCAGAAATACACAGGCTACCCAGAGGGCGGTGAGCGTCCGCTCTCCGCCTTTACCGCGCATATCTTCTTGACGGCATTGTCATAGACGATGCCAGCATCGGCACTGCGTAGATTGGAATGGTTCATATCCGATTCCAACAAGGCGTACTGCTATCAGATCGTTGACGAATGGCAGCGCGGCGAAGGCGGCGACTACGAACTGATGAAAGTTTGTCATCATGTCGAGCGTGAACTGCTCCTCGCCGAGCGTTTCGACAAAACTGAGAAAGGCGTTCTTTTGAAGAGCGGCACCTTCCCAGCCATCAATGAAAACATCTTTAAACGCTTCTTTGCCGATATTTCCATGAACGTCATTAAGGTAGATGACATCACCGTTGCGGTGGAGAACCGCCGGACGGTGGCGTGGTATGACCTGACAGAGGACTACATCGAAAGCCTCTACTTCATCACCCATATGCATGAGTTCGTAACCGTTCACCGGTGATTGAAAACCAATAATCTGGCGGACAGATTGCGAAAGTTTCCCATCCCCCCCATTTTTTTGGTTGAAAGCTCGTTGACAACTACGATCATAAAGCCAGTTTGGCTCCATTTATTCACTTGACCGCCAGCTCACACTGAGCTTTATTATGAGTATCCGCTTTAACCTTTGCCTACTAAGCGTACCAAATAAAAAAAAAGCCCTAAAAGCTTCGCTTAAGGGGCTGTTACAAAGGCTATTGGACCAGTTCAGTCATTATCTTTGTCTATCAGGGAGTGATACTTGTCTTTTAAGCCTATAGAGGCCTAAATGAGTCTTTGATAAACTCTAACTAAAGCCGACCTTTTCTGGATGGAGCAAGAGGATATGACAGTCCAAATTCCCACTTGGACTGTCCTTTTGGAATTATGGTGCCTTGTGTCACGTGGCGCAGTCTATAACCACCAACCTCACACTTCGCTCGGCCCTATTATTGGTGGGCTCAATGTCCAGAGCCAGCCACTCATCGGTCAAAAATGTCTGATAGTAGTCAACTGGCCAATCGAGTAAACCGCTTGGCCAAGTTCTTGGCCTTCTTGTCGTATCCTTGGCTTTGTGGCGCATAGAAAATGCCGTAATTTTAGGCTTAGTGGCTCAGCTGAAATGTCGCATCCCACTTAGTGCCTCAGCTCCCAAGTCGTATTTTTCCTCCCCCAGTGGAGCCACTCGGGTTAAAATCACATGTCGCCAGGCAATGGCCATCGGCCATCAATCCATCCTGGCCAGGAGTGTTTCCCAAATGAAACCGAAGACAAGCCGACCCAAGTCGCGGGAGGCGCCGATAGAGGCCCCCACAGGAGACCGTTGGACTAGGAGTGCCCCCTATCCCGCCCGGGGCCCGGGCCGAGGAGCCCTGAGAGAGGCCCTGGCGAGCCCCAGGGCGGCGTACCCGGCAGCCAGGCCTCCCAGCCGTTGGACAGCCTGACCGTCAATGACCGGTTCGAGAAGGCAATCGCCAAGAAGATCACCCAGAAGAAGGTCACAGAGGTCCTCGGCCTCAGCCAGCGCCAAGTCCAGCGGATGGTCAAGCAGTATCGCCAGCGGGGTACTGAAGGGCTCATGCGCAAGAAGTCGGACAAGCCGCCCCACAACGCCTTGACGGCTGAGGCCAAGCTCCTGAGCGTCGAGATGGCGAGAACCCAGTTCCAGAGCTACGGCCCAATGTTCGCAAGAGAGTATATGAGTGAATACTTTGGATTCCGAGTGGGCAAGGAGATCGTCAGTGGGTTCCTAATGGAGCACGGCAGGCTCGCCAGGATCGCCTGCAAGCCGAGGAGCCGCCGGGGGCTACTTCGGCGACCTGGTCCAGATCGACTCCTCGTACCACCAGTGGTTCACCGGCGCCGCGACCTAATACTGTCTGATCAACATCATCGACGACGCCACCGGCCGGATCTTCTGCATGTTCGTCGGCCCCGACTCTGTCGCCGCTCAGCGTTTTTGTCGTATTTTGTCAGTTAGCAACTCACCGATTATGTCGCATTTTCAGACTCAGCGAAAGTGTCGTATCCTGAATTCCCGGATTTTCTGCCATACAAAAAATTTTTTTAAAAAGGTCAGAAAATGCTTGACAACCTGGCCTTCTGTATGGCAGAATATTGGCCATATAGGAGGCACCTATGGCCGGGATCACAGCAACATATGAAAATGGATGTTTAAGGCTATATAGGACTTTTTCATATAGAGATTCTAATAACAAACCACAAAGGGTACGAAAATCTATCGGTAAAGTGGATTCTAGAACAGGAAA
>JAISWF010000108.1 GCA_031271165.1 Deltaproteobacteria bacterium
TGTAAAAACTTCCGATGGAATCAAGACTGTAAGTTGGAAGCATTGCCGTATTGTTCAGAGAGGCGATGGGTATGAGTATTCGAGGGTTGAGAAAAAGCAACCCCCAATTCCTCCCCTAGGCTAAAGTCTAGGGGTTTCCTTGGGGAAATTTTATGAAACCCCGGAATCTGGTTGGTCCCCTCGGCCCATACTTGGTTTCGCTTGGCCTGTGGGCTGCTCTGGTCGGCTCGGCCCGCTTGGTGGTCGGACCAGCCCTGGCCCCAGGCCCTCTGGCCATACTCCTTGAGCTGGGTCGGCTGGCCTCCTCTGGGGAACTTTTTTTGGAACTGGGTCGGACAGTCGTTCGGGCTTTGTCTGGAGTCTTTCTAGCTGCCCTGATTGGCAGTGCCCTTGGCCTCTTGGCTGGACGGGCCTCCAGAACCCTTAAATTTACCGCCCCGTTGGTAGCCAGCCTCCAGTCGTGCCCGCCGGTAGTGTGGATCTCCCTAGCTATGGTCTGGGCCGGGACAGGTTCAGCGGTCCCGGTGGCTACAGTCTTTGCCGCAACTCTGCCCTTTGTTTTCAGTAACACCGCCCAGGGCGTTCTAGGACTGGACCCAAGGCTGGCTGCGGTCAGCCGGCTCTACGAAGTCCCCAGGCTGCGCATTTTCACCAAACTGACTGTGCCAGGGCTGGCCCCCTACTGGCTGGCCGGGCTGTCCACGGTCCTGGCCACCGGCTGGAAAGCGGCTGCAGTGGCCGAGTTTATGGGGAGCCATGACGGAGTCGGAGCTCGCCTTTATTGGAGTTACAACTATCTGCGGATGGAGCAGCTTCACGCCTGGGCTCTAGCCCTGATAATTTTGGGCCTGACCTTGGAAGCCTTGGTCATAACCCCTTTGCGGCGCCGGGCAGCGGCTTTGAGCGTTAGGGGGACGCTATGAAAAATCTCCCCGACCAAAGCAGCTCCAGCCTGTTGCCGGAACGCAGCTGGCCGTTAACACCGTTGGTGGAGTTAAATTCGGTTTCCAAAAGCTTTGGCGAGCAATTGGTCATCAAAAAAGCCTCCCTCAGGCATGAGGGAGGCCAGGTATTGGCTCTGACCGGCCCGTCGGGCACCGGGAAAAGCACTATTTTGGAAATATTAGCCGGAATAACCGCCCCAGACCAAGGCCGGGTCAGCCTCCGGGGACAGGCCACTCTGATGTTTCAGGACAACGCCCTTATCCCTTGGCTCAACGCCTTGACAAATATCACCTACATCCTGAAGGCTGAAACTGGCTCCAGGCCGGCCAAGCTGACTGCCTTAAACTGGCTTAAAACCTTTAAGCTCGACCCTTGGCTCTATCCTGGGGCCATGAGCAGCGGAATGCGGCGCCGTCTGAGCCTGGCCCGGACTCTGGCCGCCAACAGGCCGATTATATTGTTGGATGAGCCCTTCGCCTTCCTCGACGGTCTCTGGCATGAAACAATTGCCAAGCTGATTGCCGCCGAGACCGAACGGGGCTCGGCGATCATTTTAACCGGGCACTCGCTGCCCGAGCCCTTTCTCCGGCTGCTGGGAGGAAGGCTTAAAGAAATTATCGTTACCTCACCCATAGTAATTGAGGAGGCCTAAAAAAAATCAGGGGAGATTGATATGCCCCCCCCTGAGCATAGTAGTTGATTAACTTTCTGGCGTAATCCAAAGACTGCCGGTCAAAGTTTTGCTTACATTTTTAGCCCTTTAATTGAGCCACTTGGTGCTCATGGTTGAGCTTTCAAAGCTATCACTAAACTCGCTTCCCAGAGTTTGCAGATGGGCTACCAGAGCCGAAAGCCCTTCCCGGATCTCGTGAGAAATCTCCTCGACCTCGGTCAGGATTTTGGTCAACATTTCCAGAGCTTCGTCCATGGTACTGTTGATGCGCCGGCGCTGATTGCCCAAACGGCGGCTAAAATCATGCCGGGCCGACCCCAGGCAGCCTAAAACCTGCCGGGCAACCTGGGCTTCAACCTTGGAATTAAGGGACAAACTCGGCCCATCAAACTCGTCGGCCCCGGCCAGCCGGGCCACGATTTGGGCGTAACCGGAAAACTCATCATTAAGTTTCCCCAAAAGAGCTTGATCGCTCTGGTGACACTCCGCCGCCCGATCAGCTAAGGAATACATACGGTCGATGGTCCCGTCAAGCTCATTGAAGGCCTCCACTGCCATCCGGCAATCAGAAATAATAATCGACATGTTGCCCATCTCTTCGGTCAGAGTCTCAATGGTCTCGGCCACGTCCAAGGGTTCGGATGAAAGCGGCAGCATGGACAGCTCGCTTGATATAATCCTGGCCACCAGCTCAAAATGGTTTAAATCTGGGCAAATTTGAACGGGGTTGAATTGTTCTTCCATGGAAGCCTCTCTTCAAAAGGGTATTTATTGGGGTCATCAAGACCGGCAAGACGCTGTCCTAACGGTTAGAGCGCACTCTGGCGCTAAGTAATTAATAAAACTTTAGTCCCAGCGAGCGTAACTTTCGGCCGCCTGAATCTATAAATGCAATAATCCGGCCAAAAAAACCGGTCTTTTTTTGCCGGCCGGTCTTCCATTGATAATCCCCTTCCAGGCCACTATTGCCGCCATAAAGACAAAGTCAATCTCCAGAGCTGATCGCTCGTCGACCCCAAACAGGCCCAAATTGTTCCCGCCGGCTCCGTTCAAAAAAACTTGGCCCTCTTAAATTTTTTAAAAAAATGTTGACTTCATCGATAAAAAAATATACAATACCGAATTCAGTTGGCCACTTATGGTCGACCACTTCAACGGCCTTATATTGGGCCGATTTCATTTTTTCGGGGTAAGTCATGCAGTGCGCAACCGTTAAATCCGGAGTTGAATGCTCCTTTATGGCTAAAAGCGGCTGCGGTTTTCTAGGCGGGGCTTGTCGGACCATTCCAGACAAGTGCGAAGGTTGCGACCGGATCAAAAACTATGGCGAACAGAAATACTGTATTGCTTTTCCTGATCCGACCGTTCGCTGGAGGATAGGAAACTGCAGTTTGGCCACACATATTAAAGTCGAGTCCAAGAGTGACGCCGCCAAAGTCCGCGTAGGCCAGCAAAAACAGAAGAAAAAATAATACCGTCCAAGCTGGCTTTTTTCAAGCCTGGCTCAAGGTTTTTAAAAGCCCTCCCTTTTTTGGGAGGGCTTTTTTTATTGGTTAACCCTTCAAAGGCAGTTGTGGCCCAAAATTTTTTTTGTTATTGAACAGGGCCAAGGCTGTTTATACTGTTTGGCCATTTTAACGCAAAGTCACCGCTGCAGTATCCTGTGAGGTGCCGCAAGATATTGTTTATAAACAGCCGTGTCGTTTTCCGTAAAAACGACAAATATAACCCCTAAAATCCCGAGGTTGTTACAGCTACAATTTTTTGCATAAGACAAAAATTATTGATTGAAACTAAAATAAACAAAATACATTATTTTGGATATGTACATTTAAAAACATCATATAT
>JAISWF010000142.1 GCA_031271165.1 Deltaproteobacteria bacterium
AACATAATTATTTTTATCGTATTAATTGTGCATAGTTAATGGCCGCGCTCTTAGGCCCGTAAAACATTAGTTTCCTAAGCTACCGTGGATTCTTGATTTTTTCTTGGACAGCTGTGAAATAATATATTATACATATATTTATACTAAGCGCCTCCTTTATTAATTCTTATTGTATTTGGTAAAAAACTGAATAATTATAGCCAGAATTACTAACAAGCTAACTTAGGCCGGGATGCTTTTAGTGAGCTGATAATGACCGATGACTTGAGTTTGCTAAAAAAACTACAGGCTAAAATTCCCGGATCAGATACGGGCATTGAGATCAAAAAATCTATCTGCGCCATCTGCGATCCTCTTTCGTAATGCGGCCTGGATATTTTTGTCAGAGACAGGCTGGTAGTCAAGATTGAGGGAGATACCGCCCATCCCTTCAATCGTGGAGCCTTGTGTTCTAAAGGCGACGACCACTGGCAGTACCTTTACCACTCCAACCGGAACAAAACGCCTTTAAAAAGAGTAGGTCGGCGAGGCTCGGGGCGCTTTAAATCAATTGGCTGGGATGAGGCTCTGGAATTGATTGCCCAATAAATGCTAAAGGTGCTCAAGCAATTTGGCCCGGAGTCGGTGGTATTTTATTGTGGTTATGCCAAATACCCTCGTTCGTTTCTGCACCGTCTGGCCCATGTCTTTGGTTCCCCAATTACTGCACCGAATCGAGCACCTGTAACACGGCCACCGGCATGCCCCAGAAACTGGTTTTCGGCCGGCCAGGCGGACCGGATCTTAATCGCTCTCAATGTGCGCTGATCTGGAGCAACATCTTCTTTTACAGTAATTTCGGGCGGGCCATGACTTTGCAAGACGCTTTGGACGGGGGGCTAAAACTGATCGCCGTCTCTCCCAGGCTGACTCCGACCACGGCCAAAGCCCATCATCATCTGCGGCTCCGTCCCGGCACTGACGGCGCTCTGGCTTTGGCCATGGCGAGGGTCATCATAAATTAAGAGTTGTACGGCCGCCAATCATTTACGCCGGCTCGAGGCGATGAGCTTACCGGCGTTCCAGCCTCCGATATAAATGCCGCCGCCCGTATGTTCGCCGCCATCAAGCCCGCCTGCCTGATGCCCAGCGCTTCCCCTGTTGTCCACCATACCAACGGCGTCCAGAATTACCGGGCGATTTTTTCCTGGTGACTCTGACCAGCAATTACGACGTCTTTGGTGGCAACCTGGCCCAGCCTCCCTCCTATCTTTACGTGCCCGCTAAGTTCCCGACCAGGGAAAAGGATTTTGAATCGCCAGGCCCGGCATCCGCTAGGCGTCCGATGGTCGGAGCTGATTAATTACCAGTCTGGGCCGAAAATGCCGGCGATGAATCCCAGGTAGTATCCATTCCCAGTCAGATTCGTTCCGTTAAGCCTTATCCTTTAAAAATTCTTTTCGAACTGGCATAAACTATCGGATGTGGCCCAACAGTGAGGATTTTCTGGCCAGCTGGAAACATCTTGATTTAGTGGTCAATGCTGATATTTTCATGACCGACAACTGCCGCATGGCCGCTCTGATGCTTCCGTTCTGCATCTCACTTGAGCGGACCGAATTTCGGGCTTATGGTTCAGGCTACACTCAGCTCAGCCAACCGGCTGTCCCGCCGCTGCATGAGTTCAGTTCTGGCGTGGATATAATATACGCTCTGGCCAGTAAAATTTGCCCTGACGATCCCCTTTTCGCCCAAGGGTATGAAAAAAATTTAGACTGGATTTTAGAGCCAAGCGGCCTGACCGGAGCTGAATTAAAAAATCACTCCGGCGGCCTTTTTGCACCAGGAATCAAATAGCCGGCCGATCGCAAATATTTAAACGGGACCACCACTCCCAGCGGCAAGATCGAATTCAAATCAAAGGTTTTTGATCCATACGGAGAAAAAGCCGGGCTGGAATCTCTGCCGTTCTACCGGCCGCCAAAATTCAGTCCAGAAGGTTCACCACAATTGGCCAGCCAATACCCCTTAACACTGGCTCCCGCCTACCGATTTTCATTCATTCGCGGCTAAATCATCTTTCCTGGACCAGGAGTCTGCGGCCTGACCATCCGTCAGTGGATCTCAATCCGGCCGATGCCGAGCGCCTTAGCCTCGGTACCGGAGACGAACTCCAACTGTCAACTCCGTCCGGCTCGGTACGGGTTCGGACTAACCCAACCAAAATGGCCATGCCGGGAGTTGTCCATTTTTACCATGGCTGGCCGCAAAGCTAATGTCAACTCGCTTTTGGAATCAGACTGTCTGGACCCGATTTCAGGTTTTCCAGGATATAAATCCTCTCGGGGTCAAGAGTTTTCTCTTAGCTGTTTGACCGAGCGCTGCGGGGCCTGCGTGGTCGCCTGCCTAGATCAAAATGAAATGGAGCCTGAAAACGGCGACCAACCATTTTGCCGCATTATTCGCCAGGCAAGTGATGAACCAGCCAAACCACCGGTCAGCTATCAGTCTGTAGGCTGCCGTCATTGCCAAGACTGCATTTGCCTAAATGTCTGCCCAAGCCAGGCCTTTTACCGAAACTCCCAATTTGGCGCCGTCCTAATTGATGATGACAAATGTCAGGCTTGCGGCCGATGCATACGGGCCTGTCCAATTAAGGCCGTCACCCTTAGCCGCCATAAGCGGGCGGTCAAATGCGATCTCTTCCATAAGCGGTTCAAAACCGGTCTTAAGCCGACCTGCGTCAAAGCCTGCCCGTTTAAGGCCCTAGTTTGGGTTGCGCCGGAGGAAAATTAATTGATTTAACTGAGGAACTCTTAATTTACTGATTTACTCTGGCCCTCAGCGGGTACAAAAAAAGCCTTCCGCCCTCTGGGAGAAGCTGTCCCAGTCAGGCGGAAGGCCGCATCAAAGACTGAATAATTTTAAGGCTGACCGAAATGGTTAAGAGACGATATTTTTTAAGACAATTGTTTTAAGTCTGGTTATCTCGTCAAAGGTCGAAAGAACGCCTTCGGTTCCAAGGCCCGAGTACTTGTACCCACCAAAGGGCATCTCAAAGCTCCGGAAAAAGCTGGCCCCGTTAATAACAGTTCCACCGCACTCCAAAGCGCTGCAAACGGCGAAAGCCGTCTTGATGTTGCTGGTAAAGACGCAGCCACAGAGGCCAAACTTGGAAGAGTTGGCGATTTCAATGGCCTCCGCGACCGTATCAAAACCGATGATGGGAACGACCGGACCGAAAATCTCATCGTCAATGGCCACATCAGCGGTTTTCGGAACCCCAGTGATAACGGTGGGTTCGATGAAGGCTCCGTTTCTCTTGCCGCCCAGAACAACCTTGCCGCCCTGGGCCACCACTTTATTGATTTGACGCTCGACCTCAATGGCCGCTTTTTCACTGATTAGGCAACCAACCTGGGTCGATTCTTCCGACGGTGGGCCCTGCTTGAGGCGCTTAATATTTTCGATGGCTTTTTGGGTAAACTTATCGGCGACCTTGTTGTGCACCAAAAATCGCTTGGAGGCGCAGCAAACTTGCCCGGTGTTGTACATACGGCCCCAAATAAGCTCTTCAGCCGCTAGCTCAATATCGGCATCGTCTAAGACGATAAAGGCATCGTTTCCGCCAAGTTCCAAAGCCACATGGGCCAGATGCCCGATGGCATTTTTACCGGTCTCAAGCCCGACCTCGGTGGAACCGGTAAAGGTCACTCCGTGGACGTCAGGATGGGCGGCCAGAGGCCCTCCCACTGCCGCCCCCCGGCCGGTAATGACGCCGATAGCGCCATCGGTGACCCCGGCTTTTACCAAAAGGCCAGTCAGCTTAATCAAGGTCAAGGGGTTGTCGGTGGAGGGTTTGACAATAGCGGCGTTTCCGGCTAAAAGGGCTGGGGCCACTTTCTGATCGAAAAGATCGCACGGGAAATTAAAGGGGATAATACAGGCCACAACCCCCAACGGTTCGCGCTGCGTAATTAAAAGATTTTTATCCTGACCGGCTTCCAGGCCGGCCGGAATGGTTTCCCCGTAAAGGTGCTTGGCCCTTTCGCTGAAAGCCTTAAAGGCTATGGGAATGTTGCCGATCTCGGCCCGGGCCTCGGTGATGGGCTTTCCAGTCTCATCTGACAGGGTCTTAGCCAGATCGTCTTTGGCCGCCTCCACCAGATCGAGAAACTTATACAAAATTTCCACTTTTTGGTATACCGGCACCTTAGCCCACTTTTTCTGACCGATTTTAGCTTTTTCCACGGCCAGGTTAACGTCGGCTTCGGTCGCCGCCGGCACAGTGTCAACAACCTTGCCGGTGGCCGGATTGATTACCTCAATAGTCTGACCATTTGAGGACGGAACTTCTTTTCCGTCAATAATCATCAGCATAAATAAATTTCTCCTTAAATTTCAATATCTAATCGTAAATTACCACGTCAATACAAATAATTGTTTACTTGGCAAATGCGGTATACGAGAGCATAAGCCCGCCGCAGGTGTTGCGGTCGTCTTGCTCGTAACCGTATTCCCCGAAAGTAAACTGACAGATGAAAGGCACGTCACCAGCTACTTGCTTAAGATTGCGATAGACTTCTCCGAGTCTGTCACCCATTCCGGCCCGGCGGCCGCCGCAGTGGACCAGCACATAAGCCGCTGGCTCAAAATCAGCTTTTTTCTTTAAGGCGGCCAAGGTCTCGGAAGCCGAATTAATCAATTCATCCTGGGTCCCTTCCATCCGAATTACTGCCGTGCCCTCCGAGAGGTTATTGCCTATATTCATGGAATAATCCGGGTTCCCGTTCATTGGGTGACGAATGGCCACCAAATCACCCAAGCGATCTTTAACTCCCAGGGGACTGTTGATGGTCGACACCAATAAATCTCCGCCAAACAGACTTTCAGGGGCCACTCCCCGCCAGGAAGCGTATTTTTTAAGCGCTGGTACGCCGTCAATTTCAACCAAAACCCGATTATCCTTAACTTTAGTGATAATTCCCACGTCTGAGGTTTCCCGGTAGGCCCCAGTGTAGAGATTGGCAATAGGTTTGGAGGAATAGAAAAAGGCCACCGCCACTCCGTCGGCAGTGATTAACTCGTCGGTGTAAAGTTTCCAGTCACCTTTGATGGAATTGTCGGCCGCACTCCCGCCGAAAAATGGAACCCGGCCAATGACTTCAGTTATGCCCTTGAGGTAGAATTCTTCCTCCCCTGGCGGGGCAACCATGTTGAAATACGTCGGAGGAGTAGACCTTCCAGCTTTGGTCAGGGCCAGTTTAGCCACGGCTCGGCCAGTTTCCACAGCTGAGCCTTTTTTTTCAAGCCCAGCCACCCCGACCGCCAGCCACTCGTCTTCTAAGGCTAAAGCCCCGACGAATCCGCTTTCACCTTCAATTATCCCCTGTGGCAAAATTACCCCAGTGAAAGAAGTGTTCCCGATGAAAGGAACGTTAGGAGCAGCAGTTTTGAAACCTTTCAGCAAAGCTTCAAGGTCATAATCGCAACTGGCATAGACAAAGGCGACCTTGGGAAGTTTCAAACCAGCGGTGATTTGCTGGCCGGCCTCTTGACCGGCGGCCGATGCGTTTTTGTCAACGCTCGAACTGGTGACTACCTTTAACATGTCATCCTCCTCTCCTTTTTTACGGATGGATGCGTAAACGGACGAACGGGTCAACATATGTTTCCCGTTTATTTTTAAGAAAAATATATCAAGTTTTGGCTTGGAAACAATCGCTTGAACCCAGCAGGCGGAACAATCGTTCCACCTGTTGGAATAGGGTCCAGCGTCAAACCTAGCTTAACTTAGCACGACCATCGGAGATCATAAATTTAACATCGGACTTAACTCTAAATATTTTTTTCAATTGGAAGCATGTGATTTTTTAATTGCTTTTCATTTTATGTATCAATATTTAACTTCATATTGTCACTAACTAAACTCTCACATAGTAAATATTGATTTTTACTACTTATATTGACTAACTCGATCTGCAAATATATTTTTAACGTGGCAACGAGTTAAATTAATCGCAAAAAAAAAGATTAAAAAGATAAATAAAACCTGCGGTAATTAAATTCATGCGCTAAACCCATTTTTTTTGCTTAAAACTTTTAAATTTCGGCCCAAAGCTCTCACGTAGCAGGCGACAGTCTTTAAGGTTGTCTTGAGTCATCGTAACGATACGACTTTCAACACAGCCTTGAAATTTTGCCCGGTGAGTGCTCATAAAACCTGGAAGCCTTCAGCTTAGAAGGATTCTCTAGCTCCATCGGTCTCAATTTGGTGGTCAAGCACAACTTTTGATGGCCTCATGTGTATGAAGAAAAATTCCATGTCTTTCATGGTTTGAAAAGGGTATTATTTTGGCAACGTTCACCGTAGCCCAAGTGTTAATACCATATTTGACCGGGGTGTCCACGCTTTCGGAGAACTCGGCAGTGACCTTTCGCACTTTCGATGTCAATTAATTGTGTGTTTGATTTTTTGATCTTTAAAACACCAACTACCAAATTTTTTTATTCTTTTTCAATCTCGGATTGTAGTGCTAAACGAGCTTTCAAATCAGAAAAACGGGGAATAAATCTCACGATTGGTACCAATATTGGACATGGCTAACCCTCCGTAAGTACTTACTACAACATGTTTTTAGGCTTGGTTTAAAAACTATTTCTCATCTCAATGTTGCCAAACCTTGGCTATCGTGTCATAATAAACTGGTGGCCTCAAATAATAACCCTGTCGTTTTAAATAGCCCAGCGATATTAACAGTCTGCTCAAGATTAAAGATATGGTTAGCCAAATGACGCCTGAAACTATGCCCCCGAAACTGCTTCCTCTCAATGATCCAACTTTCGCCGAAATTCGAAACCCTGACAAGCCACTGTTGTATGCCGATAAGACCCAATACATCTACGAACTTCTGC
>JAISWF010000113.1 GCA_031271165.1 Deltaproteobacteria bacterium
TCAGATGTTTGATACTCTCATTCCTATCAATGAAAATTCCTTTGCTTCCATAAATGTCAATGAGAATAGAGATGCTCTTGTTGCTTGATTACTGCAATTACAATCGCTCGCTAGTATAATACGCCGATAGTTGGCCAAAAGTGGAGGGGTCACTGGTTGCATCAAAGCGTAAGAAAAAAAAGACACTTGAGAATGTCTTAAGGTTGTTTTACAAAGCGAAATGGTTGAAAGCGTAAAAAAAAAGGCGTTATTTAGCATCTGTTTTCGGGAGTTAGCTTAACAGGCCGCAGCGTTGAGCCTTACCAAATGGTATTATTTTTACCTATTACCACTATCACTCTTTAAGGCGACGATGGCTTTGGTGTTATTCTCTGTTCCACTTTAAACTTGCGTCCCTGGCTCAATAGTCTTGACTGGCACTCTGGCCAAAACCACTGGCCTAAAACCACGGAGTCCAGGTTGTCGCCCTTTTTACCTCAATAAGGTCATGGTTCCGTTGATTAGCCTGGGCATTATTATTAGTTTTAGTTTGTTTAATGTAAAAATTTGATATGTGTTAGTAAAAATACGTTCAAAAATAGGTAAAACGTTATTGTTGAATTCATCAAGACAATTTTCATCTGGTAAAGGAATTTGGATTTGTGAAAAAGAGGTTAAATTTAAATTGGGGGTCACCGTGCTGCCGCTGGCCAAGGTCGTCAGTTCATCCGAAAGATGACGCAGGTAACTAAATAAATAATATCTGTAATTAGATTTGTTTGGTATAATAGTATTGATTTGTTGATTGGTCTGGCTTTTGTGGACATTTAAAGAGACCAAGCCGACTGTACCCAGGCAGCTCACCAGGATCGATTTTGGCGGAATGAAACGTTTGGACTGACTTCGGGCGCCGGTTTTGGTTAAAGAATCATTAGTCGTGAAAACGAAAACCTGGTCATGCATATCTGGGATTTTTATAAACGGAATAGTGCCGTTATCATAATATTCTCGGACCTTTTTGGAAGGAGTCTGGCCAGAAACAATATTTCCGAAATAACTCAGTGGCTGAAGGGGCCAATTATCTTGGGCTTCCACCAAAAATCTTTGCTTGAAGACGGCCTCAATCATGGATTTAAGGGTTTGGTTTTGGCGTTCCAAAATGGTGATTTTTTCATCAAAGCTGCTAAGAACCAGTCCTATAGCTAACTGTTCAGCTGGAGAGGGCAGGGGGAACTTGAGTTCGTAAATAGTTTCTCGGTTTAACCCTGGGACAGCAGTGTCTTCGTTTAAACCGTCAAGGCCCAGGGTTTGCAGTAAATAGAATAAAAATATAAAATCACAGTTTATCTTATTTTTTTCGATATAATAAACAGTATCAATTGGCCAAAATGGTTTGCTGGACATATAAACCTTGCCAACATTGCCCTTCCTACCAATGATAATGCCCTCCGAATCTATGAGGGGCTCAAAATGAAAGCCCAAAAAGCCGGCCGAGCCATAAACCGGATACTGGCCATGTTGACGATTAAGAAAAGTCAAGGGCCGACCGTAATTGAGGACGGCTACGTCTCGAATTTTGGTTTCGACCCAGTCTGGCATAAAAATCCTCTTTTAGGAGACAGTCGAAAAAAAATAGGCCAAAGCAGCAGTTGGCTCCAGACCGGAAAGGCCAAATAGTGAGTAATAATGCCCGAAGACCGCTTGAAAACCAATGACAAATTAATTACTCAAATAATAACACTTGATGTTTTACTAATCAACTCCTAAGCATAAATTACTCCTGAGAGATTTCAGGTTACGAAAAATGAGTCTAGAAATTTATGAGGAGTTTAAAAACAAAAAAACTATTTTCCCTGCTTTTAAGGTGATCTTTGATGGTAAACCTGTCCTAAAAGGTATTTTCCCAGCCGAACTTAATCAGGGCCGAGAGCGGGCCAAGACAGGAGCTAAATTTGAAGGCCAAAATTGGCCTCTGGTCGTTTCCAAATCGGCCGCCGATAGTGCGGGCCAAGGGTGGTTTTAATTTGGCCCCGATTGCGGTAGACTGAGTCCATGATATTTGTCAATTAATTGTTAAAAATTTGGACTGGTATATTTTGAGGCTCAAAAAGGGGATAGAGGTCTATTAGCCGGCCGTATTTTAGACCGACTCTGTTTTGCTAACATTTTTTAGTTTTTTCCGATCTCAGGGAGGCGAGGATGAATCTTAAAGAAATCAGGGATAAGGCCAGGGAACAGACTAAAGGTTACTGCCGGGTTTGTCCGGTGTGTGACGGCCGGATTTGTTCCGGCGAGGTTCCGGGCATGGGCGGGACGCTGACTGGAAGTTCGTTTCGTAATAATCTTTCGGCCCTGGCGGCAGTGAAGCTTAATGCCCGTCTGGTTCACCGAGTTTACTATCCCAAGCTGGAGACCGAACTTCTTGGCTTTAATCTAAAACTGCCCCTCATGGTCGGCCCGGTGGGCGGCGTGGCTTTTAATTTGGGAGGCCCCATCAGCGAACTGCAATATCAGGAAGCGGTGGCCTTAGGGGCAGCCGATGCCGGAATTATTGCCGGCACTCCCGATGCGGTGCCCATCGAGGTGATGCGAGCCGGGCTTGAGCAAGCCGCCAAATTAGGCGGGGGACGTATCCTGCCCTTTGTCAAACCCTGGGAGCCGGACAAAATCGCTGAAAAATTCGACATGTGCGTTGAGGCCGGCTGCCGGGTGGTGGCCTGCGATCTCGACAGCATCGGCTTGGTCACCTTGCGGTTGATGGGCAGCCCCGCCTACCCTAAAGATCAGAGCGAATTGACCGCTATTATTAAAACCGCTCACGACAAAGGTTTGGCCATCATCATTAAAGGGGTGATGACTCCCGATGATGCTATCAAATGCGTGGCGGCCGGAGCCGACGGCATTTTGGTCTCCAATCACGGGGGTCGGGTCCTTGACTCCGTCCCGGGAACGGCCGAGGTTCTGCCGGCTGTGGTCAAAGCCATCAAAGGCCAGGCGGCCATAATCGTTGACGGTGGGATCAGGACCGGAGTCGACATCCTAAAGATGCTGGCTTTAGGCGCCGAGGCGGTCATGATCGGCCGTCCCTACTCCATCGTGGCCGTAGGCGGAGGCCGGCAAGGCGTAGCCTTGTATACCGAGACCCTTAGGGCCCAGCTGGAGCAGGCCATGATTATGACCGGGTGCCCGGACGTCAAAGAAGCTTTCGCCCTCAAAGAGGAGCTTATTTTTTCAGCCGCCAGCTGACTTATAAAGCATCCTCCCGGGCGGCAGTTTTGGAGGCTTTAGGCTTCCCCCAAGAGCTCTTTAGAATGAGCACTTGGCAATGAACTCCTGGAGATGCTCGGTAACTTTTTGGCCTTTTTCCCCTCTTTTTATTTCCGGTCTGGTTTCATTACTTCAGAGGGCGGTGGGCCCCCAAGGGGCTCGCCGGCCCAAAACTAAAAAGCTTAAGTCCGGCCGACAGCCGGACTTAATCCGCTGCCGCCATCAACAAGTCAGACCTAATTGTGATACAATAAAAACACTTTTTTAGGGCTCTTTTGGCCGGCCAGCTCAGGCGGCCAAAAGAGCTTGGCAGGGCTTTTTGGGGGAGAGGGTTCATGGATTTATCCAAGGTTAAATTGTTCGATCTCAGCCAACCCATTTACCACGGTTGCCCGGCTTATCCCAAGCTGGGGACCCCACAAATCACCAGGACATCGTATCGGGTCAGGGAGGGCTTTAATGCCGAGACTCTGACCGTCAGCACCCATTTGGTGACCCACGTCGACACCCCCGAGCATTTTTATGACGGAACAGGCGACAGCGCCAGCCTGCCTCTGAAAAACTTTTGGGGGGCCGGCGTATTTATCGACCTTCGGGGTAAAGTAGGAGCCGATGAGCCCATCGGTCCAGCCCTTTTGGGGCCGTGGCTTGATCAAATAGAGCCGGGCGATTTCGTCCTCATCAACACCGGCTGGCATTTGAAGCGCAGCTTTGAAGAGGACTATCTAAAAAAATGGCCGTATCTTGACGGGGAAGGGGCTTTGGCCCTCAAAAATCTCGGTGTCGCCGCCGTGGGCATCGACAGCCTCAGTTTGGGCGGGTACGGCTCCAAAGAAAAGGCCAGGCCCTGCCACGAGATTTTGTTAGGGGCCGGGATACTGATTTTGGAGGAAGTTTGTTTTCCAGAATCAGTCATGGACGGCAAAAAAAGGCCGGTCTCGGCCTTCCCTTTAAAAATCGTCGGCGGCAGTGCTTCTCCGGTCCGGGTGGTGGCTTACGATTTTTAGGCCCGGCTGGGCCCCTGGCCGCAGACAATCAGACAATCAGATAATGCCCGAAAAATCATCCCAGCCTAAAAATTCCCCTTTGTCTCTGACCGAGCGCTTCCGGGCGGTCATGGCCCGGCTTTGTTCTAAGTGGCCCAGCGGGCGCTATTTATGTGCCTATTCGGGGGGGCTGGATTCAACAGCCTTGCTGGGGCTTTTTTCGGAGTGTCTGCTGCCGGAAAATATTTTGGTGGCCCACCTGGACCACGGCTTGAGAGCCGGCTCCGACCTGGAGGCTTTGGCGGCCAGGCGGACGGCTGAGAATCTTGGTCTGACCTTCCGGTCGGCTCGCTTTGACGTGGCCTCTTTGGCTGGGGAGCGGGGCAAGGGCTTGGAGGAAGCCGCCCGTAAGGCCCGATACGATTTTTTGACTGCCGAGCTTGAGCGCTGGGGTGGGGATTGGATAGTCACCGCCCACCATGCCGACGACCAGGCCGAGACCATTGTCCTGCGCCTAGCCCGGGGAGTGGGTCCAGGCGGTCTGGCCGGGATCCTGGAAGTTAACGGAGCGGTTATCAGGCCCCTTTTGGATTTTACCAGAGCCGAGCTGGCGGATTATCTGAAGGCCAACAATTACAGCTGGCTGGAGGATCCTTCCAACGACGATGAGCGTTTTGACCGCAACCGGGTGCGTCACAAGATTCTGCCGGTCCTTCAATCACTAAATACAGCTCTGGTCCCGGCTCTGGGCCGGGTGGCCAAGTTGGCCTCGGCCGAGGAAGATTTCTGGCAAAGCCACCTTGACCGCCTGGAGGATAACTTGGTTCGACTGTCCGACGACGGGCGCTACCGGTTGGAGGCGGCTGGACTTAAAGCTCTGACTTTGGCCGAAAGAAGACGTCTGGTCGGAAGGGTTTTGAGAAAGGTCCGGCTTCCAGGGCCCTCCGGGGGGGAGCCGGTTTCATTTTTAAGTGTGGAAAATTTTTTGGATTATGCCAACCGTCCTGGCGCCGGGGGGGTCGATCTGCCCGGAGGACGCCGGGCTGAGTGGCGGGGACGCTTCCTTTATATTGGGCCGGCGTCACGATATATGTCCATATCAAGTGGTTGAGCGTTTTTTGGGCCTCAAAAATAAAAAAAGAAAGCCTTAACCAAAAAATTAGCTTGACACCGTTGAGTCGTTTTTGTTATAAAACCAAAGTCCGCTTAGGCGGGTTTTCAAGCAACCGAGTAAACCCCGGTGCAAGGCCAGATACGGTCATGTGGAGCAGTCGGGGGATAAAACTTGAAAAACCGCAAATTGCGATGGACAACATGGCTTAATCGGCCAGTTGATCCGAAACCTTCCTGGGTGCACCCCCGAACCGTTCCGGATAGAGGCAAAAATGCCTTTAAAGGAACAGAGAGAAAAAAAACTCTCCAAGAGGTTCGAAAAGGGGTCCTAAGGCCCGGTGAAGGCGTTTTTTTTCGTTTTTTTCCGGGTGGCTTAAAAAAAAGTCAACTCCCTGTCCCACTCCAAGGGCGGTTGGGCCGAAAGAAGGCCAAGCCAAACTGGACTGCTTTGGAAGTTTAAAGCGCAGGTAATAAATGCCGACCATCAACCAGCTGATCCGCCTCGGCCGTAAAGCTCAGGTGAAAAAAAACACGGTTCCGGCCCTCAAGGGCTGCCCGCAAAAACGCGGCGTCTGCATAAGGGTCTACACGGCTACCCCGAAGAAGCCCAACTCCGCTCTTCGTAAGGTGGCCCGTATCCGTTTGACCAACTCTATGGAAGTTACCTCCTATATCCCCGGCGAAGGGCATAACCTCCAGGAACACTCGGTGGTCATGATTCGCGGGGGTCGCGTCAAGGACCTTCCCGGCGTTCGTTACCACATCATCCGCGGCACTTTGGACTCCATCGGCGTCCAGAAACGCCGTCAGGGTCGCAGCAAGTACGGGGCCAAGAGGCCCAAGTAATATTAAGACCGTCCAAAAGGACTCTTTTGGACGGTCGATGTTTTTAGCCCAGGGCCAGTTTCAGCGGCCCGGAGGCTGTGGTTTGAAATCTCAGGTCGAGACTGAAAAAAGCTCAAAACTAAGATAAAGGATGAACGATGCCCAGGCGGAGAGAGGTTTCTAAAAGGCAGATTTTGCCAGACCCCAAATACAATAACAAAATGGTGGCCAGGTTCATCAACAGTCTTCTGCGCCGGGGCAAGAAAAGCTGTGCTGAGCGCATCTTTTACGGGGCCATTGATCTAATTGCCGACCGGACCAAAGAAGATCCCATCAAGACTTTTGAAAAAGCCATGGATCAGGTCCGTCCGGCTTTGGAAGTTAAAAGCCGCCGGGTGGGCGGATCAACCTATCAGGTGCCGGTGGAGATTCACCCCGAACGCCGGGCGGCCTTGTCGATCCGCTGGTTGATTAATTATGCTCAGAGTCGCGGCGAAAAGGGCATGATGGCCAAATTAGCCGGTGAATTCATGGATGCTTCCCAGGGCCGGGGGGCCTCGGTCAAAAAGCGTGAGGATACCCACCGCATGGCCGAAGCCAATAAGGCTTTCGCTCACTACCGTTGGTAAGCTGGAGCGAATTTAGCTGCTCTTTGAAAACCGCAGACCGGTAACTTCCGGAGCGGTCCCCATAAAATGGGCCAGCTGAAGGGCTTAATTTGCTTAACTTTTTTAACCAGCCGATGTTCGGCCTTTGGCCAGGCGACAGTTTCCAGACCGGACTAGTAATCAGAGCAATCTTTTTCGGACGAAACTATTTCCGGAAATAATTTTTAACTAAATAAGGATAAAATTTGGCCCGTCAGGTTTCCATAGCCGATACTCGTAACATCGGAATTATCGCCCACATTGATGCCGGCAAGACTACGACTTCAGAACGGATCTTGTTTTATACCGGCGTCTCCCAAAAGATTGGCGAAGTCCATGATGGGCAGGCGGTCATGGATTGGATGGCCCAGGAGCAGGAACGGGGCATAACTATTACCTCGGCGGCCACGACCTGTTTTTGGCGGAAAAAACGCATCAATTTGATTGATACCCCAGGTCACGTCGATTTTACCATTGAGGTTGAAAGAAGCCTCAGGGTTCTCGACGGGGTGGTGGCGGTATTTTGTGCGGTTGGCTGCGTTCAGCCTCAGTCGGAGACTGTCTGGCGTCAGGCTGACCGCTACGGTGTACCCAGAATCGCCTTTATCAACAAAATGGATCGTCTGGGCTCGGACTACCAAAAGTGTCTGTCGGAAATCCGCGAACGCCTTTCGGCCGTGCCAGTGCTTTTGCAACTCCCTATTGGGCGGGAAGAAAAATTTTCGGGTTTAATAGATCTCTTGGAGATGAAAGCCCTGCTGTATTCCAACAATCCCGACGACCCTTCGCGCTTTGATGTCGCCGAGATTCCGCAGGACTTGCTTGAAGAAGCCAAAGAAGCCAGAAATTCCTTAATTGAGACTCTAGCCGATGTCGACGATTCTTTAATCGAAGATTTTCTGGAAGGCCGTGAGGTCTCGGCCCAAAGGCTGAAAGCTGTTTTACGGACCGGTACTCTGGCCCTTAAATGTGTCCCGGTCCTTTTGGGGTCAGCTTTTAAAAACAAGGGCGTTCAGCCGCTTTTGGATGCCGTGGTCGATTATCTGCCCTCGCCGGCTGATATCAAACCGGTCAGCGGTCTGGATCCGGACAAAAATATTGTCGAGCGTCCTCCTGATGACGCTGCTCCGTTTTCAGCCCTGGCTTTCAAGCTCATGAGCGACCCCTACGTTGGTCATCTGACTTTTTTGCGCATTTATTCCGGGACCCTCAAAAGTGGGGATCAGGTTTACAACTCGGGCCGTTCGACCAGGGAAAAAATCGGCCGTCTCCTTAAGATGCACGCCAACAAGCGTGAAGAGATTAAAGAAGCCGGAGCTGGGGACATCGTCGCCGCCGTTGGTCTTCGCAATTCATCGACCGGGGACACCTTGTGCGATGAAGCCAAGCCTTTGATTCTTGAGCAGATGCATATCCCCGAGCCGGTTGTCCACATTGCTTTGACGCCGAAAAACAAGGACGAAGCTGATAAATTGGGGGTTGCCCTGGCCAAATTGGCCACCGAGGATCCATCCTTTCGGGTCCGCACTGATCAGGATACCGGAGAGACCATTATCTCAGGCATGGGCGAACTCCATCTGGAAATTATCGCCGACCGCTTGGTGCGTGAATTTAAGGTCGGCGCCAATTTGGGAGCCCCTCAGGTGGCTTATCGGGAGACGGTGACCAAAAAGGTCGAGGCTGAAGGCCGCTACGTGCGGCAAACCGGCGGTCGGGGCCAGTACGGACACGTTTGGATCAGGGTTGAGCCGCTGGAGCCGGGAGCCGGTTTTGAATACGCCACCGAAGTGGTCGGCGGCACGGTGCCCAAAGAATATTTTAACGCCATCGGGGCCGGAGCGGCTGAAGCGGCTAAAAAGGGCGGCGTCCGGGGCGGTTTTCCCGTCACCGACCTTAAGGTCACCCTGTTTGACGGCTCCTACCACGACGTCGATTCCTCGGAGATGGCTTACACCATTGCCGCTTCTATGGCCCTTAAGGAGGGTTTGGCCAAGGCCGGTTCAATTATTATTGAACCGATTATGGATCTCGAAGTGGTGACCCCGGACGATTATGTTGGAGACGTCATTGGCGATCTTTCATCCCGGCGGGGCCGGGTTTCTAATCTTGAGTCGCTGGCCGGCTCCAGGGTTGTTAAAGCTGAGGTGCCTCTGGCTTCCATGTTTGGGTATGCGACCGAACTGCGGAGCCGGACCCAAGGCCGGGCGACCTTCAGTATGCAATTTGGGCGTTATATGCCTCTGCCCGAGGCAGTGGCGGCTGAGGTGATCAGCCAGCGCGAAGCCCGAAAAAAAGATCAGTAATCAAGCTTAAAGCCCGCTGGGCGGGCCATATAGTAATTTCGATTTAGCCTTATATTCCACGGAGGCTCAAAATGGCCAAAAAGAAGTTCGACCGTTCCAAACCCCACGTCAACGTAGGTACCATCGGACATATCGACCACGGCAAGACCACCTTGACTGCGGCCATCACCCTGGTCCTCTCGAAAGCCGGTGGCGGAGATTACGTTCCTTTTGATCAAATTGATAAGGCGCCTGAGGAAAAAGAGCGCGGTATCACCATTGCCACGGCCCACGTGGAGTATGAGACCGGCAAACGCCACTATGCTCACATCGACTGCCCTGGCCACGCCGACTACATTAAGAACATGATCTCTGGAGCCGCACAAATGGACGGGGCCATTTTGGTAGTTGGGGCTGACGACGGCCCCATGCCCCAGACCCGTGAGCATATCCTGCTGGCCCGTCAGGTGGGTGTGCCCTCCATCGTGGTCTTCCTCAACAAGTGCGACATGGTCGATGACCCCGAGCTATTGGAGCTGGTCGATCTGGAACTCCGAGAGCTTTTGTCCAAAAACTCCTTCCCCGGTGACGATACACCTATCGTCCGCGGAAGCGCCCTGAAGGCTTTGGAGTGCGGCTGCGGCAAGCGCGAGTGCGAAAACTGCAAACCCATTTTTGAGCTGATGGATGCCGTTGACAGTTTCATTCCTGAACCGACCCGCGACGTTGACAAGCCCTTCTTGATGCCCATTGAGGACATCTTTGGCATCACTGGACGCGGCACGGTGGTCACCGGAAGAGTCGAGCGCGGAGTTATCAAAGTCTCCGAAGAAGTCGAGATTTTAGGAATCCGTCCGGCCCAGAAGTCGGTCTGTACCGGGGTGGAGATGTT
>JAISWF010000186.1 GCA_031271165.1 Deltaproteobacteria bacterium
CGTAAGACATCCTAATTTGCTGTTTGAGATGCTTATATGTTGTTTGTTGATTTTTTCTGCTTTAATGGCCAAAGATGCACATGTTTACTCAGGCCTAAAATTTGGTAATTTCGCCCTGCCGAAGTCACTGAGGGCAAAAGCGTTAATAATATTGGCTTCTACTGGTGAGCGACAGGATTTGCCAAATTACCCGCCTTTCTTCATCCAATTTTGGGACAAAGTTGTTCCCCTTGCGGGGACCAAATCGTCAAACAACTGAACAGTTTGGCTAATAAGCCTATCTACGGCTTTCTTAACACCGCAGCCATTTGGGTCTTCAAATGATTAGAACCATGATCAGTCCGGTCGATATAAGGCTTGGGTAGAATCACTGATTAAGTTTTTGATTTAATCTCAAAATGGAATCCTAAAGCAAATAGGCATTTTTTTCTGGCACATTACTTGCAGAACACCTTTTCGGCTTATCTCCCAGCCGAATTGGGCCAAGGTAATGGTCCTTTATCGGTCCAAAATCGAACCGTCATTGGATTTTCCATTGGTTCTCCATCAAGCCATTTACCGCGATAAAACCGAGGTACACATCTATGACCACAACCGATCATCCCAAGGTCACGGCCCTGATCTCCACCTTCAACCGCCCCCAGTATTTGGCCGAGTCCATCGTTTCTATTGAAGCTCAGACCATGGAAAATTGGGAACTCATAGTCTTAAATGACGGCGGATTGGATGTCGCTCACGTGGTGGAAAAATTTGCCGACCCTAGGATTATTTATGTCCCCGACGAGACCAACCGTGGGGCAGCCATCCGGTTCAATCAGGGTCTGAAGATGGCCAGAGGCGACTATGTTTGTTACCTCGGCGACGACGATACCTTTTATCCCAACCATTTTGAGGTCCTCTCCAAAACTCTCGACGACAATCCCGAGGTGGGGTTAGCTTATTCAGACCTCTACGCTGTCTCATCGGTGGCCGATTCAAAGTCAGGTCAAAGACACATTTTAGACAAGCAAATGCTGGTCTCTCGTGACTTTAATCGGGAATTTATGTTCCATTATAATCACGTCCTCCACGTCAGCCTCATGCACCGCCGCGAGGCCGCCATCCGAGTCGGAGGGTTTGATGAGGAAGTCAAAGTCTTAATCGAATGGAGCCTCAACCGCCGCCTGGCCTTTCTCTATGACTTTAAACATGTGGAAATCCCCACCGGTGAATACCACATGGCAGTCTTTAAATCCGACCGCATCTCAGTGCGAGAAAGAAGAAACCAGGAAAGCTACAAGCATAACCTCCGGCGCATCCGCTGTAACCTCCCGGCCGAACCTTGGACCAAGGTGGAGTCGCTGGACCTTTTGTACCTAGTCGACAAATGGGGAGACAAATTAAACACTCATCTCAAAGAGATCATCGATAACTTCGATCACCCCATGAAGATCAAGCTTATCGGCAATGGGGCCGGCCTGTCTTTGGACGAGGCCTGGGACAGTCTCAAAGAGCTTAGGGAGCTTAAAAATATTGAAATCATTCGGATTCCCCAAAAAATCCAGCCGATCTTCGCTTTCCGAAGGGCGGCCAAAGCCTCTAAGGCCAGATTCTTGTTTCTCGTCACTCCGGCCCTCCAGGCGGCCAAAGCGCCCAGGCGGCTTTTTTCCAGCCTTGAATCCTTTAAAAATGACCCCAAACTCAAAAGCTTGCGCTGGGCTGTTCCTGGTGAAGAAAAAGATGTCACGGTCTTTGAATGCCTCATTTATCGGGACTATTTTTTAAAATTTACCAAACCTGGTAACAGAGCTACCGTTAACATCCCCTCGGTCGTCGTCAGCCCCCCCAAGGGCTTCAAATTCGATCTGATGTACACCGAGTATCAAAAACAGTTTAAAAACAAGGATTTTGGTAAAGCCAAAGCTTTGTTGCAAGCCATTTTGGACGACAAAGTCGGCGCTCCCCACATCCAGTTTCTGATTGGCGATCTGTTCGAGATTTGCTTGGCCACTGATGACCTCCAGCGGGTTGAAAAAGAGCTTTACGACTTGATCGAACGCGGTTATGTGACCGACAACCTCATCAGGTTGTCCCGTCTTAAGTTTATTCAGAAGAAATGGCCGGAGGTCATCGAAAATGGGACCAAAGCCATGGAGAGTCTTTCTTTGGTTCCTGAGGACTTCGAATCTGACTGCTTCCCCTTCAGGCTCGGAAACGAGCTCAACACTTTCAAGCTCTTTATGTTTATGGGCGAAGCCTATCTCCAACTCGGACACCACGGGGAAGCGGCCCGATTCTATCACCTGGCTTCCAAACTCAAGGGCAACAGCCACAAGCCCTTTTTGGGTTTTGCCAAAACTTACCTCGCCGCCGGTCAGATCGACCGAGCCGAAGGAGCCATGGCCCGGCTTCCCCAGCCCTCCGGCATGGATGATCCAGAGAGCCACCGATTGCTCGCCACCATTTGCCAAAAGCGGAAAGACTTGCCCTTGGCCTTCGATTGCCTCAAAAAGGCTTTTGAAAAAGGCCCCGACGATGAAAACAATGTCGAGCCCTTCTATTTTGTAGGGGCGGCTCTTTCTCGCTGGCCAGAAATGGTTGAGCCCCTGAGAAACTTTACTCTCAAAAAAGAGACCCACTCTGGGGCCAAAGCCAGATTGGCCGCCGTCCACTTTAACCTTGGCGATGATTACCTGGCCCGGGAGGCGGCCGCTCAGGCTCTGGAGCTCGACCCCAAAAGCCCGGTGGCCAAAAGCATCCTCGAAAGGCTCAACAACAAAGCCGCCCAAGCGGCCAAGGTTACCCAGACGGCAGATGAAAGCCAAAATGGGCTCTGTCTGGAACTCGGAGAGGATCTCCTGCCCGGTCTTTCCGAAAACTCGACCTTGGTCTGGTAAAAATAACCGTCTTGACTCCAAAACCCCGGCTGACCCTTAAAAAAAAAGCTTTGGCCAGCCGGGCTTCAGAGCCAGCACAAAAAGCCAACCTTTTTCACTTTTTTATCTAATTAGCTATTTTTTATCTGACTAATTAGCTCTAAACCGAATGATTTATTTGGCCGATTAAGGTTCCAGCCCCATTTGGCCGATATGTTAGTTAGGCTCGGCTAGAAAAACCGGGCGAAGTCTTTGGCATATTATTAAGGTGACCCATGGCTAGCACCACCGGCGTAATCTCCGGCAGCATAAAATGGACGGGCTTAGCCTCGGGCACGGACTTTGCGTCTGTGGTCGATAAGCTCGTAGCCATCGAACAAAGGACCATTACCCGCCAGGAAACTTGGAAAGCCGAATGGCAGAGTAAAATCCAAGCCATCAGCGATCTCAATACCAGGCTAGTCTCCCTTAAACTTGATGCCCAGTCCAAAGACATCCGAAGTGAGCTTTTAAGCCGGTCCTCATCGGTCAGCGATGAAAGCGTCATGAGCGTCATCAACACCTCCACGGCTCCCCTTGGCTCTTACGAGGTGACCGTCGGCACCAAAATCCAGGAAAAACTGGCCAGCCACAGCTTTACTGATGGAACAACCTTCGGGACGGCCGGCGAAACCCTTGAAATCCAGATCGGAGAAGATCCGGACAGTATACTGGTGATTGACTTTGTTGACCTTGCAGACCTCGACGAACCCTACGAAATGGAGGCCGGAGCTACCCTTGAACAGATAGCTACCTTCATCAACGACCGGGTCTCCACCATGACCCCGCCCATGAACGTAGGTATTTCAGCCGAAGTCATCAACGACAAGCCTGATGGCGCAACTTTTACCAAACGCCTGGTTTTGACTGCCGCCGAGGGCGGGACGGCCAATAAAATTAACGTGATTACCGATTTGCCCGGTTTAGATCTGACAAAGACCTATATCGACGCTCCTGTTAACACCACTATTTTAGGCTCCACCGCCAAGGTCACCGTTGACACCAGTAAAGAGTACCTGGGCGATGTCAACAAAACCGTGACCTTTGCCATCGGCAACACCGGGACCTTAGGCAAAGACGATATCGTTATCAATTGGGCTGACACCGCCGGAAACAATGGCAAATTCACCATAATCGCTTCCGAATATAACGCCGACAACAACAAGCTTTACGAAGTTACCCAAGGTCTCACTATCAGCTTTGCCGGGCCCTCCTCCTCGACTCCGGGGATGTTTATCAAGGCAGAGTCTTTTACCATAGACTGTCAGGCTCCGATTCTCCAAAAAGGTCAGGACTCCGGGGTTGCCCAGACGGCCAAACTAGTCCACTCGGGATTTGTCGACCAGATCAGCCCCATTCACACTGGGACGGCCACCACGTTCGCCTACACCTACCGTGGGGTCAAATACTCAGTTAACGTTACCGACAAAATGAGCTTGGGCAATCTGGCCAGCGCCATAAACGACGCTTCTGACAACCCCGGGGTTACGGCCACTATTGTCAACGACGGCCAGGGGACCTCCACCTCCTGCCACTTAGTCCTGACTGGTAACCACACCGGGGCGGATTCGGCCATCACCGTTGAAGAGAGCGTTCCCCCTATTTTAAACTTCGATACCTCTGCCACCGCTTTTACCGTGTCCAGAGAAGCTACCAACGCAATGGTCAAGGTTGACGGATTTCCATCCGACGCCGACACCTGGATTCAGAGGTACTCCAACGAAATTTCCGACATCATCGAAGGATCGGTTTTTACCATCAAGAGTACCGGCTCCTCCACCCTGACCGTCAGTAACGATCCCACGGCCATGCGTGACAAGATCAATCAGCTCGTCCAATCAGTAAATTTTTGCAAGACCTATATTGTCGAGAACACCAAATGGGGCGAGTCCAACCTAGAAGTTTCAATGAATGAAGGCGGAGAGATCGTCACCAGCCGAGAGACTGAAAACGGTTTGATGATTGGTAATTACGGCTTTCAGATTTCCCAGACCATATTGGATAACTTTATGAACTCCAACTTGGTCCCATTATCGGAAAACCCGGAACTTTCGACCAAAGAAAAAATGGAGAAAAGACAAAAATATTACGACGATAATGGGCTTATATACACTACCTTGGCCGATATCGGTATAACGTCTGACCCCGACAACCAAGGGCTTTACAAAGTTGAAGAAAGCAAGCTCTTAACCTGCATCCAACAAAATCCGGAAGCAGTCATCAAACTTTTTACCTTTTCCGACGAATACACCGACATTGGTCGCGACGGGAAATCAAAACAAGTCAAAGTGCGTGGTCTGTGCGTGGGCCTGTCCGCCGATATGGAACTTCTGACCAGCACCACCGACATCACCGACGAAAACGGCGACGTCGTCCAACAGGGCAAAGGCATCATGGTTACCCTTCAAGAAAACTACGAAGGGATCATTGAAAACATCAACGCCAAAATAGCCCGGGAAGAAAGAAGAATCGAAGCGGTCCGGCAGCGCTACACCGACCGTTTCAACCGGCTGGAGGTCGCCCTCCAGCAGCTCCAAGACAAACAGACGCAGCTTGAATCGTCTTTGTCGTCTTTGCAAAGCAATAGCAGCGGCGATTAAATCTCCCGACCAGGGAGCTAAAATATCGTCACCGATAGTCATCAAGAACACTTATACTTTGGATTTGTAGCTCTCCGCCTATCTTTGGCGGGGAGAGCCTAATAACCAAACACCGGGCAGGGGACATCATGAACGCCTACGGCACTGAGATTTATCGACAAACCCAGGTTACCACCGTGGACAAGGGTAGGCTTATAATCATCCTCTATGAGGGAGCCATCAAATTTATCCGGGAGGCCATCAAGGCCCAAGAAACCGGGGACATCCCCCTTAAGGCCTCGTCTATCAACCGGGCCCTGGACATCATCACCGAGCTCAACCAGTCCCTCAACATGCAGGAGGGCGGCGACATCGCCGCCAACCTCCGTCGCATCTATAAGTTCTGGAACGACCACCTCCTGAAGGCCAAGGTCAGCCGTGACGGTCAGGGTCTTTCCGACGTCGAGTCCATGATGAGCTCCCTGGCCCAAGCCTGGCAGGTAGTCTGCCAGGACCCCGAAGCGGCCAAGGTCACCCCTAAAGACCCTCCGGCCGGGGTGGCTCCGGCGCCTGTCAGAACCTTGTAAAATGCCTTGGCTGCCTGGCTCAACAGCCTGGCAGCCAAATTCTGACCTCCAAAAGCTGGCTTTATCTTCCCCAAATCAACTTTTGGTCACCTTAGATCTTTATGTTTTGGGAAAGTCGGTCGCAGAATTTGCTTTTTCTCCCATAATGAAACGCTCCTGATTTAGAGCCTTGAGACATATCTGTGGCAACCTTGTCAAAAAGTTGACTTACTACGGGACCATAATAAGATTTTCAAACTTTGATAGTTTAGGGTAATAGTCTGGAGTGGCTACCAATTAGCTGGTCGGTCGGGTCACCTGTTTTGCCCCTTATTTTTTAGTTCTTTTTGAATTTAGGGCCAATCAAGCCAACTTGGACCCAGGCTTGGCCAAATCTACCTTAAGGTAAATTCTCCAGCCCCAATACTCGTCTCTCGCCTCCCCTTCAAGCTTCCCAACAAGCATTTCATTAGTTATCAGCCCCAACCTCACCGACAACCCCAGTCTTATTTAAGAATTCTTGCGAACAAGAACGCCTACTTGCAACTGAAAATTTACCACTCTAAAAATGAGACTAAAAAGGTTACTATTGGATCGGTTAATTAATCCAAGGGAGCAAGGGGTTTGCGATTTACCAAGTTCACCGATTCAGAAACTCAAAAGACATCAAATGCTGGTCCCTCAAAGTCGGGCCAGGGCGCCAAAACGGGAAGACCTGCGAGTACAATTGCTCAAACCTAAGTCGGCCAGTGAGGCTCAGATGAACACTAATTCGTCGGCTAACAGTTTGTTTATGCATCTGTGGTCAGCTGGTTATTGAATCAACGACTTCAAAGGCTAAAGGCTCCTTTTCAAAGTCCACGAAAATTGCTATAACCTAAAGAGGGAAAACGTATCAAGCGGGTAACCCAGTCCTTTCACCCGGCAGGATAATCATTATCACAAAGTTCGATAACAGTCTTTTTGGCTAAAACCAGCTTGGGGGTGGTAATCAATATGAAAATCATATTTTTGTCACTCATTTTGATTTTCAGCGGCGGCTGTTTTTATCCGGCTGGTCAGACTGGAGACCATCAAGCCGACCAGACCACTAATGTGCCGGAACCGTGTCCCGCCCCGTCATCCACTGACTCCTGTCGCTCCGATTCTTGGGTCGGACAACCGATCGGCTCTCTTATTGCCTCTTGGGGTAAACCGGTCCAAATAGCCCCGGTTCAGGAACATCCCGGATTTTACGACTATATCTTTAGTTCTTCGCGACGAATTTCCTCGTCTTTCCCATTTTTTTCGGCTTTTAGGTTAACTTTATCTAATTATCGGGGAGTATTCGGCCGCTTTGACCGGTGGGATGCGTTTGACGATTTTGGAGACTATTACGTTACCTGTCAGGCCAAAGTCCGAGTCGCCAATAATGGAAACATCGGCTGTCTCTGGTTGACCAACGATTATATCTGCGCCAGACACTCTCCTTTCGGACCATCCCCAAGGGAGATTCAATAATGATCAACCGGTAAAAACCCTCAAAACCTGAATTCTTAAATTTTTTTGTCAGTAATCTCAAGATGTTAAAAATGATAAAAACGAAAAAATAGACTTTTTACTGGTCGATCAATAATGAAGACTAAATACCTTTTCCCTGGGCTCTTTATGGCTTCGTTATTTTTATTTAACGCCTGCCTACTCGCCATCCCCAGCGTCGATCCC
>JAISWF010000116.1 GCA_031271165.1 Deltaproteobacteria bacterium
TCAGATGTTTGATACTCTCATTCCTATCAATGAAAATTCCTTTGCTTCCATAAATGTCAATGAGAATAGAGATGCTCTTGTTGCTTGATTACTGCAATTACAATCGCTCGCTAGTATAAGCAAAAATATGAATCCTTTGATGGTTGACACAAATTCAAAGAAACTACAAAAATCCCTAGCTTACCAAGTTAAGTCGGCTAGGCTTTTTGAGTTGTATATCTGGACGGCATTACAAAAAGAATTAATTATACAAAATAATGGCTAATTGTTTAGGGGTTATAAAATAGAATCGAATTGTAGGGTTAAAAATATTACCGGCCTTCAGAGTTGGAAATTGAGCTCAAAGAATCTGGCGCCAAAAGCTCTTCGGAATCAATTAAATTACCGCTTTCGTCCAAAGTTTGATCATCAAAATACTCGGACTCAGGATCGTCAATAAACTCATTGAAGCCGTCACCATCGGACTCAGCCGGCTCTTCGGCCAAGGTACCATGATAGACATCTTTACCCGCCTCTCCACCAAGAGCGCCAGGGTCCTGGTGGGGGCGGCCTTTAAGGAGATCGGAGGCTCTTTGTTTTATTTCCTTTAAGCCTTCAGGGCCAAGGCGGGTGATTTGGGTTAATTGAGTGTCGGAAGCGGCCAGGATACTTTCTAAAGTCGGGCAGGCGGCGGTTAGAGCTTTGAGGCGGGCCGGTCCTAGGCCTTTGATGCCCGAGAATAAACTAGTAAGCAATTCTTTGGTGCGAAGAGTGTGGTGATAGGAGCGGCAAAAGCGGTGGGCCTCGTCACGAAGTTTCATTAAAAGAAGAAGAGAAGCCGAGCCTGGTTTGAGGTCGACGGGATTTTTGCGGCCCGGTAAAAATATGCGGTCAGCCCCGACACTGCCTCGTTCTTTGGCAATGCCGGCCAAGGGCGGGGGAGTAGTCCCCAGCTCGTCAAAGGCGGCCAGGACGGCCGTCAGCTGGCCTCGGCCGCCGTCGATTAAGAGCAGATCCGGATTCGGCCAAGCCTGAGGGCGATCTGGCCTAAACCGGCGCCCGATAACCTCAGTTAACCCGGCGTAATCGTCGCCGCCTTTAGCCTGATTAATTTTAAACTTACGATATTGGGATTTTTTAAATTCTCCCTCCTCCATGACCACCATCCCAGCGGTAACGTTGGTCCCTTGGATATGGGCCAGATCGAAGCATTCGATTCTTTTGGGGATAGAGGGAAGCTGCAGCCGGGCCATGAGCTCGGCCATCACCCCTCTGGTCCTGGTCAGGCGCTCAAGCCGCTCTTCCAAAGTGACCCGGGCGTTTTCCGAGGCCATTTCCAAAAGTCTTAGTTTTTCCCCCCGGGCGGTGGTGGTTATTTTGACCGGCGAGCCCTTCAGGCCGCTGAGCCAGCCGGCCGTCAGAGCGATTTCTGGGCCGGGGGGGAGAGCTGGCAGTAAAATCTCGTTGGCGGCCATTTCGCTGTCACCGTAATACTGGGTGATCAGGCTGATTATCGCTTCCAAATCCCCGCCTAAAGTGCCTTCAGCAGCCAGCGGACGGCAGCCGGTGACCGCCCCGGAGCGAACGTTTAAGACCACCGCCTGCCCAAAATCGCCTTGGCGCTCCAGGGCCCAGACGTCGATGTCTGCAGCCTCGCTTAAGGCTATGGTCTGGCGCTCCAGGGTCCGGCGGACGTCGTGGAGGCGGTTGCGTAAGGTGGCGGCGGTTTCAAAATCAAGTTTTTCCGCCGCCTGAAACATGTCGGTTTCTAATCTTTTAACCAGTTCGTTTTTGCGGCCTCGGAAAAAAAGTCTGACTTGGTCGGTCAACTGGCGGTATTCTTCTGAGGTCACCTCCGGCCGGCAAGGTCCGGTGCACTGTCCGATCTGGAAGTTAAGGCAGGGGCGATCGGTTTTTTTGACGTCTTCTCGCTTGCATTTGCGGAGCGGAAAGAGGCGGTTGACCATTTTAAGGGTCTCGCGCAGCGAGCCCGAAGAGGGAAAGGGGCCAAAGATAATGCTGCCGTCCCGCAGAGGCCGGCGAACGATTTCCAGGCGGGGAAAAGGGTCTTTAACGCTCAGTCTCAAGGAAGGATAGGTCTTGTCATCGCGCAAAATGACGTTGTACTTGGGAAGGTGCTTTTTGATCAAAGAGTTTTCTAAAAGCAGGGCTTCTTTCTCATTGGTAGTCACGACAAAATCAAAAGATTCAACTTGAGAAACCATCAGCCCGATGCGGACACTGGGCGCCTGATCCCGAAAATAGCTGGAAACCCTTTTGGGAAGAATTTTGGCCTTGCCCACATAAATGATGCTGCCTGAAAGGTCCTTCATAAGGTAGACCCCAGGTGAAGCGGGAAGTTTGAGGGCTTTTTGGCGGAGTAATTTCAGATGGGGCAGGGAACCAAGGGGTGGTTTAGCCGATGTTTCGGCTGAGACCTCAACCGCTGGAGCCAAATGGTTTACACCGACTCGGTCAGGGTTGGCCGGAGCTGAGTCAAGGCAGTGGGCCAAATCCGGCGGAGCCGAGCCCGATTGGGCGGAAGGCTTCCGGGCCTTGATCGGCTGCTCTGAACCCGTACGGGCACAAGAGGACCGGCTGGGGGCCAAGGGCTTGGCCGGGGCCTGTTTTTTGGTGGATGACTCTGGGGTGGTTGATTTAAGTTTGAAAGAGGCTGATTTAGCCGGCTTAAGGGCTGAAGATTTAAGTTCGCTGGGCTTGGTCCCACTGTCATGGGCGGCGGGGTTGTTTTTTGGGGCCGGGCTGGAGGCTCCGTGGGCTTGGGAAGAATTTTTTTTGGCTTTAGTTTTGGTTCTGGTCCGAGTTTGAACTTCTGGCCTTAAGTCTTGGGCCAAGGGTTCTGATAAAGCGGTTGGGGGACGACCGGATAGCTCAGAAGAAGGGTTACTGGAGCGCTCTGGGCTGAGCAGAGTCTCAGGCGGAGTATCGGGCGACCAAGTCATTCCAAAGTCCCAGCCCTTTAAGCACATGTTCGACCATTTCCCTGACCGCTCCGCCGCCACCGGGAGAACGGGTAATAAAATTAACGACTGCTAAGACCTCGGAGGAGGCGTCGGCCGGGGCCATGGAAAGGCCGCAGCGGCGCAAAATAGGCAGATCGACCATGTCATCGCCGGCAAAGGCGGTTTCCTCCGGCCTTAAACTTTGGGCGGCTAATATCTCTTGGAAAGCCTCCCCTTTGTCGAGGACGTTTTGGAAAACTTCGGCAATCCCCAGTTCCGCTGCCCGGCGTTCGACTACGGCGCTTCGGCGTCCGGTGATGATGGCAACTTTCAGGCCAGAGCGGACCAGAAGTTTGAGGGCGTGACCGTCGCGACTGTGGAAGCGTTTGGTTTCAACCCCGTTGTTGTCTAAAATTATGCCCCCGTCGGTCATAACTCCGTCGACATCAAAGCCGACCCATTTGAGGGGGGGAAAAGATTTATTGGCAGGGCAAGCAGTCATGTTTCAATGGACCTTTCAATCAGTGTCTTTTTGGCGTATTTGTTATCTTTCAAGGGCAAATATTTTAAAAATTAATAGCAGATGGTTTTTTTAGTTTTAAGTTGAGATCAAGTTTGGGCCAGCCAGGGAGTGGATGGTTTTAACCGAGATCAATAGATTTTTTAGCCGGTCCAGCGGCCATTGGTTGGGGCCGTCGCATAGGGCTTGGTCGGGTCTGGGGTGGGTTTCGATAAAAATGGCGTCAATGCCCACGGCAGCGGCCGCCCGGGCCAGGGCAGGGATAAAGCGCCTTTCCCCGCCGGAGGTGCCGCCTTTGGCCGAGGGGAGCTGAACGGAGTGGGTGGCGTCAAAAACTACCGGCCAGCCCAAATCACGCATCAAGACCAAAGAACGCATGTCCACAACCAGGTTATGGTAGCCGAAACTGACCCCTCGTTCGCACAGAGTCAGGCCCTGGAAACGGGGGCGGCTCTCCATTTTGGCGGCCACCAAGGCCATGTCATCGGGAGCCATGAATTGACCCTTTTTGACGTTAACCGGCCGGCCGCTGTCAGCGGCGGCGCACAAAAGGTCGGTCTGGCGGGCCAAAAAGGCCGGAATCTGAATGGCGTCAAGGACTTCTGAGGCCGGAGCCACCTGCCAGGTTTCGTGGATGTCGCTGATGATCGGGACCGCAAACTCTTTTTTGATGTTATCAAGACGCCTTAGGCCTTCCTCAAACCCCGGCCCCCGGAAAGAGGCCAAGCTTGAGCGGTTGGCTTTATCAAAACTGGATTTAAAAATAAGACCCAAGCCTAAGTCTTCGGCCACCTTGACCAGAGTCTCGGCCGTCCGCCGCATTATTTCTGGGGATTCGATGACGCAGGGGCCGGCGATAACTGCCAAGGGAGCCCCGCCGCCGATTGGGACGGTACCAAAATTAACGGTTTTGGGCAAATTGTCTCCTCTTTAGTCTTCAGAGCCCTAGAGCTAGTTAAATGAGTCCAGGTTCCATTTGGGGAGAAGCAGGATTGAGGCCTGGCGGAGAAAGTACTCATCGGTCATGCCGGCGATTAAATCCCGGGTCATTTCGGCCGGAGAGGCCGAGGCCAGGTAGGTCTCGGAGAGTGATGAGGCAAATTTCTGGCAGGCTTCCATGACCGGCCCATTTTGGAAATCCTGTAAGAAGGCCTCAAAGAGAAGGCGGTATAGTCTTTTGATCTTGGGGGCCTCGGTTTTGATTTTGGGGTTAAAATATATTTGGTCGCGGTTAAAGTCTTTAAGGGCTGTGAGAGCTACAGCTATCCTTTCGGAAAAGCCCAGGCGGTCAGGGCAGCTGTTTTGGATCAGATCTTCGACCAAGCGGTAGACGATGGTGCCGTTGGTGTTGCTCAAGGTTTGGGTTATCTCCGGGGGAATGGCGCTACGCTTGACCAGGCCCAGCTCAATGGCATCTTCCAAATCGCGGCCGACGTAGCTAACGGTATCGCAGAGGCGGATCAGGCAGCCTTCGGCCGTCATGGGGCGGATTAAGGCGGCGGGATCGGCGGTCCGTAATAACTTGCGCCGGTCAAGTTCATCAAAGGTGGGATTAGTCGGGTCGGGCTCAAGTCTGGTAAAATCAGATTCCCCGTCGTGACATAAAATGGCGTCTAGGACGCCCAGAGTCAGGTTTAGTCCGGAGCCTTTTTTTTCAAGCTGCTCCAAAAATCTAAGGCTCATCACCGGGTGGACGAATCGGGTGAGTCCGGCCTGCAGACATAAATCAGAAAGATAGACCTCTCCATCATGCCCGAAGGGAGCATGGCCCAAATCGTGACCCAAAGAAGCTGCCTCGATTAAATCGAGGTTCAGACCAAGTTTTTGGCCAATGGTCCGGGCGATGCGGGAGACAATTTGAACGTGGAGAACCCGGTGGGTGATGTGGTCGTTTTTTAAAAGGTAAAAGACCTGGGTCTTATCAATATATCTGGTATAGGCCCGGGAGTGAAGAATCCGGTCGACATCCACAGCAAAGGGAGGCCTGAGATCGCTTAGTTCCCGTTCGGTTGGGGGTTGGCGGCGGAATTTAAAAGGATCCATCCTGGCCTTATGGCGGCCCCGGCCTTTAAAGCCGGGGCCATCGGAAATTATGATTATTTACGTAAAAGATTGTTGTAGATAATTCGGCCGGCTTCCACCGCCTCTGGAGACTGCTCAAAGACGGCCACCCCGTTGCGGTCGGCATCAACGATGGAGTCGGCTAAAGGGATGTGTCCTAAAATTTCCAGACCATCGACGTTTTGTTCTATAAAGTCGCGGTCAGACTGATTGCGAACTTTGTTGCCAACCACGGCCACCCGCTTGATGCGAAGATCGGCGCACAACCGTTTGACTACCCGGGCTGTTTCCAGCGATCTCTGGCCGGGCTCGCAGACGACAATCAGAGCATTAACTCCGGTGCTGGTGGCCCGGCCCAGATGTTCAAGGCCGGCTTCCATGTCGAGGATCACCACTTCGTTTCTGGCCAGCACCAGGTTCATAACCAGGCTCTTTAAAAGAACGCTCTCGGGACATATGCAGCCGCCGCCGCCCTTTTTGACGCCCCCCAGGGTCATAAATCGGATGCCGTTAATTTCCTTGGCCATGGTGTCTGGCAGATCGTCAACTTTTGGGTTGATGGAAAAAAAGGTCCCGTAAGTGCCCGGCTCACTGCCGGTCCGCTCGGCGATGAGTTCTCTCATCTCACTGATGGGAATCAAACCCTTAAGATCTTTAAATCCCAGGGCCCCAGCCAGGTTGGCGTCCGGATCAGCGTCGATGGCCAAGACCTTGGAACCGTCTTGCTTAAAAAGATAAGCCAATGTAGCCGACAAAGTAGTCTTGCCGACGCCGCCTTTTCCCGATATGGCAATTTTCATGAAAAAAACCTCACAAGCCCCCGTCTAAGGAAAAAAAGTAGTCCCAAGTCGCCGTCAAGGTTGTTTAAGACTTAAAAATGATTTCTGGCCAATTAACTTGTAAGCCTCAAAAATACCTTGACCGCACCAACCGGCCAATTTTGGAAGGCAAAAAGTATCATGGGAAAACGGCTTGGCCGTTTTCCAGGTCAGTTAATTTTAAAGATAAGGCTGGACCGACAGCCCGTCAAGCCCCTTGAGCGCTGATAAGAAGAAAAACCCGACAGATCTTAAAAGGACTCTTAAGCCTTCCGGGTCAGGGCCATCAGGCGGTAAACTACCGCTGAACCAAGCCAGGCAGCGTCTTCAATACTGACCGCTCGGTCGATGCTTTTATCGAAAAGGACCTGCCCGTCGGGTTCAAACTCTTCGTCGCCCAGGTGGATCATGGTCAGGAGCTCAATATTGGGCAACACCCTAAACAGGGCTGCTTCATCGCCCAAACCTTCTTTTTTGGTTCCGCCCAATAGTTCGGCCGCCTTGGTCAAAAGCCCAGGGGTTTGGCCAAAAGTTTTTATCAGCGGAATTTCCGCCCTTTTGCGGAAGGCGGTCGTGTAGAATTCCCCGCCGGAAAGCTGCCGGTAGGCGACCAATTCCCCGGTGGGCTTGATTCCAGCGGCTCCCTGGAGGTAATGCAGGACCATGACCGCATCGGTTAAGGCGAAATCTTCGCCTTCGGTCCGGTCGGCCCAATTGACTTCATAGGCCGGGATAGTTACATTAACCTGACGATTAAAGAAGTTCAGGTTAAGACCGTAGGCGGTCCTTTCGGCCCCGCTTAACAGAGCCGTTCTATCGGCGTCCCGCTCGGCCAGCTCTTTGGCAGCCAAGGTGATGGCGTTTTTGTAATCATCAATGCGCACTGGAAATCTCCTGCCAACCTCCCCTGAGGCTAAAAAATCTCAGGTCAAAAAAACAATATTGACAAATAATATCACAGGTGGCTCTTTTTTGCTTTAAAGGCCGGAGCGGGACTAAGAAGATAAATAAGATTAATTTAGCAATATAGTTAAAATGAGAATCGTAATAGATGCGGTCAAGTCCCAGGTCCCGACCATCGGCCGCCTAAAGCGACTCTAAAGAGCTGGCTGGGAACGTTTTTCTAAGCCAGAGCCTAACCTGAGAGCGCATAAACTGAGGCGCAGCTTGAGAGCCTAGTTTGGAACTTGGGTACTAAATCATAACCCAAGGTTCGTATGGGTTGTTATTTTAAGGCCCTAAAATAGAAATAGTCCGGTTCCCAAAGTTTCAGATTCTTAAGTTGGAGCGGCATTGACGGGAAAAATTTGCCTTTAAGGATTTGTCAGTCAGCTGCCGGCCTGTTATAATTTTAAGCAGCATCATTGAGGCGTTTTTGGTTTACCCTGGAGGTTTAGTGGGCAAGATGATCCCAAAAAAATTATTTTTCCAATTGGCGGCTTGGGCCTTGTTTTGGCTTTTGGCCTTCTGGTCGGCAGCGGCATGGGCCGGGAACTTTTTATGGTCAGTCGATTCTCCCGAAGGAAATCGGGTCTATTTGATGGGTTCGGTCCACTTGGCTTCAGAGGATTTCTACCCAGTCCCAGAAAAGATACAGAGTGCTTTTAATTCTTCCACCCAATTGATGGTCGAGGCCGATATTATGGAGGCCGATTCAAATGAGCTAAAGAATTTTTTCTTCAATGAGGGCCTTCTGCCGCCCGATATGACCCTGCCGGATTTATTGAAAAGTCAAGCTCCCGAAATGCTCCAGGCTTACAATGATTGTCTTAAAACCCTCCCGGGCATGGGGGCGGTCCTTAATCATTTAAAACCTTGGCTGGCGGCCTTGACTCTGGAAAGCACCAGACTGCTATATTTGGGCTATGACCCAAAACTTGGCTTGGATCTTCATTTTATCAAACAGGCTAAAGAACGCGGGATTGAGATCCTGGAGTTAGAATCAATGATGGGGCAGTTGAACATTTTTACTCATCTAACCGAACAGGAAGGACTTAACCTGTTAAAAGTCACAATTTTGGAATTTGATCCTACCGGCAACGACATAAAGGAGATGATGGAGATTTTGAAAAATGGCGATGTGGAAGGGTTTGAGAGGTTATATTTTAAGGTTTTTAATGAGAACCCGGAATTGATTGACGTTCTCAAGGTGTTGATTATCGATCGCAACCAACGCATGTTTGAACGGATTGGGTCTTTTTTTAAGTCCGGCCAAACGACTTTTGTGGTGGTCGGAGCGGCTCATCTGGTGGGCCCAGACGGTCTTGTCGAAAAGTTTAAACAGGCCGGGTACCTGGTCACCAAGCATTGACAGCCCAAAAATAAACCATAGTTCCTTTTTTAAGGCTGGTTTCATGGCTGAGTTGGATAGCCGCTTTTTACCAACGGCCGCTTTAGTTTTCTTGATCACCGTTATTTTTAAGAAAGATTATTTTTCATGTCAATAGCCAGGATAATTTCCGCCCCGGACGCTACTGTTAATTCTGGACCGGATGATTATTTGAGCCGGAATGGACTTTTAGCGGCGGCTGCAACCAGTTCCGGCCGGGATTTAGTCAGCTTTTGTCCGTTGGTGGGCTTCACTCTGCGGCCGGTTCTGGCGGCGGCGGCGGTGATGTTGGTTCTGCTGGGCTGGTTTTTCCCGCTGGCTCAGGCCTCAGCTGACGCCCAGCAGACTGAAGCCGCCTTGGCCGGGCTCTCCGAACGATATCGGGCTTTAAATACTTTTGTTGCCGATTACACCAGGACCGCTACCACGCCGTCCACGGACGTCGTCTTTTCCAACCAAGCCACTCAGACCGCAACCGGAGTGCTTAGCTGGAAAACTCTCTCCCAGCTCCGGTTGGATCAGAAAAAACCAGACGAACAGGCCATGATGACCGATGGGCAGACCGTGTGGTGGTATGTTCCAGAAGAAAAACAGGTTTACGTTTATCGGGATATCGATCTGGCCGAGCAGTTAAGTCCGCTGTTGTCGTTTATGGCCGGTCTTGAGGCCCTAAATGATCAATTTGTTATTTTAGAGGCCGCTGGCCAAGACGTTCGTGAGGGGGAAATCGGCTTGATTTTGGAAGGCAAACAAGAGGCCGACCAAATCGCCGACCGGCTGATAATCTATTGCGACCAGCAATATCAGTTGACCGGTTTCCGGCTTATTTCTCTGACCGGTGAGAAAACGGATTTTTTTCTCTCTAAAATCAGGGTTAACACCAAATTGAATGACTCCTTTTTCGTCTTTAAGATTCCCAGGGGGGTTGAGGTGGTCGAAGAGGAGTAGCCGCCAATTAATTAGGCTCTATGACCTAATTACGCCTAAATTTTGTGTTTTTAAAGACTTGAAGGCTGCGGGTTTGATGGCTTTGATGGAACCGGAATCTCTAAACAGATTAAGGAATTATTTTTTTGGCCGATTTTGACTCGGCCTCCCGGCCAAGCCCGGCTCTCTTGAGCTTAGTTCTGGCCGGGGTTAACCGATTACTCAGGATTAGTGGTGAACCAAAATGACCGGATACCAGGGACCCCAGGTGCCCCCGGAGAGTCTCCGGACCATTAAACGTTTGGCGGCCGAACGTGACGCCGTCATCCTTTCTCATTACTACTGTCGGCCGGAAATCCATGAGGTGGCTGATTTCGTGGGTGATTCCCTGGGCTTGTCCCAGGAGGCGGCTAAAAGAAAGTGCAAGGTCATTATCTTTTGCGGCGTCCATTTTATGGCCGAGACAGCCAGCCTTCTATGTCCCGACAAAACGGTAATCTTAGCCAACATTGATGCCGGCTGCCCCATGGCCGACATGGTAGTCCCGGGTGATTTGGCCAAACGCAAAGAAGAACTCCCCGGAGTGCCGGTTCTGACCTATGTCAATTCCTCAGCCTCAGTCAAGGCCTTAAGCGACATTTGCTGCACCTCGGCCAACGTTGTGAAGGTTTTAAGGTCCCTGGACGCTCAAACCATCTTGATGACCCCTGATAAAAATTTGGCCACCTATGCTCAAAAATTGGTTCCAGAAAAAAAAGTGCTCACCTGGCCGGGATTTTGTCCGACCCATCACCGCTTGAACCTCAAAGAAATTTTGGAACTCAAAGCCGCCTACCCGCAAGCCGAGGTGGTCGCCCACCCTGAATGTCAGCCCAAGATCCTGGCCGAAACCAACGTCATTGGGTCGACCAGTGGTCTGATCAAACACTGTTCGGAAAGTGAAAAAAAGGAGTTTATCATTCTGACCGAGGAAGGGGTCCTTCATCCTTTACGTAAAAGAAACCAGGACAAGGTTTTTTATACCCCGGCCACGGCTATGATTTGTCCTAACATGAAGAAAAATACTCTTGCCGACGTCATCAAGGCCTTAGAAACCCTCACGCCGGTTATTAAGGTCCCCGATGAGAGCCGTGGTCCGGCTTTAAAAGCGGTCGAACGGATGATGGCCGTGCCCCGCGACTAAAAAAGTTTTTTTAGCCAAGAGTTGACCCCTCAGGTGAGTTGGCCCCGGAGTCGTAAAACATCAACGGCCGGCAAAACATCTTGATCAGTCTTTGGCTGGTGGTCGGTTTTTTTCCTTATGACCCAGTCAGCTACTGTTTTGGTTAAACGATACAGATCGCAGCAGATTTCAAGCAGATTGGCTTTAGTGTCTCAATTGAGGCGTCGTAAATTAAAAAAAGCGATTCCGAATTGTCGGCAATAAGCTGGCTGTCCCGGATAAGAAATGACATTTTGGTTTCAAGTCTTGTCATTCTATCTGAGATTTAATCTTTACTTACTCAAGAGCTGTTCAGCGGCCAGCCTTGAAGCGTAACTGAAGCTAAAGTATAAATGAAAGGGCCGGCTCAGCTACTCAGGTTGAGGTTATTCTTTTTAAGGAGCCGGTGGACGGTCATGTGGGAGACGTAGGGGATCAGTTTGTTGACCACCGCTTGGTGGGCTAAAAGCCGTACTGACCAGCGATTTCGGCCGGCTGGGGCCTCTGAGCGGGCCAGAGCGATAAGTTTGGCCTCAAAATCCATATTCAATCCTGTGGCGCTGCGACCGCCCAAAGTTTCTCCGTTAGGGGGCCGGTAATCTAAGGCTGCGGGCAGGCCGTCTTGATTGAAGAGCTTTTTTAGTTCCGAGATGGTCTCCAGGCTAAGGCCCAATGTATAACTTACTTGTCGGTCGGTCAGTCCCGGGCCTTTCTTGGCAAAATCAAGCCACATAAGGGCCCGGCCCAGAGTACGGGTTCGGGCTGCGAGCCGGCTGTTATCAATTATTTTTGTAAGATCGGCTCTTTGGGTTTCAGTCAGCCTGATTACTTCCCAACTCATAGAAATACCTCAAAGAAATAGTTTGATATAGCCAAAAAATTAATTAGCTACTATATATATGTTATTAGGCAACAAAAAAAGATAATATCTGCAGTTAGTGATAGTTTTTGTTTTTGGTTTGGAGGCCGAGGCGCAAGCGATTGTCAAGCGATCGTCTGGCCGGTCCAATTTTCCTCAATTTGTCCTTTGGTAACCCCCAGCCTTTATTAAAAACCTCGGTTTAAAACCCTCAAGAGCCATTTTTTAAAAACAATTTGAGCATCATATCCAGCCCATAGCTAAAATCTCAGGCCAAAACCTGGCGGCCTAACCGAGGACCCAAGAGCCCGGCTGGTGAGGAGCGTCTTAGGGCGCTGCCAAAAAAGGTACCCCCACAAAGAAAACCTCCGGCCGCCGGGGCTTGAGCTTGTTCTAATGGGCAGTTTAGAGTTTGATCCGATTATATTTAACCCGTCTGACAGTTTCGATCAACCAAGCCAATTCATAATTTTTCGGTTTGTCCCTGAGCCCCCCAAAATAATGGCCAGGGCCGGCCAATTTCCGCCAGGAGCGTTGACTGCCGATGTTAGGCAGCCGGTCGGTTTGGGACCTTCTGGCCTTTCGGCAACTGCGGCTTTAAGCGGCTAAAACTAATAAATTCCAGCGTTGGTCATAAAAGCGGACTCAAGGCTGCTTTGTCTGGTCAGGTATTATCAGGGTCAGCCTTATCTGGGTCTAGTCGGGCTGCCTGCTTGGTCTTTTCCAAGTCCCTGGACTATAAGTCCAAGGATAGTTGAGATAAACACCTTCAATTAAGCGGCTCTGTTCCAAGGGATTGACGATGAGTTATTAAGGGGGCCAGTCCAACAGTGATCATGTCAGACAGATATGGCCTCAAAATAAATTAAGAGCAATATGTATAGTGCTTTGTCCAAGACTGAGTCAGGTAAAATAACGTAAAACCAATGTTTAAAAATCGGCTGCCCTGATTGCTAGTTGTTCAAGAAGCTTTGGGAGATAAACCACCGCTGACGATAATCTTTAGTCTAACAAATTTTATAATATAGGTCAAGAATTTATTTTTAATCGCCTCAGACCCCAGCCTTTAAATAAATCTGGCCGCTCCATCGGGGCCTTTTGATCGAGCCCTTGTGAGCGGGGTTTTTTCAGACCGGTTAATCGCAAAGGAACTCCCCTCGCTAGCTTTGCTTGACCAGCGGCGTTGTTCAATTCGAACCTGATCTTGGCTCCAATCGGGCTGGTTGGCCTGAAAACCGAACCCCGGATGCTCTGCTTTAGACCGGCCGCCAAGACGCCTGGTCTCAACCAACCAGGCATTGGTTTGGAGTTGGTGGGGCTGAGGACCAATAAAAAAAGCCTTTTGTAAATTGGAAGGATGGCGGTCCTCCAATGGACAAAAGGCTGATGGTTAGGTTGTATATTGTTGATGCGACTGCATAAACCGCAGCAGAATTGAGGGTGCCTCATCCACGGGGAATCTACAATCACCTCATGGATGATAGTCCCTCCGGTGTAAGGAGTAGCGAACCGCACTGACC
>JAISWF010000244.1 GCA_031271165.1 Deltaproteobacteria bacterium
AACATAATTATTTTTATCGTATTAATTGTGCATAGTTAATGGCCGCGCTCTTAGGCCCGTAAAACATTAGTTTCCTAAGCTACCGTGGATTCTTGATTTTTTCTTGGACAGCTGTGAAAATGGACAAAATTAATAGTAGAAAAAAATAAAAATTTTACGTTAAAGATAGCCAGTCTGATAAAGGGCTTTAGGATTAAGCTGTTTCAGACTCTTTGGATTCGGACTGAGCGCAGATGCTTGGTCTGAAGGACGTCAGCTAATTTTTTGACCAAGGTGCGTCTAATTTCGAAGTCGAAAGGCCGAGATGGGTCGAAATTAGCCAAGTTAATGCCGGTTCCTTCCATGATGTGGATGATGTCGTGGCCCATAAGAAATCTCACCAGCGAGCCAGCGGCATCGGCTTGGGTGAAGTCGTCTATTTCCAGGTAGTGGATGGCCCGAGTGAGGGTCAGAAGACCTTCGGTGACCAGATCGATTCCGTCCATGGTTGACAGAGGGGGCAGACCTCCTCGGCTGTCCCCGCCTACGGCAAGGTCACGTTGGAGCTCCCTGGCCAGGAAAATGGCGGTGGTCCCTCCGCAAATGGCTTTACGGCCCTTGAAGTTGTTGAAGGCCTGGGCGTAGTAGGAGTCGCGGCGTTTTTCAAATGGCGGGCCAGTAAAGACCACGCAGCGCCTGGGATTGCGGAAATGAACCACAGCGGCGGAGATGTCATCGACCGCCTTTTGGTTTGGTGAAAGCTTGAGCGCCAAGTCACGGATATGTATGGCCAGCCTGAGGCTATCGAGGGTATACTGCCTCTCCAGGCGGGTTTTTAAAAAGTCCAGTAACCCTTGACGGCCCAGGCCGCAGTTGGCGTATCCTGGTTGACCCAGGCCGGCTTGAGTGACACCATCGCTGACAAAGATCAGCCGATCGCCTTCCAGGACCTCGAAGTTATAGAGTTTCATGCGGCGGTCGGGAAATGAGCTCGACTCAATGAAAGAGTAGGGCGCCAAGATCTGCCGGGTGCCCCGGAGCCATAAAAAATCAGGATTGCCTTCCTCAACCACCCGAACCCGGCCCTCATCATCGCAGTCGATGATCGAAAAGGTGGCGTAGTTTAAACCCCGGACCCGACAAACAGGAAGTGAGTTCATAATTAAAGCCGCCGCATCGCGGATGTCCATGTCTTCTTCGATAAACCCCAACAGCATGGTGGCGGTCATCCTGGCCAGAATTGAGGCTTTGACCCCGCTACCCAGACCATCGGATAAGACCGCCAGAACCCGGCCTTCTTCGGCGTGGCGGCGGGAGATAAAATAGTCGCCAAAAGCGTTTTGACCGTATTTTTTTTCTTGGGCCGAGCTAATGTCGATAAACATTTTTGTGGTCCGAGTCTGTTTACGTCAGCCAAAATGGCGGTCGGTTTATGGCTTGAGGTGATTTAAGGCGGTGAGCTGTTTCGATTTTAGGTGGCTGCGTCGAGCGCAGTCGTTTCAGCTTTTCAGCTGCTGGGACCAAGTTTTCCAGGGTCGCTCTGGCCATTTTGGGTTTCGCCGTTGTTCGGGGCATAGTTTTCCTCTTCTAAATCATCATCGTATTCGGCCTCAAGGTCCCCGGCTACCGCTGTCAGAATTAATTCTGTCTCGACCATGTGTTCGCCTAGCAGGCAGGCGATCTCTTGGACGGTTGATATGTTGCGGTCAATAACCTCCCGCACTTTTTTTGACAAACTGGCCCGACCAGCTTTCAAAGAGGTTACGTCGGTGACGATGGCTCCAGCTATACTGTACTTTTCTACGCTAAACATATAAAGGTTAAAAAGCTTGCCTTTGTAAAGCCGGTGCTCCTTGTGGATGTCCTCTCCAGTCTTCAAAACCCTGCGGATAAGTCCCCCAAATTCAATCCATTCAGAGACCGGGGTGCCCACTAGTTCATCAGGCCGTAATTTGTTGGTTGGGGATTCGACAAACATCCGAATGAACGATTCGTTGACTTCCAAGATGTTCATCTGGCGGTCGACCATGACGATGGCCGAGGGCATGGCTTTAACCAAGGCGGCGGCCTTACGGGTAGCCAGGCGCCTCATATTGGAGATACACATTTCTGGTTCGGCTGCTCCGTCAAGGATAGCCGAGGCCAACTCCCGACAGCTGGAGTAGCCGCAGCCGGAGCAGTTTATCTCGTCGTCTGGCAGGTACTTGCCAAGCTGAGCCAAAATTATTTGGATCTCATCGGGTGGATGGATTGTTTGAGTAATTGGTCCTGGTTGGTAGGAAATCTGTAATTTAGTGTAAGGAGCGCTGGGGTCGGCTGCTGGACGGTGTTGAACGTGGCGAAGAAGATCGCTGATAGCTAAAATATTCGAGCGGTCGGTGGAAATAGCTGGGCCGTTAACGCAACCGGTCTCGCAGGCCATGGCCTCAATAAAAATCGGGTGCCGGAACTCGGCCCCGGCCAAGGCCTCTAAGGCCCGTCCAATCTGCTCAAGAGAGGTGAGGGTCATTGTCTGGACTGAGTCTTTGAGACCAGCTTTCTTGAGACCCTCGATCATGCCCCCGCTGAGGGCATACAAGGCTCCCTCAAAGGAGCGTTCTGGGTTGAAGGTGGCTTCGGCATCAATGGGCATAACGTTGACGTCAAATTGGTTGTCTCTCATCCACCTTTTGAGTTCCCCAAAGGTCAGGGCCGCACTTAGAAGGTTGGGGTGGCGGTCGGCTTCGGATTTTTTGGCCACGCAGGGCCCGATAAAGATCACCTTGAGCTCATCACCGTAAAGGTCCTTAAGCAGTTTGGCATGAGTAAGGGCCGGTGAAGCCAAAGGGATCAAGTTTTTGGCAAAGGAAGGCTTATAGAGTCTGATGTAGTCCACCGTCACCGGACAGCAGCTTGATATGTAAAGACCGGGCTCGGCTTGGTTGAGGATTTTGGTGGTCCCCATGGAAACCGCTTCCGCCCCCAGGGCGGTCTCAGAGACGATGCCCACTCCCAGGGCCTTTAATGCTGCAATGAGCCTGGGGCGATTGAAGCCGGTGGCACCACGCCAACTGGGAGCCAGGGATACGGCTACCATTTCCTGCTGTTCAAAGAGTTTAAAGACCCGGCCGAGATCGTCTCGGAACTTTTTGGCCTGCCGAGGACAAAACGGAACGCATTGCCCGCAGTTAAGGCACCGGCTTTGGACGATTTTAGCGTGCCCCTGGTGGACATTGATGGCTTTGACGTGGCAATGACGCAGGCACCTGTAACAATCCTGGCAGGCGCTTAAAAGAGTGTAAACCGGGGCGTTGTTTTCCATAAATACCGCTACTAAAGAAAGTCAATGCCGTAAGGAAAAAGAAAATTCAGTCTTAAAAGATTGTTGAAGGTCAGTGGCTCAACTCACTTAAAAACATCAAGATCGTATCCCAGGAAACAGGGCAACGTCAAGGTGGCGGGAGAAGATTTCTCAATGGTGCCGAGACCATAGTAAACATAAGCTGCCGGCGTGGTTGGTTCCATGCCGCCGCTCCAGTGTGTTGCCCCTTTGGACCGAGATGTCCAAGCCACGAGGTATCAGCTGACAATAGGAATGACCTCCAATCCACGAGGGGAACTAGGCCATGATATTTTTTTTTCAATTGTCATCAGATAAAACTTTGATTTTTTAAGTTTAAGCTCTAACAGTTTAAATATTTTTATCTAGATATCGGGTTGACGCCAACAATCAGGATTTGCAGACAACTTTTGGAGTTTACGCCACCTGAGCGATTTTGCTATTATATCTGACATGGACACTATTAACAGCATCAATACTCA
>JAISWF010000251.1 GCA_031271165.1 Deltaproteobacteria bacterium
CTAAACATAATTCGTTTTATCGTATTAATTGTGCATAGTTAATGGCCGCAATCTTAGGCCTGTAAATCATTAGTTTCCTAAGATCCCGTGGATTCTTGATTTTTTCTTGGACAGCTGTGGGCTATTTTAATTGAACTTCCTCATTTCTCGGGTTTCCTCATACCTTGGGCTAGGACATTGGGACAGGACAAAGACAGAGCTGCTAAAGGCCACCACCGGCTGACTACTTGATGACTGTTAGCTAGCGCCCACTGGGAATTGGGTTTAGCACCTTCGCTCAACCGCTTGGACTGGAAGCACCAAAAAAAAGCCCCTCGGCAAGGCCAAGAGGCTGACATGGAGCTGGTCAAAAAAATGCAGCAGCTCAGGTTGTTCTGTAAAGCTAAATGGTTAAAACGATAGCCACGTCACATGGAAAATGTTATCCCTGGAAAGCCTAACTATTTTCCAGCCAGCCGCTTTAAGGCCTCATCAATGGAGAGGGCCGCCGATAGACCCAGCACCCCTCGATCAGACAGGGCCTTAACAGCAGCTGGCCCAATTCGGCCAGCCAGAACCATTCCGCAATCGCTTAAAAGCTCTGCAGTTCGATCGAGCATTTCCAGATCATGGGTTTTGTCCCGACACGGCTTCGGCCCAGGACGGATCTCTTCAAGCTCGTAGTGCGGCGGCCCATCGGTCAGGTTTAGACGATAAATCCTGAAATTATCAGTCCGGCCGAAACAGGCGTCGATATTTTCGCCTGTTTCAGTGGCGACAGCCAGTTTTTGGGGCCGATACGGTCCCCTAACCGGGCGAAGCCTGGGAGTTCCAGACCCAGGGGTGGGGTTAGCCTTAGAAACGCCTGGGGGACTTTGGTTTGAGACCGGATTTTTATTGTTTTCAGCCATGAGAAAAAGTCTCCGCGATTTCTAATTGCCCATAAATTTCTCTGGAATAATCAGTTACCCCCGGGATCCCGCAAGCGTCGGCCCGGCAGCGCCGGCAATTTTGCTTGACCGGAAGATATTTAGAGGCCTGCTTTTCAGCCGCCTCTTTTTCAGCCAGGGTCGGCTCTGGCAAATGCTTAAGCTCATTTCCAGGGATCAATGGAATTATGTTCAGAAGGTCGGCCCCCCAATCTTTGGCCTGTCTGGCCACTTCACCAACATGGCCATCGTTAATCGACGGCACCAAGACGGTGTTGATTTTAATGACCAGATTGTTTTGATGGGCTAGCCTGACCCCGTTTTCCTGGGCCTCTATTAACAGCCGGGCTCCTAATTCTTCCCCATAAAACTGGCCCTTGATAATGACTCCTTTATTGAGAGCGGCCAAAATCTTGGGATTGACGGCGTTAACAGTGACGGTAATAGTTCTGATGCCAGCGGCTAAAATTCTTTCCATGGACGAAAACAATTCCAACCCGTTGGTACTCATGCAGTTGATCAGCTCTGGATGTCTTTGCCTGACCATAATAAGGGTATCAAGAGCCTCATCTCCAGCCAGCGGATCGCCTGGCCCGGCCACACCCGCAACCTTTAGCTCAGGACACAGCATTAGCGCCGTATCAATTACGGCCAAGGCTTCCTCAGGATTTAGGACCCTGCTGGCTTGCCCAGGCCGGTCCACGGTCTTGGTGAAACCACGGGAACAGAAACGGCAAAAAATGTTACAACGGGGCGCTACCGGCAAATGGATCCGGCCGGTGGCAGGTTGGCATTGGATGGAAAAGCAAGGATGATTTGCTAAATTGGTCATTTTACACACTACCAAAAGCTGCTGGCCTAATTACCAAAGCAGCATCAATTGCGGTTACTGGAACATTTCACTGGTGAAATTATAGGGCTGCATCCCGCCAAACCAAACAAATCTACTTTGCGGTCTGACGAAGTCAAAAGATGCCGCCCCGCTTACCGAATTAAAGCGAGAAGGCCCAACCTCGCCTCGGTCTCGGATTTGTTAACGACGAATATAGTCTATTTGGCAAACTATTAGCCGCATAACTATCTTAATATTCATATATTAAAATTAATTTTATTTTATTATAAATTTTTATATTAAGCCATAAACATATCTAATTATAAAATAGCAAGCCTTAACTCAGCTAACAGCTTTATCCAGACGAATAAAAAATGAGGCTGAAGAAAAATACCCCACCTCTATAAAACAAACTTTGTTTTATAGATTTTTCCGGCTCGGAGGGAACTTGACTTGAGACGACCAAAGCCAACCGGAAGCAGCAATGACCCACAACAATACTTGGAGCGACCAAGACACCCCAAGATTGCCACTAAACAGCGTCCATGCCCAAAAACAAGGGATATTACTTTAACTTCAAAAAATATATCTACTTACTAATTTTTATTTTTTCAAATTAGTTTTGTTAATATATTATTTAAATACAAAAATAAAGGCTAAAGACAATCAATTTATTGCCTTTAGCCTTCATTTTTACGATCGGCTGAAAAAGGTAGTCGGTTGGACCCCGCTTGGTCCGATTTAGCCCGAGCATTGGCCGACTGTGGAATAACTAAAAAAAACAGTGGTTTGACGATGAGACAGTTTTAGTACATATTTGACAACAACGCACTTTTTTAGATTGACAACAATCCAACATATACGTAAAGATTTATCTTTTGACAATGAGACAAATTATATTGCAGCTATCTGCTGCCATTTCTAACTCTACGACCTATTTTAGAATTTGTCAACGATTTTTTTTCCGTTAGTGCCATGGCCTAACCACCTCAACGAGGAACTTTTGGAGGAGCTCGGTTCGAATTGGGTCTAAACCCAGGGTAGATTGGCCGAAATAGCCGACGGAGTCATCGCCACTGAAGCGTTGGTTAAAATAAGCGCTACGGCAATTGGCCCCGCCTGTGGAGAACAATCCACCTCAAAACAGGAGAGCTGACCCAAAAAAACCGTCTGGCCTCGGCCTTAAAAAAGCTTTTCCTTATTTTGACCTCAGTCCATATCCCGCCGAACCCTTGGTCCCTGGCCGAACGGCCGCCAGCCATTGAGATAGAGTCTAAGGTCCGCTTGACCTTTCATTTCAGACAAATCCGGTCAAGCCCAAGTTTAACCGGATGAAAGAATTCCTTCAGCGTATGCTTGCCAGCCAATCAATGGTTTCGGGCTGCCCTTGAACGGCCGCTTTCCAACCACTGCTTGGCCAAGCTTTCGTTTCTGGGCACCCCTTAGCCAATGTGGATTTTACCGAGTTGAGCTACACCTCGCTGAAACAGACGGGCAACGATCTGCTCCGCGACTATGACCGCATAGATGAGCAGTCTCTCGCACAAACGCTCGCTGACTATTATTATGCCAACGGTGGCAATTTTGATGGTCTCAACGTAGATCCATAGTAGGCGAACCCTTTGACGCCATAAAGGATTGGGCGGCGGCATTTTACACCTATGGATGGACTGACCGACAGCGAAAATTTGAACATCGCCTCGGCTTCCCCGGATTGAACCTTCTTGAGTCGAACCTTAAATTCATCGGATTCTTCACGCCGCATCCGAGGCCGACCAAAGAGGGAGTGTCCATATGAGTCCCAAAAATGCCACCACCGCGACCATGGCCGAAAACCGATATGTTAAATTGACCGTCATGATGGCACCTCTATGAGTGTTTCAAGCGAGAAAGATGGGCGACTAGCGCCGACCGCACTACTGAGGCGACCATGGCCGGATTTAAAAAATCAAGACCTGACCTTCGCCTCGTGCCATCAGTTTAATCAAGCCATCGCCTGCTACCCGGCCTGGAAGGGCGTTTACGGCGATGCTAAAGAACATTGTCGAATAAAACATTTAATAAAGCGACCGGAGCCCTCAGTCGACCTCGGTGGCTTTAATGTGCCTGCCAACATCCAGACTGTCGAGTCGGAATCCGAGACCTGCCACCCTTGACTCGCCGACAGCCAGGCTGGACGTCCTCCTCGGTCTGACCGAGCCGCTATCACTTACGATCGGTATTTAGATCATAGCCAACAGGAACTCTCTGTTCATGATTTAAATTAAAATAGTTAATTTCTCCATCTTTTTAAAATTCTAGCAAACCATTACCTTGAATTTCTACATATCCACATTCGTCCTTATTAATTATAAAATGGCCTTTTTATATTCTTTAAAAAAAACTACAGCCACACCAAATGAAGTGAAAGAGTCGCCCGATTCGAATTGCGGTTTTATGACCCATCGACCTTTGGCGTCAATATATCCCACTTTATCGTCACCGTCCGTGGCCGCAGCCAAACCGTTGGCTGCGAAAGGTCTTACGTATTTAAAACGCGGCTCAATCACCCATTGACCTTGGACGTCAATGAAGCCCCATTTTCCGCCTTGGGCCTTGGCGGCAGCCAAGTCTTCATCACCAAAACTCTCAACGGCTTTGAAGGAAGGTTGTATCGCCCACTGGCCCTGAAAGTCGATGAAACCGCAGGCGTAAATGTCGTCACTGACGCAGGCCTTCGCCAAACCGTTGGTCGCAAACGAATCGGCCAATGAAAATTTGGGTGAAATAACCCATCGTCCCTGAGCATTGAGGAAGCCGCCCACGTCCTCAAAGTTGCTGGCGTAGTAAGTGCCGTTGGGGGCCCGGTCGAGGATGTATCTAAATTGAGGCTCAATCAGCCAACGTCCGCGCTCGTCGATTAGGCCCCAAGCCTCCACCGGCCCTCCTTGTGGGTGCTCGATCACCTTGGCGGCTTTGGCCACCCCTGATCGTTGAAGGGCCTGGCCATGACGTATTTAGGTTTGATGACCCCTTGGCTATTGCGATCAATGTAGCCCTCCAAGCCGTCGTGTCCTTCTGCAGCGGCCCAACCGTTTTTAGTGAAATGGAAGAGATCCTGAAAGTTCGGCTTGATGACCCAATTCCCGTCGAGGCCGATGAACCCGCATAGCGCAGTCGCCTGGTCAATCGCTCGGGACATGCCGACGGAGTCGAAGGGCTCGAGTCGCTGAAACTCGGGTTCAATCGCCCATCGGCCGCAGCTGTCCAGAAAACCGTACCCCCTTTTGTCACCAGAGACGTTGGCCAGCAGCAAACTGTTGGAAACAGGCGGCTCGAATGAATTGGGTTGGGGATCGGGTCGAAAGATAACTTGGCCCTGCCGGTCTATGAGGAGGTAAAGGCCGCCTTTTTTAACCCAAGCCGAGTCGTCGGCCATAAAATGATTGGCCGCCTGGAATTGGGGACTGATCACCCAGGCTTTCTTCGAGTTCAAGTATCCATAAAGGCCGTTTTTGGCTTGGGAGGGATAAAGATCTGTGGCGGCTTTGGCGTTTATTGACCAAGAAAGCAATATATTAAAATAATTTGATAACCTAAAATGATACCTCTTCAATGCACATCAAGCGACGCTGCAGGCTAAATAACAGTCGGTTCCAACTCTACCGGAAGGATAGCCCGCCTCAAGAACATTTCGCCGTCCATATCCCTGGCCATTTCATGACCCAAATCATCCGGGCGCCCGATTCGTCCCCGAATTAGCCGGGCAGTCTTGGTCCGAGCACGGCCCGACCCCCAAACTGAGCCATGGACCAAGCCTGAATAGTGGGCCGCCGGAGCTTAACTTCAAGCAGCGGCTTTCCCAAACTACGGCCGGGTCAAGTTCGTTTCCTTTTTTTCGACTTCCAAGTAATCTTGACCGCATCTTGAACTCAATTGACAAGATAAAACAATCCATCAACAGAATCCGCACCATTGATGGTATCAACAACAGCTGTCATTTTGCCAGACCAATTATCAATGATCGACCAGTAAAAAGTCTATTTTTTCGTTTTTGTCATTTTTAACTTCTTGATATTACTGACAAAAAATTTAAGAATTCAGGTTTTTGAGGGTTTTTACCGGTTGATCATCA
>JAISWF010000253.1 GCA_031271165.1 Deltaproteobacteria bacterium
AAAATAGACTTTTTACTGGTCGATCAATAATGAAGACTAAATACCTTTTCCCTGGGCTCTTTATGGCTTCGTTATTTTTATTTAACGCCTGCCTACTCGCCATCCCCAGCGTCGATCCCCAAAAAGCCATTCCTTTTGATCTATTCCAACTGAATTCCGACTTTAAAGCTCCGCAATATTCCCCTCCAACCGGTCCGATATTGATAAAAGGCCTAGTGGTCTCAGTCCATTCGGGACGGCGTTACCCGCTGGTTCTGGCCTTAAACCCGGTCGGAACTCAAGCAACCGAATCGGGGACCTCGGGCTCGGGGGTGATCTTATGTCTTTTTGAAAATCCTTTACCCGGAAAAGAGTTTAACCTGGGTGATGAAGTTACGGTGGCTGGAGTTCTAGACCGGATTTCTGGAGCTGATCACCTGATTATGCTCTACTCGGTTCTGGTTGAACCTTAGAGACGACTTAAAACTATTGCAGGCAAATATTACAGGAAATCTTTCCACTTCACTCCAGGTTCTCAGCCAACCGCAGTCAGCTCTCTATCAGAACTTAAGTCTTGCAAATAGGACCAGAGCCCACTTACTTCTGGACGTGAGAGGTACAATTAAAAATCCCCGGTCCTGTCAGACAGGACCGGGGAGATAGAGAGACAATATAGCTCGTTTTAAGTCTTAGAAGCTAATGTTCAGGACATTAGTCCAAGCATAGCTGTCCTTAGCATCCTTAAAGTGGTAGCCTTCAGCATCATTGTGATGAAGTGTATCAAAGGCACCGCCGTTAAAGAAATAACCAAACTGGGTTTCGAATGACAAATTGTCTAAGAGATTGAAAGTGAACCCGAGGTCGATTTCCCAACCCAGATCCTTTTTCCGATTCCTATAGTCTTTAGCAGGATCGGGACCTTCAAATTCATCAAGATCCCAGCCATAAGGCTGAACCAAAGCGAAATATCCAATACCCCAATTTAAAGCGATATCATCGGTTAAAGAATGGTTACCCAAAAGGCCAATGCCCCACTGGTTGGAACCACCAGTCATTTCGCCTGTTAAATCATCATCACCTCGAGTTCTGGTAAGTAAAGCTTGCTGATTTAGACCATAACCACCAAAAGTAGAGCCAAACGATGTAGAACCAAAGGCGACCAAGAAAGGTGCAAAATCGCCCAAACCTATGGCGTCATTGAATTCGTCATCGTCATCCCAGTCGGTACCACTGGTAAACCAAGCCAAGAAAGTTATATCACCGGCTCCATAATTGTAGCCAGCGTCAAAATACAGGCCAAATCCTTTCTTATCAACGTCAAATGAAGATGACAATTCAATTGGATTACCCGCTGCATCCTCAACACTAGCATCGACCAAGTATCTGGTTTTAGCCCACGCAAAGGCGCCTTCAAATCCGATGGAAAAAGCCCCCCAAGTCTGGGCAAAAGCAGGGTTAATTATAAAGGTGTAATCTGAATCCGGACCATAAAAATCTATAGCTCCACGTACATAACCTTCAGCTCTCAGATGGTTGGCCAGCTCAGAAAACGCGCCCTGGAATAATGACAAGTTATCACTAGTCCAACTATATGTAGGAGTAAACCAAGCACCACCATAAAAAGGAGTTTTATCCCGATGGTAAATAAACCCAAGGGTGGCACCACCGCCGTCCCAAGTATAGCGGGGTTCAATACCAAAACGATCGACATCCGCATCTTTTTCAGAAGTATCAGTGACAAACTTGAAATAATAGGCAGCCAAACCAAAACCGTTGCCAAACTCGTGGTTGTAAGTTATGCCGTCAACAGTATCGTTAAAATCAAAGATGCTGCCGCCAGCATAAAGGTCCCCACGACCACCCCAACTGGGCCCATGACCCAAAGTGGACAAGCCGCCTACGGTTCCAGGGGCTCCGTCAGCCAAACGACCAACCTGAATTGTACCCCAAGGTTGTTTGATTGTGGCATAATAAGCCCTTGATACGATACTAGTGGCTCCTTCTCCTCCCCAATTAGCCCAGTGAGGAGCACGAATCACCCAGTCGACATCAATTTCATCGGTGGCGTGGAAAGTCACGCCAACCTGAAACCGATGACGGAACAAAGAACCACGGTCAATGTCTCTGGAGCGCCAAGCGCGATCGATGTTGTTTGTGTTCAGATGCTGTAAGCGATAAACACCATTAAAATCAACGGAGGTATCGGCCAGAGCCGGCACCGCCATGGCCACCAGCAGAACGCCGAGGACCAATGCCATAATCTTTTTCATCTGTTTCTCCTTGATGAAATTTTGTTATAAATCGGAACTAGCCTCAAAAAAACCGTGCCCTGAGAAAAACCCGGTTTCGCCCAATGAAGCTGTACCTGATTCCGCCTTTCAGCGGGACAAAAACGTACACTTGGGCAGTATACCAAAAAAGAGCCAGGGATGCAACAAATTATTTTGAAATTATTTTGCCGCCCTAAATCAAGACTACCGCCCTACAGTCCAAATAGCAAGATTGAAGCCAACCAGAATAATAAAAAATTATCTCTATTTTCAAGTTATTACCAGAAGGCTGCCAATTTGATTAGCCTTATTTGTGGAAAAACTACCACAGCCAAACTGACGGCTGCCGACTTTTAGCTACATTATTGGTGATTTACTTCATCGACTACGATGGCGAGTAAAGTTTGGCCGTCTCAGCCAGCCAATCGGGGATCTGGATGTGCTGGGGACACTTTTCCTCGCATTGACCGCAGGCTATGCAGTTAACAGCCATTTCAGGCTTGGAGAGCTGGACGCCATAAAAATATTGGCATCTCTCCTTGGCTACCTGAGCCTCAAACAAATAATACTGATTTAAAAAGCTGAGATTTTTGGGGATGTCCACCCCTGTGGAGCAGGGCATACAGTAACCACAGGCAGTGCAGTTGGTTTTCATCCGGGCTTGGAAAAAATCTCTGACTTGATCGGTGGCTGCCAGATCCTCAGAAGTAAACTTCCCCTCAGTCCAGCTCTGAGCTAAGGAAAGATTTTCCTGGACCTGAGCCATGGTGCTCATGCCGCTTAAAACCACTGAAACTTCCGGTTGCCCCCAAAGCCAGTTCAACCCCCAGGCGGGCAAAGACCACTCGGGCCGGATCTTGGAAAAAAGTGCCCGGGGGGTTTCCGGGACTTGGTCGACCAAAAAACCGCCCCGCAGCGGCTCCATTATGACCAGTCCCATCCCCTTTTTGGTTACCAACTCAGCTCCCCGGCGACCGGCCTGATAGTTGCGGTCAAGGTAGTTGTACTGGATTTGAGCCATAGTCCAGTCATAACTTTCGACAATACGTTCAAACAGGGAGTAGTTATCGTGAAAGGAAAAGGCCGGAGACTTGATGCGGCCGTCTTTGACCGCCTCATCCAAAAATTCCCTCAAACCGCTAGCCAAAAGTCCGTCCCAGACCGAAGCATTGAGGTTATGGGCCAGATAAAAATCAATTTGGGATACTTTCAGGCGCTCAAGCTGGTGGTCAAGGAGGCGGTCCATATCCCGGCGGTTGTGGACCAGCCAGGTTGGGAGTTTGGTGGCCAGTAAAACCTTTTCTCGGTAGCCGCCGCTGAGGGCTTGAGCCACCAATGGTTCGCTAGCCCCGGGTTGCTCGCGCCCAGCCACCGGGTGATAGGGGTAGGCGGTGTCAATATAGTTGACGCCTCGATCAATGGAGCGCCTGAGCATATCAACAGCCAGATCGCAGTCTATTTGATCGGGATTAGGTCCGGTCAGAGGAAGCCTCATGCAGCCAAAGCCGAGGATGGAAGCCATTTCCCCGGTCCGGCCGACCGTTCTTTTGGGAATCATTTTTCAGCCTCCCTACCAAAAATAACAAAACAAAAAAGCGCCATCAAGGATGGACGGACAGTATAAACCAAAAAACAACCACTAAAAACAATAAAACAAAACTGTTTTAAAAATTTTATTAAATTAATATCTACATTATCACAGCTGTCCAAGAAAAAATCAAGAATCCACGGGATCTTAGGAAACTAATGATTTACAGGCCTAAGATTGCGGCCATTAACTATGCACAATTAATACGATAAAACGAATTATGTTTAG
>JAISWF010000275.1 GCA_031271165.1 Deltaproteobacteria bacterium
AGAGTTGATGTAAGGGGGGTTAGGATTTCAAATCGCCCATTTTGGACGATGAGGGTGGCTTCTTTCCTAGGGTTTAGCCTACCCAACCCCCAGTCTGGTGATTTTCTTGGACGGCTGTGCTACATTATTTTATTGTCAGACAATTGCCTGGGCCGACCTTGGAAACGTAAGGGCCGCCAGGGGACCGTAAGCGATTACCCAACATTTACAAAGCCCGAGCTGGCCACACTTGCGAACTTTGGTCAGCCAGTGGAAACACCTGTTGAGCTTTGGCCGCAACCAGTCTCAGTCTAGACTTTTGGAGGTAAAAGACGGAGCGGTAAAAACCAAAAGATTGGCCTTGGGATCTTCCCAGGCCCCGGGATTCAGACCCGCTTTGACTGAGGTCTGCCTGGCAAATTCCAAAGGGGTCCAGCCATATTCTTCAGCCACCACCGGCAATAAGACGCCCCGCCCGTGAGGGTGAAGGAGGTACAGTCCGTCCCGGCCAATGACTAAATCGTCGAGACTGGTCAGTGGTTTTGGTTCAGTCAGGACAGAAATAGTTATTTCCAATAAGTCCAGTTCAGAACTTACGACCGGGTTAAACCGGGGATCGTCGAAGGCCGCCGCTTTGACCATTGACTCAATAGCGTCAGCTAAAAGGCCGGTAAAATCGAACCGTCCAATGCAGCCTCTTAATTTCCCCAATTTTTTGAGGGTCACAAACACCCCGCCCCGCAGATCGGCCAGTTCCTCCGGGGCTGGCGGCAGGCTCTGGCCAGCGGTCGCTGCGGCCAGGATTTGACGGGACCAGGAAAGAATTTTTATTTTGAGATCCTCGGTCAGACCCGGAACCTCGGCCAATGTGGTTTGGCACTCGGTCATAGAACACCTTGCAATTCCCGGGGAGGGGAAGCTATTGACAATTTACTAGGCCAGTTATCTCAAAACCAAAGACCAAACGGTAGTCATCCGAATCAGCTTTGACTGGGCCGGCGGCCCCCAAGGCGACTAAAATAAAAATCATCAGGCTCAATCCATCAAAAATTCGCCTTAAGCTCAAAAGTCACAACCGCTCCAACTCAGCCGCAACTTGCTAGAGAAAGAAGTCAAACCGGGGTTGGAGGCTTTCTTCAGTTAATTATTGAATTTTCTTAAGCCTCTTAAAACCGTTTATTATTTTACTCTCCCCGGAGACCTTTGTCCACGGCTATATTTTGACATTAAGACAGCCAAACAACACTTCTGCCCCCAACAAAGACATTATTATTTGTTTTCTATAAATCTAACTTTTAAATTAGTTATTATTATCTCGCCTTTTCATCTTTGCTTTGGCACCATTGCCTCATCAGTCCGTCTTCGACTAACCCAAAACCAAAAAAAGCCGTCCCACCCAAACCACAGTTGGTTCGAGCAGGGCGGCTTGACCGTAGGTTAAAAGCCGTTACACAGCTGTTTTCCTGCGGGCTGGGGGATAAGATCAAGCCGAGGCCATATGAAACGGGCCGACGGCCTTTTGAGAAACCGGGTCTTTATAGGTACAAACCCGTTTTCTTTTGCGCATAATCCAGCTTCAGCTCGTTGAGCCCTTGAGCCAGGCTGTGATAATCCGACCACAAGGTCGGGTCATTGGCCAAAACATCCAGGGTTCGGTCCTTGAGCTGGAGAAACAATCTCTCCGTTTCCATAAAACGGGCTGGGCGGGGCACTCGCCCCTGCCAGTCATCGTTTAAGTCGCTCAAGGCCTGCGAGACGGCAGCCAAATAGGATGGACTACGACAATCCGGTTGAATGGGCTCCGGATTGTCCTGGGCATCCTGCGGGTAACAAACCAGCAAGCGCCGAATTGTCTTCAGCAGGCGCTCACGGGTGCCACCCAAGCCGCCGGCTAGTAAGCTGGCCGTCAGCTCGTAGTCTTTAAGTATGCCCATGTTTTCCTCCGTGAAACATGTCCCTAAAAGGGATGATTTCTCGGCATCCTTGCCGATACTTGAGGCGCTGAAATTATTCTATTTTTTGTTTCTTTCAGCGCTTTGTATACTCCTTTCTGGCGCTCCGTATCGCCAAATAAACTAACGGATTGCGGTTGGGTCTAAATTACTCACATAAAATCGTGGGCACACCACCGCTCTCATATGCCTTCCCGTATTTCTTATCGGCCGGTCCATGAAAAAAGATTAGAACTTTTTTTATATAATTATTTTAAATTATAGATTAAGGAACTTTCACGGTCCCTCTAAAATAGTTAGAGTATTACGATATAGTAACCCCTCACCATGGCTATGGGCTGACCAAGAGCCAAGTGTAAAGTGTCACTTTCAAGTTAGACTAAACAGGATTTATGGCCACGTTTGTTGCCGTGCATCACTCCCTGTGCCGTCCCGGCCATTGATTCGGCATCCGGAGGCACTAGCTAGCCCTTGGGCTTTAGCCTTTAGGTTTCTGCCGCCTAATGGCGGCTGCGGTCTTACTTGGGGACCGACTCCCAGCCACGTTTTAGTTTGCCTGTCCGAGCTTTGGCTAACTCCTGCACCGGTCTTGGCTCTGTTAACCGCATCATAATCAACCATCAAGGCTTCAACTTTCAGCCTTGAATTAATTAAAAAATCTTTGACTTTTTGACCCTCAAGATTGTTTTAAAATCATAGCCTTACCAAAACTGGTTAGGCTAAAAACAGTTTGTCTGCCACTTAAAACCTCACTTAGACGAATATTTACACCAGGAACGCTTTTTTGCCGCCTCCGGTTGTGTTAACCTGTAAGAAGAAATTCGAGGAGGCTAATTCATTTGGCGCCAATTTTAAAGCAAGCTTTCGAAAGTATCCTGACCCTCTTTATGATGGGCTTGGTCGGGGTCTACGTGGTTCATCGCGGCTGGGTCACCCGGGAAGTCAAAGATTTTCTGGCTCGGTTGGTGGTGGGCTGTACCCTGCCGCTCTATCTTTTTTATACCGCCGTCCAGGAGCTGACCAAAAAAGACATCCCTGGACTTATGGCCGGCACTACCCATGCCATGTTGACCATGACGCTGACTTTTTTGCTGTCGCTAGTTTTCGTCAAGATAGCCAAGGTCCGTCAAGGACGCCGAGGTCTTTTTTCGGTCGGTTTTACTTTCTCCAACACCATGTTCCTTGGGCTGCCCATCAATGTGGCCTTGTTTGGAGAATCGGCCCTGCCGTATGTGATGTCCTATTTTTTTTCCAATTCGCTTATGTTTTGGACCCTCGGCAATTACATGATGAGCCTGGATGGGCCGGGAAAAAAATCGGAGATCCTGAGTCTGGATACCGTCAAAAGGTTCTTCAACCCGCCTCTGATCGGGTTTTTTATCGGTCTATTAGTGGTCATCCTTGAGGTGCCTATCCCAAAATTTTTAACCGGTTCGGCCAAACTGCTAGGCTCGACTACCACCCCGTTAGCGATCATGTATATCGGAATGGGCCTTGGTGATTTAAATCTCAAAACCATTCACATGGAAAAAGATATCATTTATATTCTGTTAGGCCGTTTTCTGATCTGTCCGCTGCTAACCGTAACCATATGTCTGGCCTTTAATCTTTTCCCGGCCATGAGCCGGGTCTTTGTCATTCAGTCCTCGCTCCCGGTCTTGGCCAATTGCTCCATTATGGCCGGCTATTACCGCTCAGACACCTCCTTTGCCTTGATCCTGGTCTCTCTGACTACCTTTTTAAGCCTTCTGACTGTGCCCATTTTCCGGATGGCGGTGTCATTATTTTGAGCTCAGCCAGCTTTTTGGCCTGGACCAAACCCTTTAATTCGATGGCCTAACTGATAAAAACCTTATGGCCAAGGTTTTTCCAGGCTGCCCGTTCCAGGATACTTTTAAATGTCCTAAGACCCAAACCACTGACTCAATTAAACTAAAGAGTTCCCCTCATCGACGATCGTCGATAAGGCCGGGTATTTTTTCAATTTGTAGGGCATAACGTTTCTTTTCAGGCCCAACAGATCAGCGGCCTTAGTCTGAACACCTCTAGACAAAACCAAAGCTCTTCTGAGCATTTCTTCCTCCATGGCGGCCATGACCGACAACAGATCCGAGCCGTCAGGGAGAATCTCGGCCAGCTGTTCGGATAGAGGAGTAGGCGCCGATTGAGCCCACTTGTCCCATTTGTATTTGAAAACGTTTCGTTTGAGACCCAAAGCATCAGCAGCTCGGCTCTGGACCCCGTCGCCAGCTTTTAAGGCTTTCCTTAGAATACCCTCTTCAAGGGCCGACAGCGCCTCGGTTAAACCCACCCCTTTGGGTAAAAGTCTCAGGGCCGGTTCCGGCCAGTCCGAACCAAAATCTGAGAAAAGAGGACCAGTCCAGGGCCCGCTTTCGAAATCACTGCCGGCCCCCAAACTGCCGGCCGGAAACGCCGAAAATAAAGAGCCATAATTGCTTGGGCTTTGCGGCCCCGTGAAAGGGGTAGAGGCTCCCTCGGGCTCATTTTTCGGCAAGGCTCCCTGACGAAGAGGCTCCTCTAAAAACGTTCTCTCCTGCCCCGACCGATGGCCTGAAACAACTGTTGGCCCGGACGACGGGCGCCTGAGCTCTTCAGGCAGATCGGAGGGCATAATGACATCACCAGAAGCTAAAATCAAAGCTCTTTCAATAATATTTTCCAGTTCCCTCACGTTTCCCGGCCAACGGTAGGCATAAAGAAGCCTTTTGGTTTCCGCATCCAGAGTCGGCCGCACCCTGCGGTCCCCTGAAAATTTTTCCAGGAAATGCTCAGTCAGCATCGGTAAATCGTCTAATCTTTCTCTAAGCGGCGGCAGCCTCAAATGGACTACGTTTAAACGGTAAAAAAGGTCTTCTCTAAACCTTCCCGCCGCTGCCTCGGACTTGAGATCGCGGTTAGTGGCCGAAACAAGCCTAACGTCGACCTCAATCAGTTTTCCTCCGCCGCCGACTCGTTCAATGGTTCGTTCCTGGAGAACTCTAAGCAAAGTCACCTGAATGGATGGCTCCATCTCAGCGACCTCATCTAAAAACAGCGTCCCGCCATGAGCGAGCTCAAATCGCCCCATCCGGCCGGAAACGGCACCGGTAAAGGCGCCTTTTTCGTAGCCAAAAAGCTCGCTGGTTAAAAGACTTTCGGGCAGCGCCGAGCAGTTGACGGCCACAAAGGAGCGCTCGGAGCGGGGGCTGTTGTAGTGGATAGCCCGGGCTACCAATTCTTTGCCCGTCCCGCTTTCCCCGGTAATCAAGACGTTGGCTCGGGTGGGAGCGACCTTTTCTAAAAGCTGATAAAGTTCCACCATGGACTTGGATTTACCGATCAGGCTTCCAAAACTGTGGCGTTTAGACAAAGCTTCTCGAAGCTCTTTATTCTGGCGGCTGAGACCGAAAACCTCCAAAGCTTTGCGGACGCACCTGATCAGCTCATCGTTATGATAGGGCTTGGTCAGATAGTCAAAGGCTCCTTTTTGCATGGCCTCCACAGCTAACTTGACGTCAATATGGGCGGTGAGCATGACCACCGGGACTTCTGGTCGCTCCTTTTTGACCTTGGTCAAAAGCTCCATCCCGTCGCCCCCGGGCATGGTTATATCAGTTAACACCAACCCCACCTGGGGTCTTTCCAGAAAAAGATCGATCGCCTCCCCGCCGCTTTGGGCTTCGACCACATCAAAGCCTTCGTTGGCCAACACCTGGCCGAGAACCAGCCGATAGTTGGGCTCATCATCAACTACTAATATTGTCTCGGGCATATTCTGGGACATGGTCAAAAGGCTCCTGCCTCAAACTTAATTAATTGTTTAAATTTTTTTGGCTAAGCCAATCAATGACCGCCGAAGAGTGCTCAATCTTCAGCTTTGGTCGAGACTAGGAGCTCTAAATTGAGAGCTCAATTGAGAGGAACTGATTTTCAGGCTCAACATTTCAATTTTTCAATTTGTTTTGTTCTCTAAACCCAACACCGGGCAGAAAATTATAGGGCAGGATCATTTCGGGGCTCGACCAAATCCCTGGCCTCAGTTCCTAAAGGATTGAAAATGTTACCCGACAAGAAAATCTCAGAAGCAATAAATCTCAGGAGCCGCTGCTGATATCTATCCAACTAACGATATTATTACACGCTATTTTAGCCTGATGGCTTACTTTATATAACATTTTAACAATACTATGGCAATATATAGTTAATATTTTTGTCGCTCTAATATCTAAATTTGCTTTCAATAGACTCTACCGCCGGGATGTCCTCGCCCCCAAAGCAAGCTTCCCTTAAGCCCTATCCTCTGAAATGGGGCTCCTGGAAGGCTTCGTCCCTAGAACTCTGGTCGCTTGCCTCAAGTTCGCCCGCTCCAAGTTCCCCTTCTTCAGATTCTTCTTCTTGGGATTCTCCTTCTGGTAATTTTCTTCCTTGGGAGGTCACGATCTGGGGAGGTACTACTGTTTCGCCAGCCTCGGAAGTACCACCCTCAGTCAGGGAGGCGGTCGTCCTCAGGGGAAGCTTGACCGTAACTTTTAGTCCGTGGAACTCCGGTCCTCCCTCGACGTTGACCAATTTAAGGCTTCCGCCGTGACTCTCAACCACGTTTCTGACCAAAACCAAACCCAAGCCGGTCCCTTTGACTTTGGTCGTCCTAAAGGGCTGGAAAAGAGCTCTGGCCGCCTCCTCCGACAAACCAGGGCCGGTATCGGTTATGGTAATGACAAGATTTCCGGTCGGCTCCCCAGCTCGCTCAAGTTTAGTGGAAACGGTCAGGAGCCCCCCGTCGGGCATGGCCTGAATGGCATTGACCAAAAGATTCATTAGAGCCCGGTGGATTTGTCCGGCGTCAACCAAAACCGGCCCCGGTTCTTCGCGGAGCTCAGTCAAAAGCTCGACCCCCGAACGGCTCAGGTCAACCTCCAGCAAAACCAACATCTCCTCAATTATGTCTTCAACCACCACCGGTGCAAAAATGGGTTCCTGGGGCCTGGCAAAATCAAGAAAATCGGTCAAAATGGACCAAAGCCTTTCCGATTCGTCCACAATGGCCGCTGCCAACCGGCTTTGAGCCGGAGTGCCTTTCAGGCCTGAGGCCAAAAAATCAGCCGAGGATCTGATTATACCGAGCGGATTTCTGATCTCATGACTGACGGTGGCCACCATCTGGCCGAGGTTGGCCAAACGCTCGGTCCGGTTGAGGCGCTCGACCAAAGCCACCTGCTCGGTATTTTTTTGATTGATAATGCTCTCGCCCCTGGCCACCACCATCCACAATACCAGGCTCAAAAAGAGACTGCTGACAGCGGCCACCGCCAAGGCCATGTACTGCATGGTGGCGATGCGTGAATATTCCACCGTCAGATCCCGCGTCAGTTCCAATACTCCAGAAGGCTTTCCAGTGTCGTAATCCTCCATGGCCTGGAAACAGCGGATGGCGAAACGGCCTTGAGGAAAAAAGCTCCCCAAACGATAGCCGCCCTCCTCCAATACAATAACCGTCCTCTGACGAAGGCGCCCGGGAGTGGCCAGCAATCGAGGATCGCCTGAGGTGGTCAGGCTTCTGGCCAGCGCCTCCTTATAAGAACTCATTGGTTCAGCCAGCCGCCCTTTAGGGGTGGGCTCTCCGGTTTGGGGGGAGATTTCGTAGGAAACAACCGGGACCTGAGAATCAGAGGAATAGACCATCATCCCAAATTTTTCGTCATAAATGGCCACCCGGCTGATGTCAAAGCCGTGAATGGTGGTTTGAATGACGGCGTGAAGATACTTGTAAGTATCGGGCTCGCTGAGTCTGGCCTGACCCTTGAGCACATACATGGGTTTAAGGAAATTGTTGTACATCTGGTAATTAAGATTCTCCATGATGATGATGGTATCATCGACCACCCGATCATAGATCACCTTTTCAGTGCGGCCGCTCATAAGGCCGGCCAAAACCAGGCAAGTTATAAAAATCAGTATAACGCCGAAAGATGAAAAATATTTGGCCAGCCGGAAAGGCTTGCCTCTAGCGGAAACCTTCTGGAGCGAACTGACATTTTCTCCTGAGTGGCCCGGTCCAGCCTCTGCCCGGACCGGGCTTGGGGTTAAATCCTGACTCACTTGACGACGTATTTATTTTTTTTAGACAAGCCCTTATGGTAGCGGTCGGCCATGTCACTAAATCCATTGCGGCCCATTAGCCCGTAGGTAAATTTTTTGCTGAGCTCCACCCCGGGCTGATCCAGGGGATTGACCCCATAAAGAGTCCCGGAGATAACGGTAGCCAGCATCAAAGTCTGAAGAATGTAGCCCACGGCCCCGGCACTGACCTTGGGGATGGTTAACGTAAAGTTAGGGCGCTGATTTTCGGCCAGGGCCCGAGCCGTTCCCAGACGCTCAAAAGTCAAAAGCTCGCCCAAAGTCTTTCCGCCAAGATACGAAAGCTCATCGTGCTCAGTAAAGACCTTGGGGATGCTTACATCGCTTCGAAACTTTTCAACCCCCAAAAAACAAACCGTCTTGTTGAGGGGGCCTTCCATATACATCTGAAGCTGCGAATGCTGATCGGTCACCCCCACCGCCTTGATGGCGGTCTGGCCGGTCCCGGCCGGGGAACCGTCGAGGTGGAGGGCTTTACCCAGGGATTCATTCCAGAGCTGTAAAAACCACTCGGCCACCTTGGATAGGGCTTCGGCGTAGGGCATTAGAACCAAAGTCTCCAAACCTTTGACGGTGGTCTGCAGCCAGTTCAAACCGGCAAACAGAAGTGCTTTGTTACTAAGAACTGGGCTGGCAAAGTCCTGTTGAGCCTTTTTGGCTCCAGCCAAAAGCTCGTAAACGCTGACCCCAACCATGGCCAAGGGAGCCAGACCAACTGCGGAAAAGATGGTAAAACGCCCACCCACCCCAGGCGGAACTTCCATTGACTGGTAATCGTTGGCCTCCACCAGTTTCCTTAAGACCCCGCCTTGGGGATCAGTGGTGATCAAAAGGTGATCCTTAATGGCCGTCCGGCCCAGGGATCTTTGGAGCATATCGTGAATGACCATGAACTGGCTCATGGTCTCCGCCGTGGCCCCGCTTTTGGATATAACGTTAAAAAAGGTTTTCGAAGGATCAAGGCTGTCCAAAATTACCCCAAACCCCTCGGGATCGATGTTATCGGCGATAAAAAGCCTGGGCCATTGGCGCTTGGCCGGCGGCAGGGCATTATGATTAATGGGCCGCAGGGCGTTAAAGACGGCATTGGCCCCCAAAGCGCTGCCGCCAATCCCCAGTACCACCACGGTCTCAATATTTTTTCGGAGAAGATCGGCCAGTTTCCGGCATTTTTTGGGGATCTCCGAATTTGAGGGCAGTTCGGTAAAAGGCAATAGTCCTTGGCGCCTTTTAGCCTCGAAATCCTTGTAAGCAGCGGCCAGAGCTTTTTTCATTTCTGCCAGATCCCCTGACGAAAGTCCTTGTCCCCCCAAAGCCTCGGCGGTCAAGTTGTTGTAGTCCATGGTCATATAATCTGAAATCTGAGAGCGGGTCGAAATCCCGGTCGAGCCTTTTTCAGCCATAACTATCCTCACCTTTATTTAAAATTATTGACATCTTAATCTCATCAACAAACAAAAAAACGTTGGAAGTTAACCCAAATCTGAGGTCACCCGGCCCCCCCAAAAACTATTAAAAACATTTCTTAAAAACGTGACCTGACTAAATCAGAACTCGGAAGCTTTGCTACTTTTAAAGCACGTACTTTAGGCCCTAGGAGAGCAGCTCCGCCGCCAGATTTTTGCGACGGTTGACAACCTACCCACCCTCCTGTAAGATTAAAGACAGAATCAATATAGAGGTTGGACTAGGAAATCGCTTGGCATAGGCCTTTATTTAAACAAAAACAATACATTTATCTCAAACAAGTTTAATAAACTGACATTATTTATTTTTTTATCAAAAAGACCACCGTCAGACAGTTGGATTTAAGTGGTTCCTGTTTTTAATTTTACGCTTATATAGTCTAAAGATCAAGGATTTGACTTTTTTTTAATTTATTCCCTACAACTCTGGACGACCTGCCTTCCTCAAAAGCGCCGGCCAAACCCAAAAGTTCCTCCCTCAACCCCCTTACTTGCAGCCGGTCCGCCATGTTTGAAGACACTCTCCAAGAATTAGCCAGGCGTATTTTGGCCCTCGACGAGGAGACCCTCATCACCCTGATCCCCAAGTACCGCAAGCGGATGGATAATTTTGAACCGACCAAAGAGTGGGAGGAATCGGTCATTATTTACTTTCTAATCAACGGCTTACGGGTAAAAAATGCTCAATTTAACGAGCGCATCAAGCGCTATATGGACGATCTGAAGAAAAAAGATCCAGCCGAAGACTGGGTGGCCCCTCGCCCGGATTTGCGCCTCATAAAATAGCCTCTCCCAGTTCCCGCCCCGGCCTCCTTCGGCCCAACCCCTGTCTTGAGGGGACAGGACCTGAGGCAGCTTACACTTCCGTCATTTTCACTTTGCCGCTGACTCTTCTAAGTCCTCTTAATCCTCTAAGCCCTCTTATTTGGTCTACCCTCAGCCGGCGCAACCGGTTAAAGGCCCCAGTTCAGTTGAGCCGATCCTCACAGATAACCTCATCGGTCAAGCTCATAACCCGAAACACCCCATCGTGATACAGGCCGTAACTAGGTGGATAGTTCCATTCAGGCAACCCCAGACTCCCAGGATTCCAGCGGCGGCCTCGGGGACCGTTATCGGCCATGGGCACATGAGTGTGTCCAGAAATCAGGTTAAAAAATCCCTCAAAGCTCTGTTCTATTTGACGCATCTGGTGGCCGTGGCACAAAAGAAACAGCTGATCCAGAAACAGCCAGGCACTTTCGGGGGTAAACCAGGGAAATTCGGCCAAATCGGAGTCACTGTCGCAGTTGCCTCGGACCGAAACAACCGGAATAGTCAGACTCGACAAAATCTTGGCCGCCAGCAAACCGTCAAAAGTATCGCTTCTCAAACCACAATGAATCAAATCTCCTAAAAGGGCCACCAAATCGCAGCCCTCCTTTAAAGCCTTACTGACTATGAACCGGGCTCCGGGCAAGTTGCCATGGAGATCGGAAGCAATCAAAATTTTCAATTGACTCTCTCTTTCCGATCATAATCGTACTGTATTAATTCTGTTACTTAAAAATTATAGTCACCGATATCTTTTTAGGCTCCCTCCGCCATCCCCACTCCCTCAGGTCTGGCCTCACCCGCCCCCTCTTGGTCAGCCTCGGTCGAAAAGGCCAGCCTATGAAAACCGGCCAGGGCGACCAAGGGCCACAGCAGGCCCAGGTAAAAGATCACATTGAGGACCATTTTAATTACCAGCTCAGGCAAACCAACGGTCAAGAAAAGAACAGCCAAAAGCGACGTGATCATAGAGATAATACAAGCGGTCAAAAATAAAATCAGCACACATTGGTTGAGGTGTTTAGGAAAGCCAGCCAAGGCCGCATGAATTCTCCCAATTATCTTGATCCAAGCTCCTTTTTCTCCGTCACTGAGACTAAAGAAGGCTAAAAATTGTAATACCACCAAGCGTCGGATATGGGGCCAAAGAATTCGAACGAAAAAAACCAGCCCGGCCACGATGCCCCCCATGGTCAACAGCCACCCGATCATGTTGGCCTGACCGCTTGAACCGGTCAGCTGCTTGACTAACAGCATGGGGACAAAACAGACTATGGTGGCCAGGAACAGTCCCAGGATGAGGATCGAAATAAGGATCATGATCCGGACAGCTGGCCCGTAATATTTCAGGGCAAACCAAAGACTTTCCAGGCCCGGTCGGTAACCGTCCCAGATATTTACCGCCACTCGGCACAAAACCAGCCAGATCCAGGGAGCCAAGATCAAGGGCAGACTCATCGAAACTAAGAGTCGCGAAAAACCAATTGTTTTGATGGCCTCAATAAAGGCCTGACTATGCTCGGGCGTAAGGTCCGGAGTCTGGGCCAACTCAAAAAAAGCGTTGATATCCTGCATGTAGGGGGCCATTAATAAGGCCGACAAGTGATCGAATACCTGACTGACTAAAGCCAGGGTCACCGCCAAGACCAAAAGAGGCTTGGGATTTTCCAATAATATAGGCCAGGAGTGCCGGAAAATTTCCCAGTAACTGGCGAGTTTGTTTTTGGACTCCGCTGAACCCATAATTTGTTCATCAGCCATGTGCAATCCTCGCCTTGAGCCGTGCGGTCATTGGCCTGACTCCACCAAAGCCAGGTAATCATCTATTTCCTTGAGGGTTTGACGATACCCGTTGTACAAATCAATCAACGGCTGGTGGCTGCGGTAATCATCAAGGGTCAGAATCAGGACCGGAAACCGGGCCGAAAAGTTTAAAATGCCCTTAATTTCTTGGAGGGCCCTAATTTCACCGGCGGCCAAGTTTTGGGGCGAAGTTTTACTTATCACCGCCCTCAGATCCGGAATATAGCCAGCCATAGCTTTGGCATCCCTGAAGCAAAGGTCGTGGACGGTTTCCGGTTTGGGGAATTCATCGGGCGGGTTGAGCTGGCCCAAAATCTCGGTCCAAAATTCACCGTCAAGGTTTTCCATTAAACCGGTCAAACGTCCATGTAACTGGGAAAAGGTAAGCATAAAGTCATCATCCTGTGGCAAAAGCGGTTAAAAACGAGGCCAAACGGTGCGGTAGCGGCCAAATCAATGGCCCCAAAAAAAACCTTGAATCCTGGCCATAATACCAAATAATTATTTTGGATTTCGTGGTGGAGGTTGGTTACCCCCTAGTGGTTTATTTTAGCCCAAATCATGGCAAACTCAAAATTTACCGGTTTTCAAAATTCTGGCCTAGCTTTTTTTTAGCCTTCCTTAGGGCTTAACCTTGATGAAACTTAACCTTGGCTCGGACTCTTCTTGGCTTTAATCAATCTTGGCTTTAACCCTGGGCTTCTTTGACTTGGCCTTATTTTGACCAAAGCCTCAAATCCATTGGCCATAAGACCAACCATCAGGCCGACTGAAGGTCGCACCGTTTGGTTTCAAAAAAGCCTGACCTTATAGGCCACCCTGTTAAGGAGGCCCAAGATCATCAAAGCTTACGACTCGTAGGTCAGAATGTTGGGATGAATCTGGTTGTCACGGCCCGATAGTTCCCCAAGTTCAGCCAGACTGTCAACTAACTTTTTGGTGAGCTCATCTAAGGATTCCAAGCGGTAACCCCAATTGCCAGTCGAAGTGCCTGGAATATTGAGCCGACGATCGGCACCCTGGTTTAAAATGTCCTGTAGAGTTACGACGCTTAAGGCCCCGCCGGAAAGGTACGCCAAACGAATCAGAGTCCAGGCGGCATTTTCAGCCGTAACCTGATAACCGGCCACCTCCGACAGTCTCTGGCGATCGGCCGCCTCAATGTCATGTTCAAACCAACCTCTAGCGGTGTTGTTATCGTGGGTCGAGGAATAAACCAAGTTGTCCGCTTCAATCCTGAACGGGGCATGAGCGGATAGAGGCTGATCTCTACCAAAGCCGAACTGAAGCACCCTCATCCCCGGAAACTCGAACCGGCGCCTGAGCTCAGTTACGTCGGGAGTTATCACTCCCAAATCCTCGGCAATGATCTTAAGCTCCCGGCCAGCTGCCGCCTGAGTAAAAAGCTCAGCCCCTGGAGACTTTCGCCAAGCTCCGGTTTGAGCCGTCGGCGACTTGGGTAATACCTCCCAAAAGGCGAGGAATGCCCGGAAATGGTCCAGCCTGACCCAATCAAAAAGACCGAGGTTGTGATAAATCCGGCTTTTCCACCAACTAAAGCCGTCGGGGCGGTGATTGTCCCATTTGAAAACAGGGTTCCCCCAGAGCTGACCGGTGGCGGCAAAATAGTCCGGGGGCACCCCGGCCATAAAAGATGTTGAGCCGTCATCAAATAGCTCAAAGAGGTGACGATTGGCCCAGACGTCACTGGAATCGTGATTGACGTAAAAGGCTATGTCGCCGATCAGACCCAGTCCTTTAGTCTGGGCCAGGTCCTTTACCAGACCCAAGTGACGGAAAAACAGGTATTGACCGAACTTTATTCGCAAGATGGCTTCGGCCAGCCTTTGGCCATGGTAAGACAATTCCCGCTCTTCTCTGAACTTTAGGCCATGAGGCCAATCGGTCCAGACCCGGCCGCCCATATCAGCCTTAACCGCCATAAAAAAGGCGTAATCATTGAGCCAGCTGGCATTTTCGTATATAAATTTGGCAAAATCCGACCGATCAAGCAGCCCCAGTCCCACCTTGGCAAAGGCGGTATCTATCAGGCTGGTTTTGACCTCCAGGGCCCGATTAAAATCAACCGACCGGCCGGCCGGAAGCTGGGCGGCCGCAGCCTCACCGGCGGTTAGCCAGCCGTCACTGACCATGAGATCGGGGCTTATCAACAGTTCGTAACCAGCGAAGGCCGAATAGGCCGAGTAAGGCGAGTTACCCAAAGCCGGAGCAGTGGGATTGACCGGCAAGACCTGCCAGTAGTGAAAACCAGCCCGGTGCAATAAATCTAAAAATTGATGGGCCGAGGGCCCCAGATCGCCCACCCCGTACGGACTCGGCAGAGATGTAATGTGGACGGAAAGGGCCGCAGCCCTCCAGCCCTGATCAAATCGGGACATGCTTTCTCCTTTGCTCAATGACTCAGCCATAAAATGGGCCATTAGCAAAATTTTAACTTGTTTGGGGACCTTTTTCCAGAAATTCTTTGGTTAAATCTTTGGCCTTAACACTTCAGTCCCTGATTCTCAAGAAAAATAAAACTTTTTTGTCTATTATAAGCCAGGATGACCCAGTCTTGGCCAGGTGGAGTTCTATAACAAAATTGATTATATGGGTAATATCATTTAATTTTCCAATTAAAATAAAACTCAGTTAATTTACGATCTATGCCTGAAGATATAATTTCCGCAACCTGGGCTGAAACGTTTTAGGGATGCGGGGAGCGTATTTTAGGGCATAGCTGCCGCTAAATGGCTGACGGCACTTAAGTTTTTGGAGGGCAGACAGCTTAATAATGGCCCCAAACTACAGCCCCGCTGCCGCCAATTTTCTGGCCTCAAGATTTGGCTTTGGTCTTTGAGCTGCAGGACAGTTTACCAATCGACTCGGCAGCCGTCACCAGACTTTAAAATCTTTGGCCCATGGCCAAAAACTATCTCTAGGCGATCTAATTTACTTATTAAATCAAAACTTTAAATTTAGTAACAAACAAAGCCCAGCATTTCGGGCCTTAAATGGGCCATTTCAACAGCCGCCAGCTGAAAGCCCCCTGAACCAAACTGCTAAATCAAATTAGTTTTGTTCCACGTGGAACATTTTTTTAGGCCAGCCAAGAAAAACCAGCCCTAACCAATTGCCGCTAAACGGGTACCTTCTCAGCTCTCCACCTCAGTTGCCACCTTGTTCAAGCAGCTCTTAGGTCAAATTTGAGGAGAAAAATGACAGGGCTAGGCGAAAGCTCCAATGAGCCAGCGGTCAGAGAGGCTATCGGTTCTGATACTTAGCCGGCCAGCCTGGGCAGCTATTTGATTTTATGCTCAAAAAATCACTAAATTTTTTAAAATATTAGTTTTATGCTTTTAAAGAAGTCAAATAACATCAGCAATCAAGGGCGTGTTGATTATAGCGGCGGGCCAAATTGGAGCGACGTCAAAGAGGGGGACCAAAAGAGATAACAAATCAATAAAACAGTTAGGAAGCCTAAAAGCCGCCAAGGCGGCCAAATCAGAGGGCAACCGGATCAGCCAAGTGGACCGGACTAACTTTCAAGCTGAGGGGCCGATTTTTCGGCCGGCTGATTTTTCGAAGAGCTTAGACCCAATAACCGAACCGTCTCCGGCGACAGTTCATAAAAATGCAGGTCGTTGATTTCCAAAGATTCCAGGGCCAAGCGAAAGCATTCCAACTGTTCCTCAAATGTTTGAAACCGGTCCAAGACAACCCACTTTTGATTTCTCAGCGAGCAGCGCCCGCCTTTAAGCCTGAGCCCAGCAAAAATTAACCGCCCCGCCGAGACCTTAAGGCCCTGCTTTTTGGCTAATTTCTCCAGCTCCGACAAAACCGACAGCTGCCTTTTGGTCAAATTGCCCTCGCTGGGCTTGCCAGTCTTGGCCCCAAGTTTGGCCGCTTTTTTGGAGCCGATCTTGCGGCCCGGTTTAGCACTGGGTTTAACTTCTTTTGGGTGAACTTTTGGGCTGATCGTTTCCATACCTTGACGGACGGATTGCTCTTGAGGTTGACCGGAGGAAGCCAAAGTCATAACTTTTTCTCACCTTTAACTGCGCCAGGCCGCCGGCCCGCTCTGATAGAGATCGCCGCCTGACAAATCGTTGATGACCACGGCCGGAAAGTCTTCCACCATGAGTTCCATTAAGGCCTCTGGACCAAGCTCGGGCCAGGCCAAAATTCGGGCTTGGCGGATCCGTTGGGCGTAAAAGGCCCCAGCTCCTCCAAAAGCGGCCAGATAAATCGCCCGGTGCTCCATAAGGGCTTTTTTAACCTCGCCAGAGCGCCGGCCTTTGCCCAAAAGACCTTTGAGACCCAACCGCAATAGAGGTACGGTTAACAAATCCATCCGGCCCGAAGTAGTCGGACCAGCCGCCCCAATGACCCGGCCAGGCCGGGCCGGAGTCGGCCCCACGTAATATATAATTTGCCCGACCGGATCAAAAGGCAATTCCAGACCCTGCTCGACTAAGTCGACCAACCGCTTGTGGGCCTGATCTCTGGCCGCCAAAAGCCGGCCCGATATGATAACCTCATCTCCGGCCGTTAACCCTTCCAGTACGCCCTCTTCCAAGGGAGCCCTGAGAACCGCCCTGGGACGCCCAAGGCCCTCTCCAGCCAAAGACACTACCGGCGCCCCTGGTTTTGGGAGATATAGTAATTGGCAAATTCCTTGTCATGGACCATAATGTGATCTTTGAGCCAGCCGATGACTGCGGAATTTATGGCCAGGACCACGGTCAATTTATTGCCGGCCGCCTGATACTGGTCGTAAAGCTCCTTAAATGTCTTGGTAAAATCGACATGGAGTTTTTTGTGGGCCACAAACTTCGGGTAGTTACTGAGCTTTTGCAGTACTTCCTCGTCGGCAAAATGTTTGGCCACGTAGCCCTTGAGAAAGTTGAGAGTGCTGTCGACTCGATTGGCTTGATTGCGATCAACCAAAATGTCAACTTGCCGAAAAAGCTCCTTATGCTGTTCATCGATTTTGGCGACCCCGGTTTCCAAACTCTTGGACCATAGCATAACTATAACCTCCTTAAAAAAACAGCCTTTGTCAAACTATTAACATTTTTACCAAGCGCAAACTGAATCATATCCTAAAAGAGCCATAAAAAAAAGTCGTCGTCTCGGAATATCGGAAGTTTAATACTAGACCAAAATTACTTACCTAATCCTGAGCAAAAAAGTACTGGCCATCAAATCAGCCGGTGAAACGGCTGGCTCGCTTAGATCAAAGTCACCGGAAAATCTGACTCCGATCAATTTTTGGACCTCGGGATCGTTTAATGGGTAGTCACCAATTTTTTTTAGAGGGGTCAGACTTAAACCCAAAGCCTTCTCAAACATCTTGTAAACCAGTTCGGAACAATAGAGTCGATCATCGGTCCATTGGAATTTCAGATCGTAAACCCGGCCTTGGTAGCTTTGATAAACCTGGTTTAAGGCCGCCAAGGCCTCGGGAGTCAGAATCTGGTCGGCCTGCTTCAAACGCATGATCACATAATCGCCGTTACCTCGGGCCAACCATTTCTCCAAAGGGGTTTGCGACAAAACTAGAAGCGTCTCCTGGACATAAAAACGTCCGTTATTTTCGGTAACAACGCCACAGTGGGTATAAATAGAACCGGTGACCGCTTGGAGGGCGGCAGTTTGGGGGGTAGTAATTGCTTGGAAGACGATGTCTCCGGCTCGGGGCCAAGCCTCTTGACCCCGAGCCGGGGTCTGTTGCGCCTCGGAGGAGGCGCTGGTGAAAGCCAGAATTAAAAAAGCTACCATTGCGGCCGCAGCCAAGTTATTCCAACAGGCCAAGGGCGGCTTTCTAAAGCCAGCCCACTGGAGGACCAAACTCCTATAGTTGTTGCTGGCCAAACTTCCTGGGCCGACCTTTTCAAAGTCTTGGCCTTGAAGGACGTCCATAATTGGAGTCGATTTTCCCTGACGGTTTGGAGAAAAAAGATTTTGGCTCATAAATTTAGGCTCATTGGGCCCAGTCCCTTCAGTTGTCGAAGATAGCTCGTAAATTAACCCTGGCTAATCAGAAAGATAGTAGCAAGGACTATAGCTCAATAGCAAGGCCGGTTTCGCTTCCGTTCCAATGACCTGACTTATTCGTTTCTGTGGTCCCCGCCGAAGATAACTTTGACTCCCTTGGTAGCCGAAAACATTATTGCTGCTACGGCTGGTTACTGCTTAGACCAAACGGACTGGTCTCCACCAACCTCCGTTGGCCTCTCCTGGTAGTCTCTTTATCAATTTTGAAGTAGTTTCTGTAGTCTAATCACTACGCCAGAAGTAAGCTGATTATTTCTTTGATTGTTTCGATATCCAAGCCGCGCTTTTCGCTTTTCTTGATCTTGTTGTGGTCGATAAAGACGGGCTTTAGCATTTATGCGCCTAACTTCCTGCACAATTCGTTGAGCGCCTTTGGCTTAGCCCTGGTCATAACCAGGTTCTGCTTTTTCAATGGTTTGAGCGGAGAGCGAATTAGGAATTTTCAGTTCTAAAGGTCGGACTTTTTCTTTGGCCACCTTGGTCATTATAATGCGGAAGGCGTCAGAAGCTGTCAAGTCCATATTTATATCGCCGCACGAGGGCTGCTCTCCAAAGCGGACAACGAAATCTTCGGCGTGGTCAATACTGCCAAATCCGACCTGACTTTGTATAAAGACCCAGTGGTCGTTCAAAACATTTTTCAGTGCGATTTGTGCCTCAACGATTTATTGAATCATGAGGTTTACGTGAGCCTCTAGCTGTTCACCGCGTCAGCGGACATTGACCACCTGCAGCCCCTCCGGAGCATTTTGTGGGCCAACTCCTGGGTCGCCTGCCCAAAAAAATAGGACTCGCCAAAGGGACCAGCCAGTCGGGTAATAATTTCGGGTGTTTTTGATACTCGGTGAGTTCGCCAGTTTAGGAAAGCTCTCCATAATTAAAGCGGGCCATTGCCGTCATGGCCGAATGCGGGTTCAAAACTATTTAATCGTCCAGAACCACCAAGTAGCTCAACCAAGCCTACGGGCCGCTCTCATAGCCAACGGCCATATTGGGACAGCTTACGCCCTCAACCTCCCAGCGACGTCGGAATAATAATCCCAAAAATGGCCGGCCTGGTGGTTGACATAATAGTTTCCCCTCCGGCGGGAACAAAACGATACATCCTGTTTAACCAGCATTTCCGAAACAACTCAAGGTTTGCTTACGCCAGACGAAGTATCCGATCACGTGTGGGTGGCCAACCCCTATAATAGGGGGTCAGATTGCGAGATTGCCCCACCCATCTTTCTTGGTTCAAAGCTCACTGACAACCTCGATCATAACACCACTTGAGCTCAATATATACGTCCTCTAGGCCAGCACTGAGCTTGATTATGAGTATCCACTCTTAACTCGGCCTGGAAATATTTCCAAGCATACCTGGCTCAATAATACGATGGCTATCCAGGGAAAACGTCACTGCCTCTGCGGCCATAGTCAGAGGCCATATGTAGAAGCTTGGAGAATGCAAGTGTCTTAGAAGAATGCACAATAACGCCAACAGTTAATAGCACTTGTTTTTCACTAAAGTTCGCATTTGGGTAGGCCATTAATCTTATAAGTCATCGAAAAACCCGGCCTTCCGTGAGGAGGACCGGGTTTTTTCATGGAGGCTGATATAACCGTGGTAATCAGGAGACTGTCGTATTGTTTTGTAGTATTTACAATATCATAGCCTGTTTATGTAAAGGCTTAAACAATTGGGTTACTAGTCGTTGACCTGGGAGCCGACTGGAATATTTTTCGTTCAATGGGCGGGCCAAATTCAACCAAGCCCGGGGGTTTTAATTTAGTGTTTTGGGAGACGGTCACTTGAAAAATGGGCTAGTCACCAGTGATTTCCGACGGTCTTTGCTCCTCTTTCATAAATTCCACCAGAACTTCCGTTCGCCCGCCGACCACCAAAGCGACCTTGTATATGTCATGGCCTTCTCCCCAATAGGCTTTGGTATAATTTTTATCATCAATCTGTTTGATGGCCTCCTTGGCCTTGGCCAACATCTTCCGCCGCAGGTCTTTTTTTGGCTCTTGGACCTTTATCTGATCGTCCGAGAAACTGTCTGGGCAGTATTTGATCTCAATGACAAAAATGGTCCCATCTGGCGCCGTAAAGCTGGCGTCAAGCCTACCGTCTCCTACCGAAACTCCCGTTTCAATTTTGACTTCGGCTAACAGCATGGCCGCTTGAAAGACCGTGTGATAATAGGCTTCAGCGGGCCCGTGGATAAGATATGGGAACTCGGCCAAAAAACTCCCGAAGGCGTTTTCAAAGCCCTCGGCATCTAATTTGATTAGCGAGATAACCAGGTGACAGACTTTTTTCCGGGTCTCCAATAGTTGTTTGATAGGTTCCATTGACAACAAAAGAGTGATAATGCCAATTTTTTGCCTCTAAAATAGTGATTTTCAAATTAAATTTATAAATTTCTTCCTATTTATCGACTTTATCCAGTGTTAGATAACTAGTTTGGAAAAGTACCGGTATTAGTTTTATGGCTTGGCCAAATTCTATCGTATTAAGGAATTCAGTGATGGTTTCTTCAGTCTTAAAGCCTTTAAAGTCGATTGGGCCTCCCCACTGACCTTGGATTAGCCTTTTAAGTCTCTGTGGTTGGATAAAACCTTTTTGAAATTTATTATGATATTTAAAATAATAATAAAAAATTTAAAATTAATTTTTTTTGGTTGTATTATTAATTTGGATCAATTAAAGCAGTCTTTTTTTGCTTGTAAGGCCGCCTTCAACCGGACAATTTGAATAACCTAGTCTTCGCCTGCCTTTCTTATGGTCGTCAGTTACTCCTTGGCCAGCTGGGCCATACCAGGCCATATCAGCCAAAAAAGTCACAATTGTGGATTGACAAGTTATGGAAACCGCCGCTCCCAGGCAAAATTCCAAGGTGTTGGGTTTAGCCACTAAAACAAGGCCAGCCCTATGGGCGCAAGTGTCATTTGAGCGTCCGGGAAAAGTTGCCCTGACCTTTGGTGGGGAGGCGTTGGTTGCCCCTGTGACACCGGAGCTGGCTTAATGACCAAAGCCCCTTAAACCTTAAGTCTTTCGCTGAAATCTTCTGACTACAGTCAGAAATGGATGGTATAGGCTTGCAAATTTCTTACAAGTGTTTGCCCTGTGTATTAATTCAATTTGATATCATCACTTCCGGGAGGTGCTGTCAAGCATATTTGAAGAATTTTCTCCTCCGTGATGTCAAAGGTGATAATTCGGATTGTGGGCGAAAATCTGAAGGGCGCTCAGCATTTGAAGCCGAACGCCCTTTCTGCGCTGGTTCGAACTTTGTAAACACATCAAGCCATCACCAATTAAAAAAACCTTAGCTCATAAAATCGCTCAAAAATGGTCTTACCATCAAGGAACGCAAGCGCCTTCATCTCATCGGGCGTTTTCGCTTCAAGATTCCCTGGACAGGCCAAATCGTACTTTTCTGGGAAGCCGCCATCTTCATAATACGGAGTTGGGCCTGCGATGATGAATTCTCAAGCTGTCATCCCGTCTGCTGCCAAACCCTTCGATAAGGTAATCATGCCCATTATACTGGAAATAGAAGGTCTGCAAGCTCTCGATTATTTCAACAATAGCCTCGGGTTTCGTATCATCTGCCCAGTTTCTACGCATATCTACCGATTGTTCCATATTTTCCTCACCTTCTCAATATAAGCCATCCCGTAATTAGTGGAGCTTCTTCAAACTCCCTTCACCGCAATATCATCACTTCTGGCAAAGGATGATTCCATGATACTCCGAGGATAAATGAAAGGTTTGTTATCAGCGGTGGTTTTGGCCACTTCTTTACCGTAAAGTTCCTCCAGGATCGGCTCGGTAACCACCTCTCTGGCGTCCCCGGTGGCCAAAACCCGGCCGTCCTTTACAATGGTGGCCTCATCGCAAAACCACAAGATGTGGTTAGGGTCGTGACAGCATATAACGGCCCCATAACCGGTATTGACTACCTTGCGGATGGTCTGCCATATTCTTATCTGGTTGCGGAAGTCCAGTGAGGAGGTAGGCTCATCAAGAAATATCAGAGAAGTTTCCTGAGCCAGAGCCCTGGCCACCAGTACCATTTGCCTTTGGCCGCCAGAGAGGTGGTTGTAGTTCTCTGAAGCCAAGTGCGAAATCCCCACGTCCTGGAGTGAGCTGGCGACAACCAAGCGATCACGGGCGCTCAAGATGGGTTGTCGTCCCATGTGGGGTGTGCGGCCCATTGACACCATCTCCCTGACGGTAAAGGGGAAGGCTGGGCGGTGCTCTTGGGGGACGTATGCCAACTCGGACGCCAAGCGTTTGGTTCCAAAGCTTTCAATGGGTTTTCCCCCAAAAAAGATTTTTCCGGCCTGGACGGGTAAAAATCCTAGGCAGCACCTGAAAAGTGTACTCTTGCCGCTCCCGTTGGGACCAAGGAGCCCTATCAGTCGTCCGGCCTTAATGTCCAAAGAAATTTTGTGTAGGACTTGTTTGGTACCGTAAGAGAAATCCAAACCCTGGATTTTCATGATGACCTGGCCGCCAGGTTGCAGGGTGTTGTTAGTGGCCATAGATGGCTCTCCCGCGTACTTTAAGGAGCCAGACCAGATATGGCGCCCCAATGATGGAAGTGACAATACCCAAAGGTATCTCAGCTGAGGTCAATGTTCTGGCGATGGTGTCACAAACCAAAAGGTAGACCGCCCCCAACAAGGCTGAGCCCGGCACCAGCCAGCGGTGATCTGGTCCCAATATGAGCCTGGCTGCGTGGGGGATCATAAGGCCAACCCAGGCGATGATGCCACAGGTCGAAACGCAGAAGGCGGCGGCCAGCGTGGCCGCTATGACTATGACAAGGCGGCTGATTTGGGGGTTAAGGCCGAGACTTTTGGCCTCCTCGTCACCTAAGGTGAGGATGTTCAACTTCCAGCCATTATAAATCAAAAAGGCCAGGACTGGGAGACCAACCGCCATGTTTAGCTGGACATCATCCCAGGTAGCGTAATATAGGCCCCCCATCATCCAAAAGGTTATCTCCCTTAACTGGCTGTCGGCGGCCAGGTACTTCATGATCCCCACCAGGGCCGAGAAAAGGGCCCCGATAACGATACCGGAGAGGACCAAGGCTATCGACGGGGTCTGACCCCGGACAGTGGCGAGAGAGTAGCTTATGAAGACAGCTGCCAGGGCCATCAGGAAGGCCGTTAACTGTCCCTGGGGGAAAACCTGGGGGAAGACCATGGACAGAGCTGCACCAGCGGCGGCACCGGAGGAGACTCCCAGTATATACGGCTCCACCAGTGGGTTACGGAAGCAGCCCTGGTAGGCCGTCCCAGCCACGCCCAAAGACAGGCCGGCTGAAATGGCCAATAAGACTCTGGGGAGTCTTAGTCTCCAGATGATAATCTCGTGGATCTGACTGAAGTCGCCCATGTTGGTGCCGGTGAGTTTGAAATAAATAATCCCGAAAATCCCACGAAAGCTCACGTCATACTCCCCGGCTATCAAGCTTAGGACGGAGGCCCCCACCACAAGTATTAACAAAATGATTATGCCTGAAATCCGTCGCTTAAAACCCATTGTCGGCCATCCAATCAAGGATTTGGGTGCTCCTGAGACCCTTGGCGGTGGTTTCATCTATCCCGTAAACTTTTTGGTAAAACTCCAAGGCGTATTGGTAGACGTTGATATCTTTAAAGCGCTCGGGATAGGCCGCCTTGGCCGTGATGAGGATATCCAAGGGGTACTCAAGGCGGCGGGCACAGTTCATGGGGGTCCAGGGGAGAGCATAGACCCTTTTTTCCGAAATTGCCCTAAGTTCTCTTAAATCTTTAAAATAGGCGGCCTCATAGAGTTCCCTGGGGGGATGATAGCCGTTGTAGGTCGGAAGGATTATAACGTCGGGGTCAAGGACGTATATTTTCTCCAAATTTAGAGGCACTCCGTGCCCTTTGGACTGGAAGGCGTTTGTAGCGTTGGCCAGTTTTTCAATCACAAACGATTCCGGTGTGTCTATCCCGAAGGCCGCCCCCATGGCCCCACTTTTCTTTAAGTCGGGGTTAAGGCCCAGGTACAATACCTTTGACTTGTCTTTATCGGCAATTGTGCTGGTGCGGTCCCGGACAAGATCCTCGGCCGATTTTACCAATGAATAAAGCTCAGAGGCCTTATTTTTCATGCCAAAAACATCTCCGACCACCTCGATCTCGTCTTTGAGCGTTTTTAACTGCGCCTCCCCAAAGTAACCGGGGGCGTAAATGACTACCAAGGGGATTCCAAGGCTGTTTATGGTATCAATGATTGATTGGGCTTTTTCGGTTTCACTTTCTCCTACTGTACAATCGCCAATTCTTAAGATCACCAGTTCCGGGGCTGCGTTGGCCAACACCTCGAAGTTGATGACGTCGCCTTGGGGGGAGTTGAAGCAGGGTAGCTCGTTGAGGGTGGGGTGGAGGTATCTCATGGTGTTTAAGCCCTGATGACTGTATTGGACACCAGAATCAGTTTCAAAGTCGTAATTGTAGTCCCTTTTAAGGCTCCATGAGCCGATGGCCGAGACCTTGTCTATGACCCCCAGATAGGTCATGATGCCTTCAACCAGACCGTCATCAATGGTGGCGACTTTTTTGAGGTCAGCTGGGAATGTGACTTTCACACCCCTCATGTCGGAGATGGTCCTGGTAGGGCCGGTGTCGACCGCCAAGGCCGCAGGAGCAAAAAAAAGTGAACTTAAGCAAAATGAAGTAATAATAGTTATATAGAAGAAAGAATGTCTTATGGGTTTGGATTTTGGCATTTTAAACCCTTATTGAGCCTTCCCCCCGGCTTGGGCGGGGGGAAGGCTTTTGGCAAAAAAAGGAAAAGAATCTTTCGCCCGTTGAAACCGGGCGGAAAAAGAAAGCCATTGACGGTAAAATCAATCAAAGTGGTAGGTGAAACTCAACAGCCCCTCAAAGTAGCGGCCTGGGGCCAGGAATATGTACTGGCCTTCGTATTGAAGATTGGTAAGGTTGGTGCCGACCAGGGAGGTTGTCATGGTGACCTTGTCGGAAAGCACCCAGTCGCGCCAGATTTTGGCGTTCCACAAATCGACGTTTCGCATGTGATAGTGTAATGTCTCGGCGTTGGCGTCGTTGTACCACCGCTCATCGGTGTGCTTGTACATGACGGAGGCGTTAATAAGATCTGGTTTGGTAAAAATCAGGCTGTAGGAGCCGACATATTTCGGTGCATGGGAGAGCTGATTGCCTATATTGCCGCGTGTATTACTTTCTTTGATGACTGAGTTGTTGAAAGTGGCTGAGGCCTTAAATGTCAAGAGGTTTTTAATCAATTCCTGGCGTAGACTCAGCTCTACCCCCTTGACCTGGACTTTACCCATGTTTCGGCTTTGGGCGAACATGGCACCTGGGCGTCCGGTCAAGGCTCCGGAGGTGTCACGTACAGAGAAGGTGTACTGGGAATCCTCAATGTTACCGTGGTATAAGGTTACGGAGGCCTCGGTCCCCCAATCGGGCTTATTGAAGTCTAAACCGAATTCCATCATTGCAGTTTGTTCCGGTTTAAGATCTTGGGAGGTGGCACGGTAGGTGTTGGTGGTATTGTTCCAGCCGGAATAAAACATCATCTGTGGATTTTGATAGTAGGCTGTACCATAAGCCGCCCTAATCCCGAAGTAGTCAGTGATATTAAATTTGGCACCTAAACGGTAAGTTATGGTGTCGAAACGTGCTTCATCAACAAGATTGGCTGGCGTATTTAGCATATTAATATTAGAGTATTTCCATTCATCATATCTTAATCCGCCAATAATTGTAAGTTTATCGTTAAACAAACTCAAAGCGTTTTGGAGATAAAAACTAAGCTGGGTCTCCTCCCAGTTGACAAGAGCGGTGATGGCGCCCCGGTTGGCGGGAAGCAGGCTGACGGTGTAGCTCGGCTCAACGTTTCCCTTGATGTAAGAAACGCCAGCGGTGATGATGTCGTTTTCAATAGGGTGGATGTCTATTTGTAAATCAATGGGAAACTGGGAGCGGTTACCGGTACCGTAGGCCACCGACCTTTGGACAAGGGTGGGATCGACGACATATTGGTAACTCCAGGCCGGGGAGCCGGGGGCCGGAGATACTCCTCTTGGCACGATGGAAAAAGCCTCAATACTCTGATAGCCCATGGCCAGTTTGATTTTTCCCCAATCTCCCAGCAGAGTTGAAGCTCTAAAGGAAGTCAGCCACTGATCGGCGTTATCCAAACGAATATAGCCTGGTAACCCGCCGTTGAGGTAACGTTGGGCGTAATTTACAGAAAGCGATAAGGAGGTGTGATTGTCGTTTTCCCAATCCAGGCGGGTGGCCAGGTAATTGTAACGGAAGTTGTTGTTTTCTATCCCGGCATCAGTAAATCTGTTGCCAGTAAGGTAATAAGAGCGGAGCATTTCACGGACCGGCAGCATGATGTAACCGTCGGAATAATCCCCTGTGTAGGAAAAATAAAATTTAAAGGTCCCGCTTTGGAGGTTTACGGCGTTACCGAAGTGGAAATGAGGCCTAACCGTGGACCTCGAACCGTAAGCCAACTCCAGGTTAATGCCCATGCCGCTGTATCCGCTTCTAGTGATCATATTGACAACGCCCCCGGCGGCGCTGGCGCCGTAGAGAGCTGAGGAGGGCCCCAAAAGGACATCGACCTGAGCGATGTCATGGGCGTTTATGGTTGAGTTTTGGTAGGCGTAGATTGGAAGCCCGTCAACCATCTGGATTGAGCGGTTAAGACCGTGGCCCGTGCCGCGCAACTGAATCCAGGACAAACCCCAAGGGTAGAATTCAGCCACATACACCCCCGGGACCCCTGAGACCATTTCCCCGACAGTGTTGTAGTACCCATGCGGGGACTCCTTTTGCTGCTCTTCGGTGTCGACTGTAAAGACGCTGAACGGCACCTTGTCGCGGCTGATATCGGTCTTGGTGGCCGTAACGTCTATCGCCTCCAACCGCCCGCTGTACTCATTGGGGTACTCCTGGGCCAGGAGCGCAGTGGCAGTCAGAACCACAGTGACAAGGATGGTCAAAGATAATTTGCGCATACTACCTCCTAATATAGAGGTTATCGTAATTGTACGATAACCATGTTTTACAAAAAATACACAAATAAAAAGGCCATTTTACAGATTTTATGGATCTGTAAAATGGCCTTCATGACCTTATGATTGATTTAAAGGCTAATTTATTTTTACTATATTATATAGGTACCTGACTAGATAATCCAAATAATAAATGGGTTATTTTAACCCAAAACAGGAGCCTCCCGAGGAAACCCTCCAAAACCAGACCTGGCTGTTGTGGTGACCAGTTGAGAAATGATAACAGACCTCTGGTCCAGGGGGCTGAATGATTTAGTGGTCTTGGACAGCCGCTTCTCTGGCGGCTGAGTTAAAAAATATAACAGAGCACGGGTTTATGATACATTAAAATTATTCAAGGTGCAAGTTTTATTACGTTTGGTCTTTAAAAAAATAAACTAGCCATGGCGGTGGGTTAACAGCCAGCTAGAACGAGAATAATCTTGATAAAACCTGACTTTTTTTTCCAGATTTATTTTTTAGATTTGACAGTTTATTTTGGACTATTATTACAAGAATATATTACTTAGCTGACCTTGTAAGGCTTGTCTGGGAACGTTTAATTGCTAATATTTATTAAAAGTTTAGAGCAAGGCCTGCCAAGAGCTGGGCCAGTCCTCTCTCTGCTGTGGTTTTAACCACTTCTTTGCCTGCCAGAATCAATTATCATGGCTGAGGGAACATAGTCCATTTATAAACGTAGGGATTTGGATTCTTTTAGGTTTGTGTTTCCAGACTTAACATAAGCCTATGCTGGGCCGAAAAAATCCGCCTCAGCCCCAACACGCTTTTTCGGCGGAAGGATTTTTAATGTAGCCGTTCACAGGTGATCGAAAAGCCATAATCTGGCCAAGGCTGGAAAAAAGCACCATAATTACCAGCAGATTACCGGAAAAACCCAGATTTTCAGGCTTTCCATTACCTAACCCGCTATTAAGGCTTCTAGCCTGTAATCCATTCGGGGGGCGAAGCCAGTGACTTCTGAATGGTCGGCCAGAGATAGTTCAAGAAGGCCACAGGTAAGCCCATAGTCACCGTCACCGCATCTGGGTTGCTCAGCGATGGACAAAGCCCGATATTGGTGCCATTAGTTTAGGTCTTGGTCCTTAAGCCCAGAGCAAAAAATTATTAACTTCGACCCATCCTGCCTAAAACCAGTTCGTCATCCGGCGGACTGCCCTGCTGCCTCGGGTTGTTCCCCACCCAGCCTTGCTGCGAAGGGGCTTTGACCTCACTAAACAACCTTGACCGTCGCCCTGACCAAAACAAAATTTTGGGAAAAATTACTTACGCCAGCTCTGCAATCAGTTGACCATAGATTGGCTTTAAGTTGCGTTAAGTGACAAATTGATGTCAGTTAATCGGCCTCAGGAATTGACAATGGGGTTAAGTCTTAGTTTAAGTTATTGGAGTCGAACATGTCATTGATGAGGAAGTCTTCTTCCGGAACCGAGGCCGCGACAGTTTCCGAAATCCCCGTCCCGACGGTTCCCGCTTTGTAGCAGATCCCAAAAGCCCCGCCCGGTGTCATCTGGGCGTCATCGGGAACGGTAAAGTCAATGATTGGAACATCCTTAAGTACATCACTCATATAATACAAAAATATCGGTCCGGCCGCCCGGCCTCCTACTTCGCCGACAGCTCGGGGCTTGAGCTGGTCGGTCCCCATCCAGACGGCGGTGACGTATTCGGGGGTAAAACCCACAAACCAGGCGTCGGATGCGTCGTTGGTGGTTCCGGTCTTCCCTCCAGCCGGCCGGTTTAAAGGCTTAACTGAGGTACCGGTCCCATGGGCGATCACTCCCCTGAGCATGGATGTCAGAACGCAGGCCGTGCCGGGGCTGATGGCCTGGTGGAAGACCGGCTCAAAGGAGCCTACTACTTGTCCGTGGCGATCTTCAATCCTGGTGATATAGCGCGGTTCCACCCGGCGTCCGAGGTTGGGGAAGGCTGAATAGGCGGCGATCATTTCCGGCATGGTCACCCCGTGGGCCCCTAGGGCCACGGATGGACTATGGGGTAGCTTAGTGGTGATTCCCAGATCGGCGGCCGTTTTATCAAGGGCTTCAAAGCCCATCCGTTGCAAAACTTTAATCGAAATCAGGTTACGGGAGGCTGTCAGCGCACTGTAGAGGTCCATGGGGCCCAAAAATTTCTGATCGCTGTTGAGCGGCTTCCAGCGGAGCCCGGTTGAGGGATCGTCCATTACCACGGGCCCATCGATCATAACTGAGCCGGGGGTGAAACCGTTGTCCATGGCCGCAGTGTAGACGATGGGCTTAAATGAGGAGCCCGGTTGCCGTTGACTTTGGGTGGCCCGGTTAAACTGACTTTCTCCAAAGTCTCGGCCTCCGACCATGGCCCTGACGCCGCCGTCAGTCAAATCCATGCTGAGTAAAGCCGCCTGGACATCGGTGCGCTGCTCAAGGATAAAGGAATAAGTGTTAACATTGGTTCCAGAAGCGATATCCTCAATGGTCGCCTGATGATCGGCCGTCGGGTTGGCGGAAGAAGCTGGTTCTGGGTCCAGTCTGACCCAGACGACGTCTCCCCGGCTGAGTTGTTTGGCCAGGGCACCTTTGGGCAGAATCCATTCCAAATTCTTTTTGACGATGTCCCCTTCAAAGCTGCCAACGGCCACGTGCAGAGTTTGGTTATCTTTAACTTTCAGGATAACTGCTTGGTAGAGGCGATCTGGTAAAACAATTCCCAAAGACAGCTGGCTGTCAGTCAGCTCAAGGAAGTTCTGGATTTGCTGGTCGCTTTCCAGGTGCAGGATAGGCCCTTTAAAACCTCGGCGTCGAGAGTATTCCCAGAGGCCTCGGGCGACGGCTGCATCAGCCGCTTTTTGGGCATCAAGATTCAAAGTCGTGTAAACCCGCCAGCCGTCGTTGTAGAGACTATCTTCGCCTATTCTTTCAGCCAGAATACGTCTGACGTGCTCGGTAAAGTAGGGAGCGGCAATGATGTTGGGATTGGGGTGCTCTCCGACTACGTTTAAAACCTCAGTGGAGGCCATCTGGGCCTCCTCCATGGTAATAAAACCAACGTTGACCATGCGTTCAAGGACGTGGAGCTGGCGCTTTCTGGCCTCCTCGGGATGTCTGATTGGATTTTTACCTTCTGGAGATTGAGTAAAGCCTGCTAACATGGCTGCTTCCGCCACTGTGAGCTGTTCTATGTGCTTGTCAAAATATGTCTGGGCCGCCGCCTCGACTCCATAGGCTCCCAGGCCAAGGTAAATTTGGTTGAGATAAATTTCTAAAATTTGGTCTTTGGATAAAATGGCCTCCAGCCGAATGGCCAGGATTATTTCCCGGATTTTTCTCTCAATCTTTCTTTCGCTGGTTAGAAGCAAACCCCTGACCACCTGCTGGGTTATAGTTGAGGCCCCTTGAAGTTGATTGTCGAACAGAGATTTGTAAGCCGCTCGGATGATGGCCGGTGGATCAATGCCTCCGTGCCGGTAGAATTTGGCGTCCTCGGTGGCTAGAAAGGCCTCCCTGACTATTAAGGGGATTTCGGAAAGAGGTTTGACTATCCGGCGTTCGTGGCTGTATTCCCCGATAACTTGGCCATCAAGGCTATAAAAATAAGTGACGGTTTTCGGTTGGTAAAATTTTAAGCTTTCGACACTGGGAAGATTTTGGGAGAAATAAGCATAGGCAATGAATATGACCGTCAGACCGGCGATGATTAGACCTAGCCCGCCCCAAAAGACTGCCAACCAAAATCGAATCCAAAGACTGCCTGATTTTTTTGGCCGGTTTTTGATTTTGGGGAGTTTGGCCTCAGGTACCATCTGGCCAGGGGTGGTTTTTTTTAGCCGTCCGTTAGGGCGGGGGGCACTAGGCTCCTCGGACAGCTCATCTAAGCTGATGTCCTGGGCCAACTGTTTGAGTTGTTCAGTGTCAGAATCATCAAGGTCGGATTGAAAGGGAGGATTTTGATTATTGCTATTCGAATCGGTCAAGAAAAAAACCCCAGGTAAATGATATGTTGTTTGGCTGGCCGGCGGTGGCGAAACACAGCGGGCGTATCAGGAGCCGGACTTGCCCTATTATATAGTTTTATGAGGTCAAATGCGGAAAAAAAAGTGAAGTTTTTGTGGAGATTTTATGGCGGCTGAGGCTGAAAAAAAAGGCGGGCCTAAAGCGCCGGAAATATCAAATTAAAATTAAAAACACCCAAAGGGTGGCCACCAAAAAAGCCAGTCGCATCTCGTAGGTTAGCCCAAGTCTGGAGCTCTCAGGACCAACAATTTTTGGTTGAGCATTGATTAGGATAAGCTTGGGCTGCACTGGACTGGGCCGGCCTGAGCTGAACTTCCGGCGGCAGCGGTTTGGTCCTGGCCAGCTGGGCCGATTTTCGGCAGCTTCCGTTGGGCCTTGGAGAAGATGTCCATAATTCTGGGGGCTGAAAAGCTGGCTTTAGGCGTGGACCCAGGCGTTTGCAGAGGCCACATCGACTTTCAAAGGCACTTTCAGGGGGCCGGTTTTTTCATCCAAAAAGTCGTTAGCCGCCTCAGTCATTTGTTTGGCAACTAAACTTTTGACCTCAGTCAGTTCCTCATCGGGAACCTCCAAAATCAATTCGTCATGGACCTGCAGGATAATTTTTGATTTAAGCTTTAGGCGGGTCAGCTCGCGATCTACAGCCAGCATGGCCATCTTGATGATATCAGCGGCCGTACCCTGAATGGGAGTGTTAATGGCCATGCGTTCGGCTTCCCGTTTGGCTGGTCCCAGGGAGTTGATGCTCGGCAAATACCTTCTCCGCCCAAAAAGGGTAGAGACCTGGCCGGTTTTTTCGGCCGCCGCCTTGGTGTTCTCAATGAAGGCTCTTACCCCTGGGAAACGCTTGAAATAACTGCTGATAAAATTTTTGGCCTGGGTCTGAGAAATGTCCAGTCTTTTGGCCAGACCGAAAGCCCCCTGGCCGTAAATGATCCCGAAGTTGATAGTCTTGGCCTCCCGCCTTTTGTCACTGGTGATCTGATCGAGGGGCAGCGAAAACATCAAAGAAGCCGTCTGGGAGTGGATGTCCTCATCGTTTAAAAAGGCATTGATTAAAGCCTGGTCTCCAGAGAAATGGGCCATGACCCTGAGTTCAATCTGAGAGTAGTCGGCCGAGACCAGCTTAGAGCCGGCAGGAGCAATAAAAGCGGCCCGGATGCGGCGCCCTTCTTCGGTTCTGGCCGGTATGTTCTGAAGGTTGGGGTCTGAAGATGACAGACGGCCAGTAGCGGTCAGAGCCTGGTTGTAGGAAGTGTGGATTCGGCCGGTGGCCGGATTAACCGCCAGTGGGAGCTTGTCGGCGTAGGTGGTTTTGAGTTTAAACATCTCCCGCCAGTCTAAAATCTCCTGGGCAATGGGATAGAGAGTGGCCAGCTCGGTTAAAACTTCGTTGTCGGTGGAGAAACTGGTTTTCTTGGCGGTCTTTTTCTTGCTCTCCAGGCCGAGCTCGACAAAAAGAATCTCGGCCAACTGCTTGGGGGAGGCGGGGTTAAAGACCCGACCGGCCAGGGAGTGGATTTTGGCGACCTTCTTTTCCAAGGCCGAGCTGAGTTCTTCGCTCAAGGCGTTTAAGACGCTGCAGTCAATTAAGACCCCGGTCTCCTCCATGCGGCCTAACAGTTCTTCAAGGGGGAGCTCAACCCGGTCATAGAGCCGCTCAAGGGCCGGGACCTTGTTGAGCTGACTTCTCAGAAGCGGGCCCAGGCGCCGCGTCAAATCGGCGTCTTCAGCTGAGTAGCGGCAGGCCAGATCCGGCTGGACAAAGGAGAAATCTTTTTTGGGATCCGGGACTACCTCCCGAAAGGCAATGGCCTTGTGGGTTAAAAAGCGCATCGACAGGGCATCAAGGCCATGACGATCATCAGGGTTTAAAAGGTAAGAGGCCAGCATGGGATCGTCGGCTGGAACGGGAAGTTTCAAGCCATGGCGGGACAGGATATGCCAGTCGAATTTAGCATGCTGGCCGACCTTTGGGGGTAAAGGGCCGGTCAGATACGGGCCGATACTGGTGACGATTTTTTCCCACGGCTGGTTGACTTCGCTGCTGGTCTGATGGGTCACCGGGATATAAAAGGCTTCATTTTCACCGGTAGCCAGGCTCATCCCGACGATGGCCGCTTGGCTTGGGTGGATAGAGTTGGTTTCCAAATCAACGGCCAGTGGGCCGGAGCCGAGTTTGTCCAGGGCGTTTAAAAGGCGCTGCCAGCCTTCTTGCCCGTCCACCAAAACGTAGCGGTCGTAGTTAACGGTTTCGCTGACTGCGTCAAGGCCTGCGTCAGAAGAGGTAATAAGTTGGTCTAAAGAACTCTCCACTGCCTCGGTGCCGATTGGGGGTTTGGCCGGAAAGAGCCGGCCGGGAGTGAAATCAGTTGACAGGGTCTGGGGGCGAGAGGCCGTCCCCTGAGCCCGATTGGGCGAATCTTGATGTTCCTCACCGGTAGCCGCTTTGGGGGGGGCGGTTTTAGCGGCGGCTGGCTCGGAAAAGCCTGGAAAAAGGTTGGGTCCCAGATCCTTTAAAAAACGCCCGAACTGGAGATCTTTAAAAAGGCGGTTGAGGGCCGCAAAGTCTGGCGCTGAACGGACCAAGTCGCCGATTGTGGCTGGGGGCACCAGAGCTTCCCCCAGCAGGGCCAGGCGCCGCGATAAGCGGGCTGATTGTTCATACTCGGCCAGCCGATCTTTAAGTTTGACGTTGGTGAGGGTCGAGAGATTTTGGTAAAGATTATCAATGGTCCCAAATTCGCTGATCAGCTTTTGAGCAGTCTTTTCTCCGACTTTGGGGACTCCTATGATGTTGTCGGTGGGATCACCCATTAAGGCTTGCATATCAATAAAAGCAGCCGGCTCAATCCCGAAGCGGGTCCGGAAAACGGCTTCGGTCATGGCCGAGGATTTTTTGGGATCGGGATCGTACATCGATACATCGGCCGACAACAACTGGTAGAAATCCTTGTCCCCTGAGACGATGACCACCTGATGGCCTTGGGAGGTGGCCAGCCCGCACAGCGAAGCGATCAGGTCGTCGGCTTCAAATTCTGGCTTTTCTATCGTAAATAGTCCCATGGCCCTAACAATATCGCGGATACTGGTTTGCTGGGCTATCAGGTCCGGCTCCATGGGTTTGCGCTTGGCCTTGTATTCGGGATAGAGCTTGTGGCGGTGAGTGGGACCTCGGCTGTCATAAACCACGGCCAAGTAGGTGGGTTTTTTGTCCTTCAGCAGTTTAATCAGAGTCGCAGTAAAACCGTAGGCCGCACCAGTGGGGCGGCCGTCAAAAGTGGTCAAATTTTTGATGGCGTGATAAGCCCGGTGGATAAAAGCGCTGGCATCCATTAAGTAAACAATGTTGTCCGATTGTTGAGCCATGGGCGTTCCTTTTTGAGGAATTTATTTTGATTGGAAAATTAAAAGCAATACTTCAGGATTGACGGCACAAATTCAGGGCACTGGTATTGGCCGCACCTTAAGGCTTGGGGCCCGGGAGCGGACCGGTTCGGCTAAATAATCGATCGGATTTTCATCAAAGTCATAATACCAGCCATCCCAGCCAGGATCCAGAGTCCAGATGCGCTCGGCCAAGGGTGGGTGGGAGCTGAAAAAGGTATGTTTCTCCGGTTGAGCCAAAAAGAAGTGGTTAAGACCGGGGACAGAGCCGGATTTTATGAGGCTGCCCTGGCTGAGGCCGCCGATTTTTTTCAGCACCCCGGCTAAAGAGGCTGAGTTTCGGGTAAACTGAACAGCAGAGGCATCGGCCAGCATCTCCCGGCGCCGACTAAAGGCGGCCTGAAGGAGGCGGCCCATAAAGGTGCCGAGGAACCCAAGGGCTACCATGGCCAAGACGACAAGAATGATTCGGCCGTTTCTAACTCTTAGCAGCAAATTTCGGCCGGTCGTTTGGAGCCAGAAAAGCCCGTGGAGCCAGCCGGCCATGATAGTAAAATGTCTCATGTCGCCGTTAAGGATGTGACTGAATTCGTGGGCGATCAGGGCCGACAATTCGTCGCGGTCCAGATACCTTAACGCTCCATAGCTTACCAAAACCGCCGCATCATCGGAGGTCAGGCCAGCCGCCATGGCGTTGATGCCGTTTTCGGCTGGCAGAATATAAAGATCAGGTTCGGAAATGGAGGCCGCCAAACTCATTTCAGCAATGATGTTGCGAAGTCTTTTTTCGCATTCCAGGCCCGCTCTGGTGCCCAGGATGCCGTCGGGGGACAAGGGGGTGCCTCCGAGTTTGGTGGCGATAAATGTTGACCCCCCCTGATGAATTTGACGGATCTGCAACAGTGACAAGATGATGATGGCCAACAGAAAAAAACCGGTAATTATCAGGGCCCGCTTGTCGAATGACCAAATGGTTGCCTTGGGGTCAAGTGGGGTGCGAGAATCGTACAAGTAAATTTGCCAAAACCTGATAACCAAGTAGAACAAACAAGACCAAAGTATCATCACCATGATGAACGACAACCCGAAGAGAGTGCTAAAGCGCCGGCTCTCTTCTTGGGACTGAAAAAAATTAAAGGTATTTTGAGTCATGCTTTTCGTCCCGACTCGGCTGGACGCCTTAATTTTTAAGGTGTTCGGCTTTTGGTTTCACACCTGAAGCGTCGGTTAATATTCAATCCAAGGTTTCATGGATTAGCCGGAGGGGTTAGGGTAAAGCGAACCGGTTCGGCTTGGGTTGGGTCGGTCAGAACCCACAGGTTGGCCGGCAGAAAGCCAAAGAGGCCAGCAAAGAGCACTGACGGGAAAACCTCCCGAGCCTGGTTGTACTCCATGACCAGGTAGTTGTAAGAAGAGCGGGCCAAGCTGATTTGATCCTCGGTTTTGGTCAGTTCGTTCATTAGCTCACTTATGGTAGAGTCGGCTTTGAGATTGGGATAACTTTCCACCACCACCATCAGTTGAGATAAAATTCCCGAAAGGCTACTGTCGGCCTCAGACAGTCTTTTGAGAGCGCCGGCCTGGGAGGGGTCACCAGAGGCACTCTGGCGGGCCTGAGCGGCGACGTTGCGGGCTTTGATGACCGCATCTAAGGTCTGGCTTTCATGGGCTAGATAAGCCCGGGAACTTTCAACTAAATTTGGGATCAGATCGTAGCGGCGCTTGAGTTGGACATCGATCTGGGCAAAGGAGGCTTGAAAGGCATTTTTAGCTTTGACCAAGCGGTTATAGATGAGCGCCAGAAGCCCACCTATTATGCCCAAAATTACCACTAAAACCAGGAGAAAAAGTAAGACAGAGGTCATAATAATTCCTTATTCTGGCATTTATTGGCGCACAAAAGGTTAAGAAAATAACCTTTAAGCAAAAGGTCAAATAAGCCAAGCGGCTTTCTGGCCAAAAGAGCCGACGACGCTGGGACTAAGGCCCTAATTAAAACCTTCCGACGACAGCTCACCGGTCATCAAGTTCCAGCCTTTTGAGAGGGGTGGTGCTGGGGGTTATGGTTTCGGACGGGTTGATTTTCCACAGTCCCGCCGGCCCGAACCCGAAAACAGAGGAAAATAGGACGGCCGGAAACATCTCTCTGGCTTGATTGTAGGACATGACTGCATCGTTATATGCCTGCCGGGCGAAGCTGATGCGGTTTTCGGTGCTCCGGAGATCTTCGGTCAAATTGGCGACCGTTCGGTCGGCTTTAAGATCGGGGTAACTTTCTATGACCGCCCTCAGTTGGGTCAAGGCCGAGGACAGGGCCGTATCAGCTTGACCCAAGAGCATTAGGGCTGGGACTTGGGTGGGATCCCCATTGGTGCTCAGGCGAGCTCCAGAAGCGGCATTACGGGCGTTGATTACCGTCTCCAAAGTAATTCGTTCATGGCCCAGGTAAGCTCTAGTACTTTCGACCAGACTTGGGATCAAATCATAACGCCGTTTAAGCTGGACATCGATCTGGGAAAAAGCGTTGGTGTAACGATTTTTTAGGACCACTAAACGGTTATAAACAACCAGCAGAACAATAGCCAGAATAAACAGTATTAAAGCTAAAGTCAATAAAAAAAGTATTAAAGAGCCCATGGAGATCACCTAAAAATTTATGATATTTTTTTGGAAATTACCAATTGATATATGTCAACATACAGAATTAAAAATTTACTTTTAGAATACAGTTATAATTAAGAAAATATTTGTTAGCTTGATGTTTAAGGTGATTAAAAGGCCAACGGCTGGCCGGCTGAACCGCCGTCAATTAAAAGGTCCTGGGTTTTCGGTTTAGACTAACGGATCCAGCTTAGCAACTGAGCGGAAAGCTAGTTAGAAAGCCAGTTAAAACCGGTCTCACCAGAAAGTCTGTTCGAAATGTTCTCTTGGCCAAGGTAATTTTGGCCATTAGCCACTAGGCTGATGGCTAATAGCTGCGGTCAACAAATTTGCTGCGGGAGACATCAGCCCGGCCGGAACAGTGCGGGCCGATTAATTTCAAACACTACGGTCAGGGGATATTGAGGTTGGCCCCGACCGGAGCGACTGTGGTCAAAAGGTGTGGGTTCATGGCCCGGAAGGTCTTGTAATCCACCTTGTATTGAGCGGCCAGACTTTTGATGTCGGCCGAAGCCTCTAGACGGATCCGTTTAGTCGACAGAATCGACCAGCCTTTGGTCAAGGTGTAGCCATACACATGAGGATTTGAGTAAAGAACTTTTCCGGCCAAGACTTGGTTGAAAAACTTTTCCGCTGATTCTTCGACATAGAGGCGATAATAGTCTTTTTCCCCATCCGCTTGGGTCAGGGCGGTGAGCAGGGCTCTTTGGTCGATGAAGGCCGCCAAGGCCAAGGTCCAGGACCCCAATGCATTTTTTAGAGCGGCAATTTTGGCTGCTGCCGCCTGGGATGAGGCCACCGGGTCAAGGCGTTCGTCGATTCTATTATTGACGATTAGGCCGGCTTCAGTGGCCTCGTGAGCAGTCATCCGCCACATGCCCCGCCGGCCTGCGGCCAGGAAGAGAGGGTCGAGATTGGTCAGGGTCATGGGCAGGAACTTGAAATCAGCCGGCACATTCTGAGATTCCAAGGCCGCCGTGATAACCGGCAGATATCGTTCTGACCGTCTTAATGTGAGCCAGACTCTGGATTTGGCTTCCGAGATAAGTAAAAGCTCCTGATCGAGTCCCTCGTGGACCTCCAGCCGGGACATGGCCACAGGTTCGCCGGCAAAGTTTAGGGCCATGGCTGAAGCAAAGGCCGGAGAATACAACAGAGCGGGGATCAAAGAAAGGAGAAGAAACCGGAATATAGACGGTGAGCCGGTCCGACCGGCTGAACGGCGCCGGGCGGGCAAGTCCGCCCGGGAGCTAAAGCCGGGGATTTTTATGGTACGGCAAGCGATCATTGATACCTCTCAGGGTCATGATAAGCTGAACTTATTGGCCTGGTTCAGGTTTAGGCTTCCTCGGTTCTACTCCGGTGAGTTTTGTCAAGGTTTCACTGACAGCTGGGTTACGGTTGTTGTTGACCAAGTCAAAGACATCACGGCCTTCTTTATCCTTAAGAAAAGGATCGGCCCCGCCGCCGAGGAGAGTTTTGATGATTAAGGGGTCATGGCTGGAAGCCGCCGCCATCATCAAAGCAGTTAAGCCTTTATCGGTTTGGGCATTGGGATCGGCCCCTTGGAGTAAAAGATATCGGGCGATGTTGGGCTGAGGATTGAGGGCGGCCGCCATAATTGGGGTTAGCAACATCGTATTGGTCTGGTTGACGTCGAATCCGAGGACCAAAATCCGCCGGATGTTTTCGACGTTGGGGGCGCTTAGAGACGCCGAAAACAAGATACTGGACTCAATTTCATCGACGGCCTTGGTATTGGCCCCAGCCCCAATAAATGCGGTGAGCACTTCAGGATTAGAATTGGAGGCGGCCCCAAAAATAGGCGTTTCCTGCCGATTGTTTCTGGCCTCCAGGTTAGCTCCGGCCCGGATCAGAGTCAAAGCCACCTCCGGATTGGTAGAAAAACGGGCGGCGGCAAAAAGGGCCGTTTCCCCGTCAGAGTTGGCGGCATCAATGTTGGCCCCCAGTTCGATCAGGGCCTTGAGGTTGGGAATGTTTCCGGTCTGAGCGGCATTGAGTAGCGGCCGGAAGCCCTGACCATCCACCGACTCAATGTCAGCTCCCAATTTGATCAGCGCTTCCAAGACTTTGGGATTGGTATTGTTGGTAGCCGCCTGGTGGATGGCGGTTACCCCGTGAAAAGTCTGATAGTTAAGGGGTATCTTGGGAGCTAGAACATTTACTACGGCCGGTTCGGGATTAAAGGAGGCGGCAAACATCAGAGCGTTCAGACCATAGTGATTTTCAACTGCTTCAGGATCGGCCCCGGCTTTAAGGAGAGCCTCAATGACTTTGGGATCCGGGTTAGAGCCGCTGGCCCGCATCAGAGGCGTCAGGCCGTCGGGAGTGCGCAGGTTGAGATCGGCCCCTTCTTGGATAGCTTTTTCAACATCCTGGGCCGACCCTTTAGCGCAGGTTTCCAGCCAGGCTTGTTCTTGGGGGCTGAGGCCAGCAGCGTCTGTTTCTTTGGCCGCCGGGCCAAGTTCCGAAGCCGCCGCTTCCCCGGCATCATTAGGGCTGGTTGGGGCTGGCTCAGCTGCCGCTGGGGGGTTGGCGGCTTCGGCCGGTGTCTGAGCCAAGCTAGGGTAACAAAAGGCTAATGTCAAACAAAAGAAGCTAATGGTCAGACCGACGGAGATATATTTCATCAATTAAAAACCTCATGAGAAAAAATGCAATAAAATAACTTCTAATTAGATAAGGTTAAAAAATTAAGGGTGCAATATAGACAAATGATTTTAGTTAAAATCTTCCTTGGTGACCACCACTATGCCCCTGCGGGTAACCGAAAAACGAGCCCGGTCCTCCTTGGGGTTGTAACCGATGACAGTGCGGGCCGGGAGTTTGGCTCCGTCGGAAATAATGGCTTTTTTGATTTTACTAAAACGCCCGATATCGACGTTTTCCATGATTACCGATTCGTCGACCTCAGCTCCACGGTGGACCGAAACATTGTAGGACAAAACGCTGTTTCTGACCGTACCGCCGCCGATAACGCAACCGTGGGACACCAGTGAATCGCGGGCCAGGCCGTGGAGGGGGGTACCGTCAGACTCGGTGACTGACAAGGTTTTGACTGGTGGGAACTGGTGCTGGGCGGTTCGCATGGGCCAGCGGACGCCGTAAAGATTAAAAAAGGGAGCCAGACCGCACAGGTCCATGTTGGCATTCCAGTAGGCATCAAGGTTACCAACGTCGCGCCAGTAACCAGAGTCAGGGGCGACCTCGACCGGTTTTTCGGCCCGGCTGCCTTCCTCGTCAGTAAAAAAGACCACTTCCTCAATTTTGTTTTCCCGGCGGTAGGGATAAGCGATGACCTTATGGGTCTTGAGGATGCTTGGGAGTATGTCTTTTCCAAAATCCGGCCGGTCGTCGTTTTTTAACAAATCAATGAGCACCGGGGCCGAAAACAGGTAAATGCCCATCGAGGCCAGACACACGTCAGGGTTGCCAGGGATGGAGGCCGGATTTTTTGGTTTTTCCTGAAAGCCAGTGACTTCGAAAGATTCGTTGACCTGAAGAACGCCGTACTCTTTGGCTTCGCTCTTGGGAGTTTCGATGACGGCTATAGTAACGTCAGCATTATTGGCACAGTGATAACGCTTGAAGATTTCGTAGTTCATCTTGTAAACGTGGTCGGCTGAGAGAATCAAAAGGTGTGATGGTTTCTCGGCTTCGATCATTTCTAAGTTCTGGCGGATGGAGTCGGCCGTCCCTTGGTACCATTTGTCGCCGGTCATCATTTGTGGCGGAACGATCCTCAGAAAGTGGCCCAGGGACTGGCTGAAAATGTTCCAGCCCGATTCCAGATGTTGAATCAGGGTCTGGGCCTTGTACTGGGGAAGTACCAAGATTCGATAGACCTCTGAATTGATGCAGTTGGAGAGGGACAGATCAGCCAGCATGTAAATGCCACCAAAGGGGATGGCCGGCTTGGAGCGGGATCTGGTCAAAGGCATGAGCCGTTCGCCTTTTCCGCCGGCCATAATCAAAGCAATAACATTTTTCATAGGACCACCTTGTTATTTACGGGCCAATTTAGCGGTTACCGGTTAAGATTGCCGCTTTCAGTCTGTATAACTATTGACTTTTCCAACGCAAAACAAAGTATTGCTCTTAAACTTATTTGATAAAAATAGTCAATTATCATATTTCAATAAGTATTGCTGATCTCGGATGAAAAATTGAGGCGAATAATCAAACCAAAGTTTTCCCTTTGGCCCTAATGAATGATAGCACGTGTTGTCAGATTTTTCTGTTGGTCAAAGTAAAATAGTTGTAAAACAACCTACGAATCAATGAATATATATTATAAAATATAAATATTAAGCATAAAATTGAGCATATAACCCCGTTAGCCATAATTGATCTGGAAGTTGATCACTTCGGCTTGGGGAGGATTTTTCAATAATTCAATTATAGCCTGTAAGGTCGGTCTTGACTAGCAGAAAAATCCAAGCAGTTTAAGGAAGTAAACTGTCTTTGGGGTTAAGGCGTTAATTTTCAGAGTTTAAATAGATAGAAAAGTTTTGTTAAAACGCTGCGGTCGCGGCCGCAGCGTCGGTCAATGATAATGCTGGTCGAAATTATTGGTTCAGAGATCGCATTTGATCAGAGCCAAAAGCCTTTCCGTCTCCTTTTGCTGGGCTTGGTCTTGGGCCTGGCCCAGTTCATGATCGTGGCCGGCAAGGTGGAGGACGGCGTGGATCAAATAGAAATAAAAAAGCTCACCGGGGTCGATTCCCTCTTGTTGGGACTGCCTTAAAATCGTCTGGCTGGATATGGCTATGTCGCCCAGGTACCCGGTGAGGCCCTTGGCTAAATTGGTATCGGAAAAGGATAAAACATTGGTGCTCTGGTCCAGGCCTCTGAAATCCCGGTTAAGGACCCTTATCTCTTGGTCGTCGGTGACTAAAACCGTCAGCCCCGCCCCTTTAAATTGTAGATTAGCCAGCACCAGGCCTAGTCTGCGCCTGATTTTATACGGGTTAATGGGTAAGACGTTTTGGTTGTTCACTATTGAAATGGCCATAAATGACTTTGCTTCGTGCCGTTTGATTTTTTTGGGCCTCATTGCTGACGCCTGGATAGGCGATGCGGTGATGGTAAATGCCGATTAAGATATTGGTAAACACTCTAATCGTCTCGGTGACGTCTTTAAGGACAAGCTCAGAACAATCCAATTGCCCGTCGTCAAAGACTCGGTTGACCAAAGTGCGGACCAATTCCTGGATTTTGGTCGGGGTTGGTTCGGTCAGAGTTCTGGTGGCCGCTTCACAGATGTCGGCCAGCATGACCAAGCCCGCCTCTTTGGCGGCCGGCTTGGGGCCGGGGTAGCGGAAGTCGCCCTCATTGACTTCTGCCGAGTTGGGGCTACGGTTTTCCTTGGCTTTGAAGAAAAAGTAGCTCATGAGGCTGGTCCCGTGGTGCTGTTCGACAATGTCGATGACCTGTCTGGGAAGCTTATGCTCACGGGCCAGTTCAATCCCTTCCTTGACGTGCCCCACCAAAACCAGGGCCGACATGGTCGGGGTGAGATACTCATGCCTGTTTTCACCCATTTGATTTTCAATAAAATAAAGTGGCTTTTTGATCTTGCCGATATCGTGGTAATAGGCCCCGACCCGGGCCAGGTGGGGATTGGCGCCGATGGCCTCGGCCGCCGCTTCCACCATGCTGCCGACGATGACCGAGTGGTGGTAGGTACCGGGGGCGGAGAGCATCAGGTCCCTTAAAAGCTGGCGGTTGAGGTTGCCCAATTCCATTAACTTCAAATTGGTGGTCAGACCCATCAGGCTTTCGATTAATGGGATCAGGCCGCTGGCCAATATGCCCGACACCAGGCCGGAAAGAATCGCCGCATAGGTGTCGTGGAGAAATTGTTTACTTAAAAGCTCCCCATCCATCATGGTCAGACCGATTAAAGTCAGGCAGTTGACCAAGGCGGTCATGGCGGCGGCAGGGATAAGGCGGCTGCGCTCGCTGATACGCCTTAAGTGCCAATTGGAGACCAAACATCCGTTGCAGATGTAAATAAAGGCGGTTAAGGTGTCCATCGGGGCCACGATGGCTCCCAGAAACGAGCCCAGAAAACATAAAAAGATTGTCCGCTTAAGGCCAAGAAAGATGGCTCCCAGCATGGCCGCCGTCGGGACCGGCATGGCCATGAAGGTCGTGTGGGGCTCAAAATAGTCGAAGGAGCTTGATAAGCTCCGCCCCAATTGCCCTGACCACCAAGGCAGAAGGATAAAAAGTAAAAGGAGGGCCGACAGGATAATGAGTTGCTTGTGACCCATTGAGCCTTCCAGGTCGAGCCGGTTTAAGGTCTGGGTCACGGTCATGAAAATAAAAAGGAGGACCAAAAGACCAATTGAGCGCCTGGCCCAAAGCGAGCCGGACATTTCCGCGCTTAAGGCCGCCATGGTAAGTTCGGCCTCTCTTGAGACGGTATTGCCTTCCCGAACGATTATTTCGCCGGAGCGGACATGGTGAATGACTTCCGGGACAGCTGCGGCCGCACCTAGCTGTCGTTTTTTTAGGATTCCAATGTCCAAAATCAGATTGGGCCGAATCAGACCAACGGTCAGCTGGCTCACCAGAGCCGCATTGGTCGGGTCAGGTCCGAAGGTCCTCAGGCGGGCTCTGGCCTCGGCCAGGAGCCGGGCCCGTGGCAAAGTCAGAAGCGATTCAAAAGCTCTCATTGAGCGGCCCAGGCCCAGACGGCCTATCTCCACATAGTTATTGTCAAAGGCGGCGTAGGAGTCATCGTCGGGTAATATGCCCTGGGCCATGAGTTCGGATGTCAGCCAGCCTACTTGACGCTCAAGCTCGGGTCCAAAGCCGTCTTGCCAAGTCAAGTTCAGCAGCCGTTGGCAGTCGTTGGTAACAAAAACTTGGCAAAAGATTTGTGACAGTTCCCAAGGCGGGGAGTTATGGCCATTCTCCCAGAGCTGCTGGCCCTGAGCGAAGGCATGTCGCAGGTATTCCAGAGCCATGGTCCCGGGACGATCGTCAAAAACGAATAGGGGCACTGCCGAATTGTAGGCCGTCAATCGGGCCTGAGCCGTGGCCTCGGGGTCATTGACAAAAAAGTCCCGATCGCTTCTGACCGTGTGAGAGGCGACCTTGCCAGCCTGGTAAACTTGGGGCTGGGGATTGGTTAAAATGACCGTAATAAGCGAGACAAAAAAAATGACTGTCAGACGGATGGTCAGTTCCCTTGAGGGCCGATAGCTGAAACGAGCGCCGGACCATAGTTTTCGGCCTTTGGGCCGCTGTCCGTGGGGGTGGCCGTTGGCTAATTTTGGATTTTTTTTGTCAATCATTGTCTTGGTCCGCAGGGGAGGCTTTGGTTCCCTTTTCGTAAGCCGCCAGAATCTGGCGCACCAGGCGGTGGCGGACTACATCTCGGCCGCTGAAGCGGCAGAATGCTACGCTTTCCAGACCCGGCAGGAGTTCCATCGCCTCATTGAGGCCCTTAGGGCAGCCTCCTGGGAGATCGCTCTGTCCGGGATCGCCGGTGACAACGGCTTTGGAGCCCGGACCCAGCCGGGTCAAAAACATTTTCATCTGCTCCCGAGTGGTGTTCTGGGCCTCATCCAAGATGACGAAGGCGCCTGACAACGTTCGGCCTCGCATGAAAGCCAGAGGGGCAACTTCGATCAGACGGTGCTGGTTGAGTCTGGCAAACTTGTCGGGGGCAAGCAGTTCCGAGAGGGCGTCGTAAAGCGGCCGCAGGTAGGGGTCAATTTTTTCGGCCAGATCGCCTGGCAAAAAACCAAGCCGTTCTCCGGCTTCGACTGCCGGCCTGGTCAGTACCAGTCGAGAGACTTGGCCGCTTAAAAGGGCTTCCACGGCCATGGCCACGGCTAAAAAGGTTTTGCCGGTACCGGCCGGCCCGATTCCAAAAACCAGATCGTTTTGTCTGATGGCCTCAAGGTAGAGCCGCTGGGTTGGAGTTCTGGCTACTACCAGCCGCTCTGGTCCAAGTTGGGGCCGGTAGCTCCGGAAAAAACCTTCCAAATCAATGTCGGGATCGGCTTTTAAAAGGCCGGCCAGGCATTCCACTTCCCAGGGTTTAGGCGTGTCACCCTGGGTGGGCATAAGCTCAAGGGCCTGGATCGCTTTTTTGGCCAGTTCGACCGCTTCTGGATTATCATCCAAAAAAAACAGTTCATCGCCTCGTTGGCCGATGTGGACCCCGAGGTGATCGGATAATATTTTAAGGTTGACTGAGGCTGAGCCTAAACGGGCCCGGCGGGAGGCCGAGACGAACGCTCCTCGGCCTGCACCCGGGGTTGTCCGAGTGTCGGAGTTAACTGTCTGACCTTTCACCGACAAAGGCCACCCATGAACACTTCCGGTTCGGGCAGAGCGCAAAGGCGAAGACTGAAAAGCTCGGTCATAAAACTTCCTGAAAGCGAGGCTCCGGGTTATTGGGTCCGAAGTCTTTGGTTAAGCTGGGTTGGGCCCTGATTTTGGATTTGGGTCCGGTTATCCGGCCGCCGTAAGACGACTGGGAAAAAGTTGGACTTCAGGCCACCGCCGTGCCAATGATAGTATAAATCAGTAAACTGACTACGTCGTTGGCCGAGGTCACTACCGGCCCGGAGGCCAGGGCCGGGTCGATCTGGACGGACCGAAAGAAAATCGGAGTTACGGCACCCAAAAAGGCCGAGACCACGATGGCCACCGAGATGGAAAGGCCCACGGCCAAGCCCAGCCTTAAGGTGCCGTGGATGGTCCCGCTGATAAGGGCAATAGTCAGGCCAAAGGCTAGAGCCATAAAGGCGGTGACCTTTTGTTCTTTTAGGAGCGATTTGAGGAGCTGCCCGGTTCCGATGCGGCCCATAGCCAGACCACGGACGGTGATAGTGGCTGATTGTGAACCCACGGCCCCGGAAAGACTCATAACCATGGGGACGAAAGTGACCAAGGCCACGGTTTTAAGGAGCGAGGCCTCAAACTTGGTCAGAATAAAGGAGGTCACAAAACCCCCAACTAGATTAAATAAAAGCCACGGCAGCCTCAGGGCGGCAGTTTTGACCGCTCCGCTGGTATAGATCTCTTCTTCGGAAGAGCCGGCCAGCCGATAAAAATCCTGGTCAGTTTCCTCATGCAAGACGTCGATGATGTCGTCAACGGTAATGCGGCCTAAGAGGCGGTTTTGGCTGTCGACGACTGGTGCGGCCCGGACGTCGTATTTTTGAAATTTTTGGGCTACCGCCTCCTGATCCTCATCAACCCTGACTACCAGGCCAGGGCTTTCCAAAAGGGCGGCAATTTGAGTATCGGGCCTGGCCAGGAGCATGCTTTTAAGGCTGACCATCCCTCTGAGTGTCCCGTTGGAGTCGACGACAAAGACGTGACCGATGTCGCCGACATCTTCGCCGGCTTCCCGGATGCGGTCGATCACCCTGGAGATGGTGTCGGTGTCGGGTGCGGAAACCAATTCCAGCTGCATAAGGCCGCCGGCGGTCTCCTCATCGTACATCAAAAGGCGCCTGACGTCTTCGGAGTCCTCAGAGTCGATGGCTGACAGAACTTCTTCAGCCGCTTGGTTGTCGAGCTCTCCGACGATGTCGGCGGCATCGTCGGAGTCCATCTCGGCGACCAGTTTAGTCAGTTGGGCTCTCGGCAGCCCCAAGGCCACCTGATCGCGGGCCGATTCGCTCAGTTCGACCAGAACGTCGGCGGCCTGCTGGATGTCCAGGCAAGACATGACCTTGATGGTCGCCTCCATACCCAGAGGTCCTAAGGCTTCAGCTACGTCGGCCGGATGGAGTGACGATAAAAGGCCGGCCAGCTCGCTTTCCCGGCCGTCCTCCAACAAGGGGGTGATATTTAAGCGAGACGGGGCGGGCATGGACAGTCGCATTGACGGGCGCAGAGAGCCAAAAAAGCCGGGACCTTTGGCTCTCGTGGCTCTCGACCAAAGAAGAGGAGCAGGCCGGAGAGGTAAGTTATGACAGGCGGACAGACAACCATTATTTTATCCTGGTGAAAATTGGCGTTCTTCGGTCTGGGTCAGGGTCGCAGCGGCCTTTAGGAAAAATTTTATAAAAACGAATAAACTTTTGTCTAGCAGGTGAATATGGGCGCCTTTAGATGGCCATAATATAACTGACAGCTATTTTAAGTGGAAATGTTTGGTCCAAATTGGGCCGTTTTGACTGCTTAAGATATTTTAATATGTGACAACAGCTGGAAGAGGCCAGGCCTCATAAACATTCCCAATCTGGTTGGGTACTAAAATTTGGTCAGGCCAAAAACGAGTCTTTATTGAAAGTAATATCCTTTAGCCGCCGCAGTTCGCTGGCAATCGTCTTTGACATACTCTTGGACAGTTGGGTGAGGACCGGTCAAGCCAAAAATGGTCTTATGGGTAACCTGCTTTTGATTTTACCTGAGTATTTTCAAGAAAGTCAACTAATACTTAAGGCCTAAGCAGGGCGAAATCATCAAACCTCTCAAAAAAAAAGCAGTCAAAGGGGCAAGATTGGCCCCAGACTTGCAATGTCAAGTCGTCCGATCGAATCCCGCCACCAAATTGGCGGGGGAACTTCATCAGGTTTCTTGGTCAAAACATTAT
>JAISWF010000283.1 GCA_031271165.1 Deltaproteobacteria bacterium
GGAAAATTTTTTTAACAGGATTCAGGTTTTAAAAATTTCTACATCCTCTAAATTTATTATTTTTTTCTTTGTCAATTTCTATGCCAAATTTTGAATTTTTCCAAAATTAGAATTGCTGCGTAAAACGGTAAGTGAGTAATGTCTTTTAAATTGTTAAGAGCCGAGTGGATAGCTGTTTTACCGAACTTAGAAATACCTGTAACAAAGACAAAACGCAGGTTTTCTTCAACGTTTTTTAGGCTAACATAAAAATCTCGCAATGAATCTAGGATTTCCATCGCCAGTTCTGGCTTATTAATATGATCTAAAATGGGTTTATCGTATTCGTCAACCAAAACAACAACACGTTGATTATTATTTTTCTACTGGAAATCTATAATTAGCCTTTCCAAGGCGTCACCAGGGTTTCGGCTCTTTAGAACCAAGCCCTTTTTTTCGGCGATTACTTCAAGATGAGAAATAATGGATGAGTTAAGCGCATCCGTAGAAGTGGCTCTTCTGGCCATATTTAGCCGAAGGACAGGACTTGGTTCAAAATCGTAGCCTTTAGAGTGAATATAAAGGCCACGAAAATGTTCCTCGTTGCCAAGAAAAAATTGTTCTAATGTGTCCACGAACATGGTTTTGCCAAATCGTCTGGGACGAGCCAAGAACCAATTTTTAGACCCTTTTGTTGTTAATAGCTTGTGAATATATTTAGTTTTATCAACATATAACAAGCATTCTTTTCTGACTTCTTTAAAGCTACTATACGTTGATGGAAATTTGATTTGGTCATCTTTCATTTTTAAACATAACTTAAAACAAGAATAAAAACCATCAAACCGTATTATTTTGTACCTTATTGGAATTTGGCCTTGACACCAGCCAAGAGGTCAAAAGGCAATCTATTGTCCAAAGCCTTTTCCAGCCTGACCTCATTATACCGTCAGACGTAGTAAAAACGATTTTTTACTTACTTACTATTTTGTATCTTTACTCATAGAGCATATACATGTCGCGACTTGGACTTTTCTTTCTCTTAGAGCGTTTGCGGCCGTACCGTATTAGCCTTGGCGGGTCTGCCAGATGGCGCGTTTTTATTAGCCTCCAAGCTCAATCAACCCCATTGACCATTATCGATTAAATTATACCAGTGAGCCAATTAAATTAAAATATTTTGCCTATTGCAGCCATCATATATCGCAAAAACTATTTTTAGATAAGATTATATGGATCTACGTCTACTGTGAGGTAAATATCGGCCGGCAAAGCGCTTCGTATTCCGGGCAGCCATTGTTTCAATACTCGGTGTCGTCCAGAGGAGGTTTTGGAGCGGAGCATCATCTGGTAACGAAATTTTTCCCTGAGTTTGGTCAGAGGGGCTGGGGCCGGTCCAAACAGCTCCAACTCTTCTGGGGGGGTGTCACCGATAATACCTCGGGCCCTTTGGGCGGCTTTTTCAGCCCAGTGGCTGACGGACTTCTCTTCTGGCCCGATTATCCGGATCAGGGCTAATCTGGCGAAGGGAGGGTAGCCTAATTCTTTTCTGATTTCAATCTCGTTATTGAAAAAAGTCTCGTAATCATGGTCTCTGGCGGTAGTCATGGTGTAGTGATCGGGGTTTCGTGTCTGAATATAGACCTTTCCAGGCCGCTCCCGGCGGCCAGCCCGGCCGGAAACCTGACTCAGAAGCTGAAAAGTGCGCTCGGCCGCCCGAAAATCGGCCACGTTGAGACCTAAATCAGCCTCTATCACCCCAACGATGGTCAGTAAGGAAAAATCATGGCCCTTAGCGGCCATTTGGGTCCCGACCAAAAAATCGGCCTCCCTTTTGGCAAAGCGCTCCAAAATTTCTTTTAAGCCACCTTTAAGCTTGGTACTGTCTGTATCCAGGCGCAGTCCTTTTTTGCCGAAATCCTTTTCCACTAATTTCATCAGACTTTCGGTACCGACACCCAAGTAGCGGACCAATTTCGAGTCACATTGGGGACAGACAGCCGGAGGCTTGGCCCGGTAACCGCAGCCATGACAGACCAAAAGACTGTCTGGACCCAGCGAAGTATGAGCCTCTTGCTCCGATTTAAGTTCGCCATCGATTTTCGAGTGAAGGGTTAAGGCCAAGTTACAGTGGGAACATTTGAGCACTTGACCGCAGGCCAAACACATTGGAAGGTTGGCCGTCCCCCGGCGGTTTATAAACATCAGGGCCTGCTCGCCTCTCTGAAAGGCTTGTGTGAGCGAGTCCCTGAGTTCCGGGGCAATCGCCTTCTGCCGGCTCTTAGCTTCAGAGCGGCGATCGACAATGACCACCTCCGGCAGGACCGACAGACCTGGCCGGGAGTCCATCCTTAAAAGCTCCAACCGACCAGTTATGGTACCCTGATAGCTCTCCATCGAAGGAGTAGCCGACCCCAGTATCAGGACGGCCTCGCTTTCACGGGCCCGCCAGGCGGCCAGATCCCGTCCGTTATAGCGGAGCCCGTCATCCTGTTTGTAGGCCCAATCGTGCTCCTCGTCAACCACAACCAAGCCGAGATTGCTGATGGGAGCGAAAACCGCACTCCTGGCCCCCAGAGCCAACCGACTGACTCCCCGGCTGAGGGCCAGCCAATGGTCATGGCGTTGACCGGCGGTTAGACCGCTATGGAGAACGCTGATCGGGAGATTGGGAAAGCGGCTTTTCAGCCGCCCTTCAAGGCCCATGGTCAGGGCGATTTCCGGGGCCAGCCACAGCACACCACGCCCGGCCTCCAGAGCCTTTTGAGCGGCCCTCAGGTAGACTTCGGTCTTGCCACTTCCGGTAACCCCAAACAGCAAAAATGAACCGGCCTGCCCGGAGGTCAGCGCCCCTTCAATAGCCGCCAAGGCCTTATGCTGATCATTGGTCAGCTCAAGTACGTCTTCGATGGCCAAATTTATGGCTCGGTTGGGATCGTCGCGGAACCGCTCTTTGCTCTCCATAACGATTAATCCCTTGGCGGCCAGGCTTTTAGCCTGGGGCAAGGGGTTATCCAAAATATTTCGAAAATGGGACAGCGGCGTCGGCGGTGCGCCTTTGACCAAATCCCAGAGACGTTTTTCCTTAGGTCCCACCCGGCCCTGATACTGAGAATCCGGAACCGCCGACAGATACCACTCGTAGGCAAAACCTGACTTACGGCCGTCAACCCGATAGACCAGTTCGGCCAGGCCTTCACGAACTAACCGCTGGGCGGCGCTCTTGTGGGCCAACAATTCTTTAAACAAGCGGGGCTCGGGGTAAGTCTGGGCCAAAACCTCAAAGACCTCGGCCGCTGGACCAGTCAAGCTTGAGCCAGCCTCAAAGCCCTTCTGAGTCAGGCCAATCCACACATTGAGTTTGAGGCTAAGACCTCCGGGCAGGATTTCTTTAATGCACAGTCCAGGGGGATAGAGGTAATAATTGGAGACAAACTCCACCATTTTAATAAAATCCGGCCCAAAAAGCGGCTCGGCCACGATTACCTCTTTGATGGACTTAAGGTCAAACTTGCGGCCGGGCTCATCCGGGCCGGTGGACATCACGTAGCCTAAGACCTCGCGCCAACCAAATGGAACCTTGACCATTTGACCTACCAGGACCTCGGTTCCAGGCTTAGCCAGGTAGCTGTAAATATCCGGGGCCGGGGCGTCCACCGCCACTTTAAAGACCGTCTGGGTGGCGGGGCCAGCCGCCTCTATGGGTAAATCTGACTTTTTCACGACCGACATTATAGCACAGCCCCCAGCCCACACTTTAGCCGGATTTAAAAGGGTAATATCTGAAATTCGGCCCCTAACCCTGGACGACCCCAAAAAAAACCGGGCCCTTTAAAACAAAGGCCCGGTTTTTTTTTAGCCCCTGACAGGTCCAGGTAATTTAAGGCGCTTTATTTGAAGGAAGCCAAAACTGCAGCCGCCCCGGCTTGTGCCACTTCCATGTCGTTGGCTACCGAGCTACCCGAAACTCCGATAGCCCCAATGATGGTGCCGTCTTTGTCCTTAATCAACTCGCCACCGCCAAAAATGACCATGCCGTCGTTGGTAACCTCAATGCCGTAAAGTTCCGCTCCGGGCACCGAGGCATCATGGAGGGTGCTGGTGGGCATATTCAAGCTGCGGGCTGACTTGGCTTTTTTAATGGAAATATCAATGCTGCCCAAAAAGGCCCCGTTCATCCGGACGAAGGCCTTAAGGTTGCCGCCGGCGTCAACAATGGCGATATCCATCAAGGTGCCTTGTTCCTTGGCTTTGGCCAAGCCGGCGTCAATAGCGATCTGAGCTTGAGCTAGGGTGATGTCGCCAGGAAGATACAATCCCTTGCCTGGATCATCCTGAGCCATGGCTAGAGGGGCTGCGGCTAAAACAATCGCCGCCGTCAAAGTAAAGATAAACTTTTTCATGGTTTGTCCTCTCAAAAGAAAAATAATTAGAATTTTCAGGATATTAAAATTATTGGCCTGGACACTACGACAGAGGCCAAATAACCTGGAACACCATGCTTGCAGCAGCCGTCAGTTAGTTCTGGCTGCCGAATTCAGTCGGATCGAGACATGATTATCGCTTTTCAATTATTATACTTTACCCGGTTTAAATTAACAACCAACCTTTCACCCTTCAGCCAGGTTAACTTTGGCCTGGGGATTAATATTGATTTTTTAGATTAATCAATAAAATACCAAGCCAACTAAGTTTTGACACTTTTAATTAAATTATTCATCAAACCCCGCTTATCAATGAGTTAGGCTCTCGGCTGGATTAATGGCCATATATTACTTTTTTTTGACCCCGGTCCCTTTGATTTAGCTCCTGACCTCTCCTCAGCCATTAGGCCGTTTGGAGTTCTTGTCAAATTTCAGCCGAATGGTTATAATCACTGTATGGCGAGGATAACTATACTAGCGAGCGATTGCAATTGCAGTAATCAAGCAACAAGAGCATCTCTATTCTCATTGACATTTATGGAAGCAAAGGAATTTTCATTGATAGGAATGAGAGTATCAAACATCTGAACTGATTCACCTATAAGTTTATCAACGAGCCGCTTATTGCCATTATCCGTGGCCTTAATGATTGAATCTATTGTGTCCTTAAAATTAT
>JAISWF010000035.1 GCA_031271165.1 Deltaproteobacteria bacterium
GCCTTCGCTAGGTAACGCTCGCATGGGGAGTCTCCAGGCTCAGAGGGTTGAAAAGGTGCTAAACAGCCCAGTCTTTGACTACCAGCTCAGTATATCATTGTTATTGGCTTGGCCCTAATGGGCCGCCAGAAAATTGTGTGAACGGTTATCAGGAATTTACCAGCCCTCGTAAACCGTTACCAATTGGGCGAGGCCGGAAATGCTCAAGAAAAACCCAGACGACCTGATAATGGCATAGTTGGAACTAGTTAAATTCAAAAAATTCATAGTGTTGAGAGTTTGTTATCGATCTTGAGTACGCGTTCACTGGGGTCGCCATAAATGATAAAATTGAAGCGACAAATTTAAATAAACATATCTTGAAGGCCGATGCCGGTCAAGTCTGAGCAAAAGTTATTCGACGCTCCAAACGTGACCATCTTAACATGGCTTAATCTAAGGGGGAACCCTTCCCCTTCGGGTTGGACAAATCCCTAGCCGCATTGACGTTAAATAAGGTTGGTAATTTATTCGCCGACAGGCTGGCGATAATTTGGAATGGCCTGAGTATGAGCCGCTTCCGTGATTACGGGGCGTTTAAGAAATGCGGGAAGTGTGAATTGCTGCGCTTTTGCTGCAGTTGTCCAGCGGTGGCGTATGGGACAACTGGCGATTTTTATGCGGCAGACCCCCAATGTTGGAAGGATGTATCATAATGAATGATGTTGTGAAATGTATGCTCGAACGAAGAAGTATTCGTAAGTATAACCCGAAGCCAATCACCGATGAGCAACTGAAAACAATTTTGGAAGCCTGGCTTTACGCCCCAAATGCGGGCGGCAGACAATCGCCTCTTATCGTGGTCTGCCGAAATGAGCAAATCAATACCGCACTTGGGAATATAAATAAATCAGCTTTTTGTGGCCAAATGTCAACCAAAACCGCCTATGTTTCAAAAAATCAACTGAGCATAGCAGACAATGCTTCGATTATAAGCGCATTTTATGATGCTCCAATCGTTTTGCATCTGTTTTCATTGAAGAATTTTCTCTATGCCAGCGCAGACTGCTACGCAGTGGCGGTAAACATTACACTTGCAGCCTATTCCCTTGGAATCGGTTCTTGCATAGTTGCCCGCGCTAAAGAGACATTCGCAAGCCAATACCGGCCAGGAAATCCTCAGAAAATGGGCTATCAGCAGTGGGTTTGACGATGAATGGAAAGTTGTCAAAGGATATGAAGCTAAAGTACACGTCCCGCTTGTCTATCCAGCGGGCCTAATCCCGAAAGCAAAGCCGCGCCATGAAGGCCGCATTTTCTACGTGTGAACAAAATTATTTGTGTTGTGGCGGTGGTTTGACTTAATACAATAAATACAAATAGCTAGCTGACTATCAACTAAATAAATACAATCACACAAATTAACACGATCATATGCACAGACTTAATTAATTAAATTTATTGCATAACAGTATATTTTTCCCGTATTAAACAAAAAATTATAAATTTTTATTTTACATCTAAACTTTGATTATTTTAGTTTGCTAACTACAACTATTTTATAGGTTAACAAATTATTATTTTGTTATCTAGATATCGGGTTGACGCCAACAATCAGGATTGGCAGACAACTTTTTGAGTTGACGCCACCTGAGCGATTTTGTTATTATATCTGACATAGACACTATTAACGACATCAATACTCAATTCCCCAACACTCAGCTAAAATTTGAACGGCTCTTTTCTTCAGAGGACGCTTGCATTGACTATTTGATAAGGGTGCGTTGGCCTAACGGGGTTATCTGTCCGAGATGCCAGTGTGAAAAATTATGGCGGACCGGCCATAGATTGACATGCTCCTCATGTCGACACCAAGTTAGGGTCATGGCCGGACTATCTTCCAAGACAGCCACCAGCCTCTCATGGTCTGGTTCAGGGCTATGTGGTTCATGGTCGGGCAAAAATTCGGAACCAATGCGATGGGACCTCATAGGACTCTTGGCATTAGCTACGAGACAGCTTGGGCAATTTTGCATAAACTTCGCCGAGCCATGGTTAGGCCCGGTCGAGAGAGGTTGTGTGGAACAGTCGACGTCGACGAGGCCTACGTTGGAGGAGTCTCTGAGGACTCACCGGGCAGAAAAGCCGACCAGAAGGCCCTGGTCGTCTTAGGGGTTGAAGTAAAAGGCAAATCCCTTGGACGAGCCAGGATGCGGGTTGTGAACTCAGCCACTGCCGAAAACCTCACAGGATTCGTCAAGGAGCATGTTGAACCTGGCAACACGGTAATCACCGATGGGTGGAAATCCTACGCCAGGCTTAAGGACGATGGCTACATTCATAAAATAGGGAAGGCTATTGGTGGCCAGGATGCGTTGCCCCATGTCCATAGGGTCTATCATTATTGAAGCGTTGGCTTCTTGGCACCTATCAAGGAGGGGCAACAAAAAAAAATTTGGATTACTATTTAGACGAGTACATTTTCAGGTTTAACCGACGAAAATCCCGTAGCCGTGGAAAACTTTTTCTGCGCCTCATGGAGCAGGTCGTGGTGACTGCGACTGTGACCTGCCAGGCTTTGATTTCGTCAGAAGGTGACGTCATTGGAACCACGTTGGAAGATGGTAAGGTTGGCGATTAATCATAGTAGTCGTCAAATGGTGTAAAATCAGCATGATCATTTTTTTTATCAAATGTCAATAAAAATTTTCAGCGTTATATTTGTTCTATTCATAAAACAACGAAAAAGTCAAGCAAAAAAAGACCGCTAGGTCTTGTTATTATACACAGACTTTAGCTCTGGATACACTACAAACCATTGCTTGGTATAGACTGTAGAAGAATTCAAAATTCATAGGTGGCGGCAACCCGATATCTAGATTTTGTTATTATTTTCGATAATATATTAAACAGTTTTATTATCTTACAAATACGTTGATATTTTACTATTGAAAAATTATAATAAATAGCACAAGACCATGATTTAATTACATTTTTCGCATGCCTAGCTTATATCAGCATAAAAAAAAGATTTAAAAAACTATTTTATTATATTTTAAAAGCCATTTATTTACTTAAAAGGTAAAATTATAGCTTGTTATCAAAATATTAACAATAAACATGCCAACTAACCTTCTAATAATGTCGCTAGAGGGACCATGTTTCACATACTAACATAAAAACTACAACATGCTTAATTATTCAATTTTTAGATTAATAAATTCTATATAACCACCAAAAATTGGGCAGCTAATCATTTGATAACAAAATCAGCCAGAAATTAATGTTTTATTAGGGTTTAGTTATCAAGTTAGGACAAAAGCTCGTAGCTGGCATAGGTCACCGGGGCATGGAGGGTATTTAAGGCCCTTTCCAAAAGAATCTCATGGTGAGATAACCCGCTGTACCCGAAAGTCACCTGAATTGCCGAGGCTACAAACTGGCAGCTGCGGTCTAAGGCAATGGGCAGACTGTCGCCCTGAAGGAGACTGCCGGTTAAAACGCTGGAAAAAATGTCACCGGTCCCATGGTACTGGGTGGGCACTTGAGGACGGCCGGCCAACCAGAAACGCCCATCATCGCGGTTGTAAGCGGCAACGGTACTACGGTCTTTGCTGGAGGTCAGCGGTAGACTGGTGATGACCGGATAAGACGGTCCCAGATCGGCTAAAGCTTTAAGCCAGTCTTTGACCTGGGTTTCATCCAGACTTTGGGGAACTTCACGGCCCAGCATAAAGGCAGCTTCGGTGATGTTGGGGGTAACTACCTTGGCTAATTTCGATAACTTGGTCATTTCCCCGATCATCTCTTTAGGCATGGAGGCATAAAGCTGGCCAAAATCAGCCATTACTGGATCGACCACCACCAAGGTGTCGGGCTCGGAAAAATCTCTAATAAAATCGGCGACCATTCCGGCCTGTTGGGCCGAACCCAGAAATCCGCTGTAAATAGCCTCAAACTTTAAGTTCTGGGACTTCCAGTGCTCAATAAAACCTGGCAGTTGATCGGTCAGATCGAAGAGCTTAAAACCAGGTATTGCGGTGTGGGAGGAAAGAACGGCCGTAGGCAGTGCGCAGACCTCAAAGCCCATGGTCGACAATATCGGGATAACTACAGTCAGAGAACAGCGGCCATACCCGGAAAGGTCATGAATGGCCGCCACCCGGGGCAGTGGATTCTTCATCATCTGATTCCTTTTCTCCAGCCTTGCGTTCCGGGGCTAACAGCCCCACAATACCGGCCAGTCCCAATAGCAGCATCAAGCTGCCGGAAAATATCATCATAACCAGGGCGTGTGGTACCTCCCTGATTTGAAAGGCGCTAAAGAGGGTATAGCCCCCGGCCGGTAAAAATAAAACGGCCATCAGGGCCGAAATAAGCCGTCTCATCTAATTCTCCAATTTTCCTCACCAAGGCCGGGCGCTTATTAAACGGTCCGCCGGAAATTCAGCGGACCAAAGCCCCTGGCGGGTCTGCCGCCTTAAAGAGCCGGGACCGGATGAGGCGAATTGGCTAATGCTATATCAACAGCTGGATCATGTCAACTCAGGTTACGCACATATTTACTCAGGCCCAAAATTTAGCGCTTTTGCCTTGGCCCTAAAACGAAACCCAAGTAACATTTTGGGGCCTCTGATAAACCGGTCGGCCCCTGAAGGGCGGGCTGAGCCTTGGGGAAGATTTGGGGACTTTGGGGCAAGGCTGGGAGGAACAGCCTTAGGGACCGCTGAAAAGGCCGAAGCTTAACTAACCGCAATCATGGCCATGGCCCTTGGTCATCAAGGTGCATCTGAATTGCGGCCGGAGGGACCACTGACAGATGGCTGCTGACAATCAGCAGCTCAATGGGTGCCTTGAGTTTGCTAATCACCATTATTACCGTTAAGTCCATTATGCCCATGATGTCCTTTAGGAACATGAGAGTTAGCCAGTTCACGATGCTCAGCAGGTTCTGGGAGGCCAGACGAAATTGGGGCCTCAGCTCCGGCCTCGATCGGTTCGGCCAATAAGCGGTCGAGGTGTATTAAAAGGGGATGTGCAGTTTCTTCATCAAGCCGGCGTTTCGCCAGCGTGGTCTCTGAAAGATCATCAATTTTAATATGCCAGATGGCTGCCAGGCCCCCGTGTGGGTCCTGGGACCGGACGGCCTCATAGCGGCGCCGAAACTCTCCACCCGAGATGACCGTTCGAATCGGCCGCCCGCTAAGAAGCCAGGCTTGGCCGCTAGGGGAAACAACGTTTATGGCCACTTTCCGGTTAAACCACATGGCCCGGACCAAGCCAGCGTTACTACGGGAAGTTTCGATCAGTTCGTCAAAGGCCAAATTTCCATCATGTTCGAGCCTGATTGAATTTTTGACGGCCAAATGGGGGGCCCCGTCTCCATTAACAACACCTAAAACCTTAACTGATGCGGGCTCTAACAGTGCCGCCACCAAATCAGGATAAGTTCTTAAATCAACGCTGGTCATATTCTGGCTAAATCCGTGTCGGGATGATTACCGCAGCGGCGGTAGTTGTCCAAATCAGCCATAAAGCCGTACTTACGGCGCAGTCCGTCCAAGCCTTGGGCCAACCTGAGGTAGTACTCAAGGCTGGGCGGCCTTTGGCGGAAGAAAACTGAACCCTCCATGACTCGCCAGACGCAGCCAACCACCCAGACCCCACGCCGAAAAAGTTTTTCCGCTTCTTCTAAGGTATTACTTAAAGCCTCTTCCGATGTTTTAAAACCTTTGGGACGGGCCGTCTCCACCCCGGCTACAATTCCGGTATTAACGTTGCCCCGTCCAAAAATTTGGGCGGCGGCCTCAAGGCGGTCCAGCCAGCCTTGGTAACCTATCAGCTGACTTTTGCCGGGACAGATCCAGTCAAAAAGAGACTCATTGAGTACCTCAATGTCGGCGGTGTATGAGGTCAGACCCGTTTCTTCCCACAGGCGCCTGATTTGCCAAGGATTAAAGGCTGTGGAAATGAGCTGACTAGGAAATTTTCGGCCGCCAAAAAGCAGCCCCAGGCCTTTGAGAACCGCCAGATAGAGTTCCAGCTCATCGTCAAGAGGGTTCTGACCGGAGACAATCGTCCCTCCGGTCAGAAAGATACTTTGATTGCGGCCTGGCTCCTTTAGGGCTTCGGCCACAGTCTCGACGATCTCGTCGACCGAAAGCAGGGCCTCTTTGTTACCGGCCCGGAAATTAGAGGCCATGACGCAAAATTTACAGCCGCAACCGGACTTTTTCCAAAAATCGCAAAACTGGTGGGGATGGATCGTCAGCCTCTGGGGCCTGGCCGAAACCAGTTGCCACATGTGCCGTCCTCTGGAGGTGGTTTTAGAGTAATAATCCGGCTTTTCCCAGTAGCTAACCCGGGCCAAAGGGTCGGCGCCGTCGCACAGGTAGGCTGAACGTCCGTCAAAATCGACCACATAGGGCTCAAAGCCGGTATCGGCTAAAAACCCTTCAGTAAAAATTGAGGTCCCATCGTCGAGCATTAGTGATACTGGGCTCAAATCGTCTTTATCGTAATAATCGCTCCTGACTGATGTCATATGGATGATTGGGTCAACCGCCGCCAGGGCCTCTTTGGTGTAAACCACTCCCCGCCGCTGAACATCAATCTTCAGAAGCACCGGATACGGAAAATCGGGATAAAGCTTTTTAAGATCGCTGAGCGATTTTTCCTCATCCCGCCAAGATGAAGTCCCACTAAATGGCGCCCCAACTGGGCGATCAAGTTTTAAACAATCAGAGCTAAAAGAATCAGTCATGCCTTAAATCCGCTTCCGGCCACCTCGGGAAAGGAACTCAGATAACTAAACAGGGCCGGGGCCCCTCCGGTGTGGAGAAACAAGACCTTGGCACCTCGGGGGAAGAACCCTTCCCTGGCCAGGCCCAAAAGACCGGCCAGGGCTTTTCCGGTATAGACCGGATCGACCAAAATAGCCTCGGTCCGGGCCAAAAGCCGGACTGCTTCCAGAGTTGCTGGAGCGGCCAAGGAATATCCGGGCCCGAGAAAATTTTCATAGCAAATGACCCTTGAATCATCAATTAAATAATTAAGATCCAGCAAAGCCAGGGTCCGGTCGGTCAGACTTTTAATTACCTCCCTTTGGTCCTCTCTTTTAGCCCGACGGACGTTAATGCCGATGACCTCAATGGGCGTAGACAGAGCCGAAAAACCGGCCAGAAGTCCGGCCTGGGTCCCTCCGCTTCCGCTGGCGCAGACGACATGAGAAAAATCGTTTTGTCCCCAGAGCATCTGGTCGCCGATCTCCTGAGCACAGGCCGCATAACCTAAGGCCCCGACCGGGTCGGCAGCCCCGCCGGGAATAATGAATGGCTTTTTTCCTTTTTTTCTCAAAGCCTCAGCCGCAGCCTGGGTTTCAGCTTGGATGTCGGCGTTTCCCGGAACCACGGTCAGACCTGCGGCCCCCAAGAGGTTAAACAAAAAATTGTTTCCAGAACCGTGAGGATCATAGCTGTCGGGAACCCGTTCTTCGATAATCAGGTGGCATTCCAGGCCTTCACGAATAGCCCAGGCCAAGGTCAGCCGGCAGTGGTTGGACTGGACTGCCCCGCTGGTGACTAAGGCGTCAGCCCCCTGGCTTAAGGCCTTGGCCACTGAAAAATCAAGTTTTCTGGTCTTGTTGCCGCCCAGGGTCCCGGGCAGCAGATCGTCTCGTTTGACATAAACCTCAATCCCGGCGTCCAGGGCCCGGGTCAGGCGGGGGAGATACTCTATGGGCGTGGGAGTCTTGACATAACCCCGACGGGGAAATTTATGTAGGTTCATATTTTTTCCAAAGCCAAAAGCCAGTTAATAATTTTATAAGATTTTAAATTTATACTCTTAAATATTTTTAAATAAAATATTCCGGTTGGCGCATAGCCAAAAGAATTTCTCGCTTCATGGCCGCATATTCTGGGTTAACGACCAGGCTTTCATAAACCCTGGGTCTTCCCAGGGGCGAAACAATGTCCCGGGCCAGGCGGCCGGGCCTTGGGGTCATGACCAAGACTCGATCGGCTAAAAAAAGGGCTTCATCAACATCGTGGGTTACAAACAAAATCGTGGCTCCGGTTTTCTCCCAGACGTCCACCAAAAGCTCCTGCATGCTAATCCTGGTCTGGGCATCTAATGCCCCAAAAGGTTCATCCATGACCATGATGGGCGGCTCGGAGATCCAGGCTCTGGCCAGGGCTACCCGCTGCTTCATGCCGCCGCTGAGCTCGTAAGGGGCGTGTTTTTCAAAGCCCTTGAGCCCGGTCAGTTCCACAAATCTTTCGGCCTTGGCCAAAGCCTCTTTTTTGGGGCTACCAGCCAACTCCGGCCCCAAAGTGATGTTCCCGATGACCTTCCGCCAGGGCAGAAGGTTTGGCTCCTGAAAGACCACTCCACGGTCAGGGCCCGGCCCGGTAATAGTCCGGCCCCCAACCAATACTTGGCCCGAAGTCGGTTTTTCAAAGCCGGCCAAAATGTTTAAAAGAGTTGATTTCCCGCAGCCCGAAGGGCCCAGCAGGCACACCAGACTTCCGGGCACAATGAGAACGGAAAAATCAGCCACCGCTTCGGTCGTCTGACCGCCCGAGCGGTCACCGTAACGGTGGCTGACGTTTTTTAACTCAATTCCCCCGCCGGGATCGACCTTCCGTTTGGGGGCCGAATACGAGCCGTCATCAACAGGGTAATCAAGAGAGGTTACGGCGGCTGATTTTAAAATGGACCCGGACATATGGCTACTACTCCCGGCCGGCCCAGGGTACGGTCACTCTCTCGGCCACCACTAATAGATAATCCAGCAAATACCCAGCCAGCCCCAAAAGAATTATCCCCAGCATCACGATGTCGGTTCTCATGTAGGAACTGGCGTTCATGACCATCCAGCCCATCCCGGACTCGGCGGCCACCATTTCGGAGGCGATGAGGGTAGTCCAGCCTACGCCCACGGCCAGTCTTACGGAAGTAAAAATTTCCGGCAGGCTGGCCGGCAGGATTATCCGCCAGACCATCTGAAAACGGGTAGCCCCCAAAGCCGCCCCCAGCCTTATTTTGCCCTCACCGACGCTTTTGACGGAAGCGGCGCTCCCGACCACCACCGTAAACAGAGTCGACAAAAAGATTAAAAAAATCTTCGACACCTCCCCAATTCCCAGCCATAAAATTGCCAGTGGAATCAAGGCGATCTTGGGGAGGGGCCGAAAGAACTGAACAAAAGGCTCTAAGGCCGAAGACAGAACCTGCGATAGGCCCATGGCCAATCCCAGGGGGACCCCCACCAGCACGGCCAGGAAAAAGGCGACCATAGCCCGTCCCAGACTTATGCCCACGTGCTGCCAGAGGGGAATGTGGTGGTAGCCGTCCTGAAAAATCTCGACCGCCGATATCCAAATCTCCTGGGGCGGCGGTAAAATTAGTGTACTCATGAGTTTAAGGCGGCCGCAGACGTACCACAGTCCCACGAAAGCGGCCACCGAAATCACGCTTATGGCCACCCCCAGAGGGCGCCCCTGTTTTGGGCCTCGAAAAGTCACGGGTTAGCAGCCTTTTTAAGAAAGCTGGTATCAATAAAGGGAGCGTAACTTTCGGGCACATCTTTGGCCCTGAGTTCATTTTGTTCCACCAAAAAGGCGGCCTGGTCACCGAAACTCTTAGCGATGTTAGAGTTAGCCGTAGTGGCCCCGTCACCAAGCCACTCAACTTTGAGCTGCTCGGTCAGCGACGGGTAAACCAGTCCGGCCAGAGTCAGCTTGGCCCCTTCGAGGCCCTGTTCAAGTTCTTTGGCAATCAATACCGCCGAACCATCAGGGTCAGCCTGATAACGATCAACTGTTTTTTGAAAAACTTCCAAAAACTTGACCACCAGATCGGGATATTTTTCGGCAAAATCGTTGGAAACCACAAAGGCGTTAAAGAGATAATATCCGTCTTTGTTGAGGGCTCCGGAACCCAAAAGGGTATGACCCCCATCTTGCTCAAGATCGTGCCAAGCCGGACCCCAGATATAGGAGGCGTCAATGTCGCCCCTTTTCCAGGCCGCCAGCTGATCGGCCGGGTTGAGGTTAACCAGTTTTACATTTTTGATGTCCACCCCATGAACTTTAAAGGCGGCCAAAAGAGCGTAGTGAGCGGTCGATCCGGCGACGGTGGCCACGGAATGACCTTCCAGTTCTTTAACTGTTTTAATGGAATTTTTAGCCACTAACCTCTCGCTGGTGTCGATGACGCCTGACAGAGCAATAACCTTAAATGGTAGTCCCCGAGCTAAAGACGAAGTTACCGGAACCGAACCAACCCTAACAATATCAACTTCACCGGCCGCCAGGGCGGCTAAAGCCGGCGGACCGCTGGGAAAACGGACCCACTTGACCGGGACCCCAAAAGCCTGATCAAAAGAGCCGTCAATTTTTCCCAAAATCCAGGGTCGGGGACCGTTTAAAAATGCCAGCCGCACCTCTTTGGGTGCGTCCGCTAAAGCCGGCGCCGCCGCCGTCGAGGCCAACCCAATCAAGAAGACCAAGACAATTGCCAAAAACAACCAAGGCCGATTTTTCATCAGAATTCTCCTTGCTTTCTTTCCCCGCCGGAAGCCGCAGCCCCGAAATTACGCGGGAAAAGGTTTGACCTTCAGTATTCTCTGATCGGCAAGGTAACAAATAAAACCGCCGCCGTTTGCTGGAGCCAATCCCAACGGGGCTATCAAGATCCGTCGGCCAAAATATGGCCCTGAGAGCTTAAGGCCAGGAGCGGGCTTACCAAAAGCCGCCTCTTTTTTGGGATTCGGGCTTTATCCCAAAAGGTCGCAACTTTATAAAAGACTCCCAGGCCGGCACCGGCTGAAATAAAAAAAACCGAAAAAAAACCACTTCGGTTTTTTTTCGGCCTTCAGCAATATTATTTCTGATCAGCCAGCGGGCTTATTTTCAAAAACTTTACTTGTTTTTCAGCGCTCTGTCAAGAGCCCTTTTTCCCCCTATGGCAGAGCGAAAGCATCAAAATTATAATAAAATACAGCTAAACAGACTTAATTGTCATAAATTCGCTTCGCCCTTCAGTGCAGTCCAATCCCGCCGCCAATGTTGCCCAATCCAATCGGGCGGTCCAGTTGGCGGAGGCACTGGAGCCGGTTTTTAAAAAATATTCGGCCGCCCTTAGGCTGGAGGGGAAAAAACTATCTTTAGGCTATCTTTGGACCGCCTTTGGGCTATATTTATGCCGTCTTTTGGACGTCATCGGGATGTAACCGGACCATACTGGCTGGCCAGGGCATTTATTTCATTGAGCCCAATCAATTCGTTGAATTCGGTAAAAGTTACCATTTGGTTCATCATATTTTTGGTTGTCCCATCTTTTTTCAAAGTACTCATCAGATCCATCAAGGCCTTGGTCACCAGATAAGTGGAGGCGGTCGGATAAATGACCAGATTAAACCCAATCTCTTCTAACTGACTGTTAGGCAAAAGCGGAGTCCGCCCGCCTTCAACCATGTTGGCCAAGGTTAAACTTTTGGTAATAGTTTGATTAATGGTCCTCATTTCCTCTTCTGATTCGGGGGATTCGACAAATATAATGTCGCCTCCAGCCTCCTGGTAGGCCAGGGCCCGCTCCAGGGCTTCCGGGAGTCCTTTGACCGTCCGCGCATCAGTGCGGGCAATAATCATAAAATCATCGCCTATTCTGGCATCAACGGCGGCTTTAATTTTACCAACCATTTCCTCTTTGGAGACTATTTCCCGCCCTAACATGTGGCCGCAGCGCTTGGGGGCCACCTGATCTTCAAGTTGAATGGCCGCCACTCCGGCTTTCTGATAGGCCCGAACAGTACGTATCACGCTGACGGCATTGCCAAAACCGGTATCGGCATCGGCAATCACCGGAAGAACCGTAGCTTCGGCCATGGCCGCCGCCCGGGCCAGCATTTCCGAAAAACAGATCAAGCCCACGTCAGGCCGCCCCAGATGACTGGCGGCTTGCCCGTAACCGGTCATGTAGACGGCCTCAAAGCCGCTCTTTTCAATAATCCTAGCCGTTAGGGCATCATGGGCCCCGGGGGCGACTACCAGTTTTTTAGCCTTAAAGAGCTCTGGCAGAGTTTTGGCTGTGGTCATAGCTTTACTCCAGTCAAATAGTTTTTGAGAAAACTTAACACCGGTTCCGGGTGCAAAGCCCCCAAAAGGCCGGCGGCATAAAGCAGGTAGTCATAATCGAGGCAAAATTGAGGATCTTCGGGGTACAGTGAGTAGCCACGGTTTTTAAAGACCTGACTTAAAAGTTCCAAACCGGCTTCCGGCGGCCGGTGAGAAAAAAACCCGCCCACTCCAATAACCAGTTTAATCGGACGGAGATCTCGGCCCACCGGAGCCCCAGGGGCCAGGCCCAAGACGGGATTGTACTGAGTTATCCAATAGCCGCAATGGCGTTTGAGGGCTGCATCCAAAGCCGCAGCGGCCAGAGCCGCTTCTATCTCGATCTCCCAGTCGCCGTTAGGGATATGACCGGTATTTTTCTCCAAAGCCGCCGCATAATCGGTCAGCCGCTTTTTTTCCGCCGGCTCAGCCGGCTCCATTGTTTTAGTACCGCAGAGTTGGTCGCGCCAATCAAAAACGCCCTGAGCACCAACAGTTTCCACAATGCCGCAAGCCGATACACGAAGCCCCAAATACCCTTCCACAGTCCGGAAAGCGACCTGCTTGTCGTTATTGATGACCAGCCCGCGTTCTTCGGGCCTTAACTCTTTGAGCATCGGAATAACCGAGTGCACGTCAGTGGTGGCCCCACCGATGTCCAAAACCAATATCCCGCCAAGGCCGTCCTGGCGGTGAGTTCCCAAGGCAGCCAGTTCAGCGCCCATTAAAATGGCCGACGGAGTCGGGATAACTTCCCCGCCGCCAGCCAGGCTGGCCAGTTCAGCCAGACCCGGCGCACAGGTAATCTGGCGGATAAACTGCTGGTGAATAGCCGCTCGGGCCGGCCCGACCCGAAGCTCGTGGATGGTCGGCATAACATTACCGACCCGAACGCAGCTAAGGCCGGCCTCTTCAAATATTTCAGCGATCCTGGGCTGGGCGGCCACGTTTCCAGCCACTATTATTATGGCCTTAAGACCGGCTTTGACGATGATGGCCGCATTTTCGGCCATGGAGTCCCGATCGCCCCCGTCGGTACCGCCAGCCAAAAGAATTATGTCCGGCCTGATTTCACGAAGAATTTCCAGCCGGTATTCAGGCGGTTCATCATGGGAGACAACTTCCAGCACCCTGGCCCCGGCATTCATGGCCACTTCTTTGGCCGCCTTGGCCGTGACCGTCGGCATGTAGCCCATGGCCACCATGCGCAGCCCGCCGGCAGCACTGGACGATGCCAAAACCAAAGGGTCTTCTGGAGCGAGCGACCAGCTTTGACCCAAAGCGGCCCTGGTCTGAGCCAGACCTTGGGTGATGTCTTCCAGGGTCGTCAGATGCTCAGAGCGGCCGGCCAAGGTCAGAGTCTGGCCGCTAAGGTTAAAAACCGACAGTTTGCTGTAGGTGCTGCCTACGTCATAGACATGATACTTTTCTGGCATACAGTCCGGCTGCTAATGATAATAAAGACCCTGATCTTTAAGGGATCAGGACCCGGCCTTCCATAATCCGCCTGGCCGTGCGCGGGAAAGCAGCCCTTTTGACCTCCAGCTCAACGACCACGGCTTCAACACTAATGATTCCGCTGGGATGACCGATATTGATAACTGAACCCCAATTCGGATGGGTGGCACAGACCTCATTGACCACCGTACCGGGGATGCAGGCGGCCACCGCAGTGCAGACCGACCCGGTCCCGGCGTAGGTCTTGTGCAAAACCTGCATAAACATGTTTCTGGCCACAAAAGAAATACTGTCAGCCTTGACAATTACGCCGGTTCCAAAAGCCAGATAATCAGCCGGGGGACTGACCACGGCCAGCATGGGGAAAGCTGGGTTTTTAATTAAAGCTTCTTCGGGGGTTTGAGAAAATCCCAAGGCTACCGAGGCGGCACCGCGGATGGCTTCAAGGCGGTCTAAGAGAGCTTTGTCACCGTCAATTTTTTTGGGGCCCTCAATGCCCTTGAGGTCAAGCGACTGGGCTTTGACAAAGACCATGGCGTTGGCACAATCAACCAAAGAAACCTCAAATGCTCCGTACTTGGTCGCCAGTGTCTCCTTAAGGTGTCCGGTCGGCAGAAGCTTGCCCGTGGCTGAGCCGGCGGTATCAGCAAAATCTAACATTATCCTGGCCCCGGTGCCAGGTACGCCGTCAATGGCGCAGTCACCGTAAACCTCGGCCCGGCCGTCTTTGACCGGGACTTCGGCGACTATTAATTTTCCGGTATTGGTATTGTGAATCCTGACTATGGTGACCGGTTCCACCGCTTTTACCAGCCCCTCATCAATGGAAAAGGGCCCAACCCCGGAGGAAATGTTACCGCAGTTGCCCGAATAATCGATCACCGGCGCCCTAAAACTGACCTGTCCGAAAGTATAATCGACATCGGCGTCACTCCGAGAAGGCGGGCCGATAATGGCCAGTTTGCTGGTCAAGGGATCAGCTCCGCCCAGACCGTCAATTTGGCGAATGTCGGGGCTACCAAAAATTGCCAAGATAGCCTTATCGCGCTGGACTGGCTCTTGAGGCAGGTGATTGGCCTTAATATAGATGCCTTTACTGGTACCTCCGCGGGCTATGACACAGGGGATGCTTCGTTGCTCTGGCATGGGGGTTCTCCATAATTGTTTTTGGCTCGCAAAGCGTTTTCAATCCAATTTAAAAATTTCTTTTCCTCGGTTCCGGGTCCAAAAAATGCCTCCACTCCCAAAAAACCCGGTCCTTCGTTTTTAATTTTTTCCTCATAGTAAGTATGTTCTTCTTCTTTTTCTGAAATTCTTCCGCCAGCGACCACGATAATCTTGTCGCGGAGCCCCAGCTCGGCCAGGCGCTGTCCGACTCTGGGAAAAAGGGCCTGCCCCAAACCCAGAAGGTTACTTACGCCCACCAGGTCGGCCCGGCTTTCAGCGGCCACTTCAGCCACCGTTTCCGGCAAATTCATGCCCCTTAAAAAAATAACTTCAAAGCCGGCTTTCTCCAGGTTTTCCTTGGCCCAATTGACTCCGGAGACGTGGGCATCGGCCCCGACGGTAGCCAAAACTATTTTTTGCTTTCTGGTCGGGCTTTGCTGCAAAACCGGCTTAACCCCGCTGGTTGAAACGGCGACTTTGGCGGGATCCAGCCCCAGAGGCGTCAGCCCGTCAATATACCGGCGAATCCCGTCAGCGTCCCGGTGAGTCTGGACATGCCGCTTAAGATCCCAGCCTCCGGCCCTGGGGGCATCCAATAACCCGCTTTTGCCGCCGATGACGATTTTGTCGATTATAGAATCAACTTCAAACCGGCGCCAAAAATTTTCATCGATCTCGGACGGCAGAGGAGTTCGGCTCAGACCCAAAACCTTTTCCAGCACCTCCATGGCTTCCAGCCAGATTTCTTCTTTCCGTCGGTCGATATAGGGATCGTTAAAGGGTACTTTGTAGGTATTTTTAAAAACGTCCTGAGCCGCCCAGATGGCTTTGCCCATGGAAGCTCCGGTGGGGATGCCCACCGATTCAGCGGCTTTGGGCCGGAAGAAATCGGCCCCGCCCAGTTTGGCCACCACGGCCATCCTGGCAAAATGGGCGGCTTCGGCAATCAGATCCTGGGGCGGATTTTGAAAGGTTTCCGGCACCACTATCAGCGAACCGCTCCAGATGGTTTCCTTAAAGGCTCGCATCAAAGCCAGATCGGCCAGGATGTTAATGCCGGAGACATTCATCTGGATGGCCCCGAGCTCTGGCGGCAAACCCGATAAGACGGCCAGGCCCTCGGCCAAAAGACACATGGCCAAGGCCATGCCGTCGGTGCCGCCGATGTTGTTGAGATGCTTATGGGATTCAATCTGAACAAATATGTTGTTGTCAGCGCAAATCTCAAGAGCCCTGTACCCGTTTAAAACCTTGGTGTGATAATTGTGGATACCCCGGCCGCCAAAGTGGACGTGAATAATCGGGCCGATGTCGGTCCCGTCAAAACCGGCGATCAGGGCGTTCAAAATGGACAGATGGGGAGTATCGCCGGTGGCGTTAATGCGCATCGGATGACGAACCCCGCCCCCAATTTCCACCAGCTCTCTTTCGCCCTTCGGGGTAATGCCGCCCTTGCCCCTGGATTGCTCGATCAACTCACTTCCGTCCAAGGGATCTATATGCCGGGTGGCCTCGGCGTGGACAAAATGAAACATATCCAAATTGAGAGTTTCGGCCACTTCGTACATGGCCTGGGATTCTCGTAAAGTTTCCTGGGCGGTATTGCGGCCCAAAATAGGATTCATGATGGGTATGGACGTGGCCTTGGCCTTTTGGGCCAACTCAAAAATCCGGTGACCGCCCCGCTCGGTTCCGTTGACCAGCCTCGGGTAGGGGCCTGGCAGTCCTTTGACCGAGCCGTCAGGACCGACAGACGGCATGAGCACCCCAAAAACTTTTTCGTAAGCCCTCAGGCGCTCTCTTTCCTGGAGAATTATTTTAATGGTTTTCTCCTGCATAACCGAATGCATTTCTCCCTTCAACTGTTGACAACAACAATGCCCAGACGCTGGGCCGCTTCCAGAGCCTGCTCCCGGCTGGGACTGGCCTCTAATAAGACCAAACGAGCGCCGCCGCGGTTTTTGGCGGCGACCATGGAACTTACTTCTGAGGCCTCCAAAGTCACTTTTTGCAACTGGTGGACGCTGGACTGCTTGATTTCCACCTCAATACCGTCTTTCTTTATTTTATCCATCACCTCAAGGTAGCTGCGGGCGTCATCGGTGGGTTTGCCGTAAACACCGCCCATTAAAATGGCCGGGATGTTAATGGCCCGGCGGGCGAATAATTCCGGATAAAGTTCTATGGAAATCTTGCTGATGCGGCCTTTGGCCAGATAGTAAGCCAGGCGGGCGGTATTGGCCGGGGAGCCCACGGCCTGGCTGCTGCCGCCCACTACCGCATCCCCAAACGGCCTTAGAATGGAATCAGCCTGAGCGGCCAAATCTCTGGCCTCGGCCAGCCCCTGAGCCGAAGTCAGCTCCCGGCGATTGAGATCGGCGGCTTTGATCTCCTCGGGCAGATAGTCTTCCACCTGATGGTTGACCTTAAAAAAAGGTTCCATGTATTTGATGACCACCGGGACCACTTGCTGGGCCGAAACCGGATGGACGGCTGCAGCCATGGCCATCATCAGATCCACCGGCACGTTGACCGGCAGGTTCGAGTACCGGCTGACCCAGGCGGCCAGCCAGCCGATCATGACACCCCCACCGATGTGGGTGGCACAAAGGCCTGGCACCATGACCCGGGGAGTACAGGGTACACCGATGGTCGGCGAAATAGCCAAAACCACCGCCCGTTCGGTTTGACCTGGATCGGCGCCAAAAAGTTCACTGAAGGCCGCCGCTGCCGCCGCCGCCCCAGCCCCAAAGCCTTCAAGGTTGCAGCCGGTGGTCGTTTTGGCCACCCGAAAGATGACTGCCAGCTTAAGCATGACGGCTACCGCCCGGTCGACCAGATTCTCATCGGGCGTTTCTTCCCGGATGGCCTGGGCCAGGCCGGTCAGCGAACACGAATCACCGGTACCGGCGCAGGGCCGCAACCCCACACAGTGATTGCCAACCTGGGTGGCAAAGGTATATTTGACGGCTTTTTCCAAAAGCGGCACCTCCGAAAGGGGTGGGACTCCGGGCCCGCTCAATTCGCGGGCCATTTGGCCGAACAAAAAACTGGATCCGTCGGCTTCCAAACCCCGCTGGAGGGCGTTGATATTGTGAGAAAACTCGTGCCAGATAGTCGGACCAACTTCGCTTTCGGTCAGCTCAGCCGCCTGAGCCGCTTCCTTTATGACCATCTGGCCGGCACTCAGACCAGCGGCCTCCGCCAATCGGCAGATGTCGCCGAAGGTTAGAGTTCCCCATTTGAGGTTTTGGTCATTGAGCATTTTACTTAGGTCAGTCATTGATCTTTTCTGACCAAAGTTTTGGCCGCCTCCTCATAGAGTTTGATGACCGAAGAGATATCTTCCCGGCCCTGGCCCTTGGCTCTGGCCACCTCAAAAATTTGCTGGGCTTGATTGCCCATAAACAGAGGTACAGTTAGATTCTTGGCCATGGTTACCGCCAGCTCCAGATCTTTGTACTGCAGATCCACGGCAAAACCCGGCCCAAAATGGCCGGCGAATATAAATTTTTCAGCCTTGGCCGAAAAAGCGTAACTGGCCCCGGAGCTCTGGCCAATGATTTCAGCCATGGCCTGGGGATTTAGGCCCAGCTTATGACCCAAAGTCAGGGCTTCAGCCGCACCAACCATGTTGATGCCCAATAACAGGTTGTTGACCAGTTTCATGGCCTGACCCTGACCATGAGGGCCGACATGAATGATTTTCTTACCCAGTTCTTTAAGTACGCTTCCGGCCCGCTCCAAATCTTCAGCTTGGCCGCCGACCATAATAGTCAACTGCCCTTTTTCGGCTCCGAGCACTCCTCCGGAGACCGGAGCGTCAAGCATGGAGGCGCCCCTGGTCTCGGCTTCTTTGGCTAAGCGCTGACTTACGTTTGGGGCGACCGAGCTAAAGTCAATCAGTAAAGTCCCGGGCCGGACGGCCGAAAAGACGCCGTCAGGGCCGGTTAGGACCTCGCTTAGTACTTCCGAATTAGGCAGACTGAAACATATCAGATCCGCTTCCCCGGCTATCTGGGCCGGGGTGTTTCTGGCGGCGGCTCCTATGGCGGTCAACTCGCTAACCGCTTGGGGCACGAGATCGCTGACCAAAAGTTCAAATCCAGCTTTGACTAACCTGGAGGCCATTAAGCGGCCCATGGCTCCTAACCCGATAAATCCTGTTATCACGCACCCCCTCCTTAAGACAGCGGCCTTTGGGCAGTTAACCGGCCCCAAATAATCAAATTTGCCAAAGGGGTGATAGAAGTATCAATTTCACGGGTCGATACTTCTACCGTCCGCCTTTGGCCGCCCAAGCCCTCAAAAAAACCCGGCCTTCATTGAAGGACATGGGCCAATTTAGCGGCTAAGGTCATAGGCCAGGTCAGCGGCTTTTGAGGCCGTTTGACTGTCTGGCCGCCTCTATTTTTGGAAATAATTTTAAGACAAAACTCAAGAAGAAGACCGAAAATTATCTCATCGGCCAATGGCAATGTATTATATTTTTATACTTTAAAATGTTCGGTTACTACAATCAATTTAAAAAAACAAAATACAGTTATTAATTAATCTTAAAAAGCCAATTTGACTACTCATTATAGCCCCAAAGTTATTTTTATGTCAGCTGACACTAGAAATGATCTCCCAAAATCTTTTTCCAATTCTTTTCCAAGAACTGACTGGTTGTTGTCAGCTCACGATAACTTTTCGGACGGCTGGCGGGGTATTACGGCTGGTTTTGACCGTCACCACCCCATCGACCACAACCAAAGAGACGGCCGGCAAATCGCCGCAGGTCATAGCCGCCAAAGCGTCCTGACCGTAAGACCCCATGGGGGCGTCCATGACCACCAAATCGGCTTCCCGGCCTTTGGCGATTAACCCGCGGTTGAGCTCAAAGACTTTAGCGGCATTACCGGTGGCCAGGGCCAGGGCCTGCGGGGCGGGCACCCCGCCAAGAGAAGCGACATGGGTGATCATTCGCAGGATGCCCAGCGAAACTACGCCGGTGCCCGACGGCGAATCGGTGCCGATAATAAAGCGATGGAGAGCCTGATGTTTTTTGGCTTCCTCCAAGGCGATGTTGGCGGCCAGATTGTTGCCGCAATGGACAAGCTCTAAAACATAAGCCGTCTGGCTGACCAGCTTTTTGATTTCGTCAGGGGCGACAGCGGTGGGCCCGCCGTTAATGTGGGAGACGATATCGGGATCCACGGCCATGACCTGCTCGGCGGTCACCGTACTCGACCCCGGCAGCGAAGTCCCCCCGGTATGCATCATAACCTTAAAGCCGTATTTTTTGGCCCAGCGGACCATGGGGGCGGCGTCCTGAGGTGACTTAACCGAGCCCAAACCTATCTCCCCTATCAGGCACAGACCCTCGGCCGCCAGTTCCCGAAAATCGTCCTCCCGCAGGCCCTTTTCGAGGATCAAAGCTCCGGCCAAGACTTTAGCCCCTCCGGGCCGGAGTTTAGCAAAGGATTTATAAGCTAAAGTGGCCAGGGCTTTGGTTCCGCTGGGATCGGTCGGTCGGCCGGGTAGATGAACTTCGCCGGCGGAAATAAAGGAGGTGACCCCTCCGTGATGCGAGCTTTCAATAAAACCAAGCTGATTTTGCCGGGGGCTGAAATCACCTAAGACCACATGGCAATGGGTGTCAAAAAGCCCTGGGCAGACCGTCGACCCCTGACAATCAATGACCTGATCCGCTTGATAATTAAGGCCCGAACCAATTTCGGCAATTTTTCCCTCATCTAAATAAATACTATCGCCGTCAAGGAGTGGTTGGGCAAAATCACCACTTACCAGAGTACCAATATTTTTAACAAGCGTTGACATTATGACACCAGATAATCCAGTAATAGCTCGCTGCTAAGCCCAGCGGCCAGCCAAAAAAACTACCCTCACCCTCGCAACCGGAAATTGACCTTTCCTTTAGCGAAGGCCGTCCTGACCCTTAATTTCCGAAACCAGCAATCCGCCCACTCTTGGATGAGGCCGGCCGGAGTCGGTAACACCGACCATCAAGACCAGTTCATCGTCGGCCGGGGCATCGGCGATGCGCACTTCCATGGCGTCAAAGTGGGAGCGGACAAAAGCGGCGTCCTTGTGTCCCAGGGGCAAATCAATGGCCGTACCCGGTCCGCCAATTTTTTTAGCCGACGGCAGTAAGGCTTTGCCTCCGCCAACGTTTTCACGGATGGGTTTGCCCAAAGCTGGATGCATCAGGGCGGCGCAGTGCTCCCTTTCACCTTTTAAGCCGGCAATGGCGGCCTTACCGTAGCTTTGGACCTCTTGGGGCTTAATATTTAAAGCCGCCACCGCCTTTCGGGTTAAAATATCTCCTAATTGCTCGCTCCATTGGTACAGCAAACTCAGATCTTCTTGAAAGATGCCAGCGTAAGGATTTTTGAAGACCACAGCCGCTGCCGCCTTTCGGGTCGGCGGATCGACCGGCCTTAGCCCGTCCAGATGGCACTCTTCAACAATTACGTGATAAGCTCTGATAATAAGTTCTGGTTTAGCCATGGTGTCAGTCTATCCTTTCAAATTTTATAAGTCTTATCGCAGAAAACCGGTAGACTTTAGTCTAGCGGATGAATGCGTTCCGGTCCTGATTAACCTTGATGCCGAATATACTCTTGTATTGTCGATAAACTCGCTTGCC
>JAISWF010000049.1 GCA_031271165.1 Deltaproteobacteria bacterium
TAATTTTAACCTAGCCTAGCGATGATGTCAAGAGTTAAATTCTTTTTTTTTCAGGACGATCTTATTTTTTTTTACTCAGCGTTGCATGGGTAAAAATTTTTTGGGGAATTCAGGATGCAAATATTCAGTCACAAAAACCCTCAGGGTAAAGAAAATTCTCTAGCAAAATTCATTTTAGTGGTCACACCGGCATTGTCAAGAAGAAATGCTGAAGCTACCAGCTAAAGCTGATGGTTTTAGTCCACCAAAACTGTGACAATAAATAAAATGAAGGCTGTTGAATGGCTAACTAAAGCCGTTTTGCCGGTGGTGTGTTACTAATTATTTATTAATTGAGTTATGAAATTGGTTACGTTTGTTTATATTTGACTTTTGAGTAGATTAAATTCATATTTGACATTGTACGCCCATCGGGTGTACAATGGGATATATTGATTGGAGGTAATGATTATGACCGAAACAAGAGTCAGCGTTCGCATTGATGACGCCACAAAGAGACAGGCCGAGGCGGTATTTGCTGCGCTTGGCATGAATATGAGCACCGGTATTAACATTTTCTTGGCCCAGGTGGTGCGTTCGAGAGCCATACCGTTCGCACTTGAATTAAGCTCAGACCCGCTTGAAAGCCGTATGCGGGAAGCCGTAAACACCAAAATTTCTGCTTCTCTATCATCAGGCTCGCCGGTCGCACTCTACGATGAGGCGCAAAACCGTCCGTTCCTTCAATACCCCGACGGCAGGAAGATTTATGACCTTGACTGATGGCCGGTCAATATTCGTCTTGGCGGGACCGAACGGTTCCGGCAAAAGTTCCGTAACTGCGGCGTGGGACAAAGTCGGGTTGTACATTAACGCCGATGACATCAAAGTCAGGTGCGGTTGCTCTGACCTTCAAGCCGCTCGGGAAGCGGAACGTTTGCGTGAGTTGTGCCTCTCCGAATGCCGCTCGTTTACTTTTGAAACCGTTCTCTCAACAGAGCGCAACCTTGACCTGCTCGCCAGGGCCAAAGCCGCCGGTTTTTACATTGAGAGCGTATTTGTTCTGACGGCATATGCGGAACTGAACGTGTTTCGCGTCAAGAGCCGGGAACTGTCGGGCGGTCACGGTGTCCCGCCCGACAAAATCCGTAGCCGATACACCAAAGCTCTGGCCAATATTCCGAAACTGCTCGCACTTAGCGACATATTTAGGATCGTTGATAACACCGCCCGGCCGGAAATCCTGTTAATCAAAGATAAAGCGGGGGCACAAATTCGTCCCAACCGCTATTGGACGGTTGAGGCGATCGAAAAGCTGATTGGAGCATGAGCCGCCCGCACTTACAGGGATGCGCTATACAGGTATTGCAGGTTATTTACTCCTGGTGGGGGTTGGTTTGTTTTGGTAGCTCTCGCAATTTCTCCTGCCCGACCTTGCGATGATCAGACAGATATATTGTGGTGCCTGGGACAGACCAGATAGCGCCTCAATTGCTTCCTGGTATGTCCAGCTTGCGTTCGGATTGCCACGCCGCTGGCAGCCATAACCGTCATCTATTTTTTTAAAATCATCTTATGATCGACCAGTAAAAAGTCTATTTTTTCGTTTTTATCATTTTTAACATCTTGAGATTACTGACAAAAAAATTTAAGAATTCAGGTTTTGAGGGTTTTTACCGGTTGATCATCTATGGTAATCATCATTTTTCTTTCTTCCTCATGCAACAATTAAGTAAGTAAGTAAGAATTAAAAACCTGCTGCCTCATTAACAAGAACCACCATTATCTTAACCCCATAGGGTTGCTTACGGTGAATTGTCATTACTGCGCATATGCATTCGGGTGATAAACAGTTCTCACATTTCCCAGTGACTGCACAAGGCGTTTTGCGGCTATACCTTTTCGCATTTTGGACCGCCGCAGTATTTCTGGCCCGCTTGATGGCTTCTTCTAAAGAGACGGCAATCTTATTTTTTCCTATAACATAGATAACCTGCTTGGGGCCGTAACAAGTTGCCGCAGTGCGGTTTCCAGTTCCGTCAATGTTGATTATTTGACCATCCGAGGATACGGCATTAGCCGAGGTCAAATATATATCAGCCAACAAGGCCTTTTTGGTTTCGCTTTCTGAGCTACCCAGGGTATGTTGATAGACTGAGGCTTGGGCCGCCCATATCTTTTTGATACCTATTGCGTCTAAGGTCAATGAATTTCCCATTCCAATAATCATATCATTATTCACAGGAAATTTTTCAATGATAAAGCGGGTGGCTTGTTGTAAGTCATCACAGACAACAGCCTGAAATCCTCGTCTAATAAAATTTTTCTTGACTGTTTCTAAGTCGAAATTCATACAATTATACCCTTATATTACTAGTGTATTTCCTAATAAAGTTAGTATTCGGAACCTCAGTCACTCGATTGTCTTTGGTTGGAACGGCTGCTCCTTCCTGAAGTCATGCATTTATCTTACCTCCATCACCATTATAACGCCACCGGTCAACCTTATAAACCGCTTGCGGCTGTCAGACAATTTCGCAGTCGTCAAGCACCGACTCAGACCTGACCGGCGGCTTTGGCTGGTGGATGCTGGCCAGATGCTTCTTCGCCTCGAAATCGTTTTTTTTATCGACGCTGGAAAAGCGCTCACCGCCCGGGGCGGTTTTGGATAAACGGGATAATCAGCTCGCCAGCAATCTCCCGCATAGTTTTGGCGGCAGCCTTATTTTCAGCCTTTAGTGGGGGGTGGAGCCTTTGAACTTTTGTGATTTCGCCTTTGAGTGAAATAAGTTTCACCGACCAAGAGCGGCTTAGCGGTTCGTAGAGCGTGATTTCGTTGCGGCTGGCTTGCTGAAACGCTTGACAGCACTTGAGATTTTTTACTGCCGGTACTTGCTCGGGCCGTGTTTACTCAGCCTTGGGCCAGGCTTGATCTGTGGGGAACAGTCGTTTTCCAAAAAATAGCCAAATATTATAAAAATTTCTTGACAAGCCCATCATCCGTGTGCTATTGATAATTTTATCAATCTCGCACATTCCAAGGCCAAAATTTTTATACGTTGTTCGCTGGCAAAAAAAGCTGGGTCAAATTATCCAGCTAAAAAAAATAGCCAAATATATTACTATTTTATTGATACTCATTTAATTAACAAGCGGCATCAAGGCCAAAATACCCTGTTAGCATCATGTTAACTATGAATATTTTCTGTAATTATATAATTATAGTTGACAAGTAATACACTTCAGGCCAGGTTGCTATCCCTGACTGGAGTCCCCAATATTGAGCGGGGTTCAAGTTTTAGCCATAGCGCTAAATAGTGAGCTTTAGCCGTTCAAGCTGTCTGTCTGTTTCGGTTCCAGAGTGAATGCTTCTTCAAGCACCTATTAGAAGCACCTGTTGGGCCAAAGTTATTTACCCTTTTTAAAATCAGGAGTGTATCAGTATGGCCGACTTCCTTTCCCCTGCGGTTAATTTCATTGGTAAGGGCACATTGTCCGAGATTGGCCCCCGCGCCAAGATGTTTGGATCCAGAGCTCTCCTCGTCACTGACAAAGTTCTTAGTGGTATTTCCGGCGGACCGGTTGATCAGGTTAAACAACACCTCGACAAAGCCGGGGTCAGCTACGCTATCTATAACGGAGTTGCTCCCAATCCCAGAGATCTCAACATCGCCGAGGGTAAAAAAATCTATCAGGACGAAAAATGTAACCTTCTTTTGTCCATTGGCGGCGGCAGTCCACACGACTGCGCCAAAGGCATCGGTATCTCTTTAACCCACCCCGGCGATCTTTATGAAGACTATGCCGGCATTGAAAAACTCACCAACGCCCTGCCGCCGCTGTTGTGTGTCAACACGACCGCTGGAACCGGCAGCGAAGTCACCCGTCACTGCGTGGTCACCAACACCAAGAAAAAGGTTAAGTTTGTTATCGTCAGCTGGCGGAACCTGCCAATGGTTTCCATTAACGATCCCGAACTCATGATCGCCAAACCGGCCGGGCTGACTGCCGCCACCGGGATGGACGCTCTGACCCACGCCGTTGAGTGCTATATCACTTTAGCGGCCAATTCCATTACCGATGCCCTGTCGCTCCAGTCTATTAAACTCATCTCTGACAATTTGCGCCGGGCAGTGGCCTACGGTGAGGATATCGAAGCCCGTGAGGCTATGGCCTATGCTTCCGTTATGGCCGGAATGGCCTTCAACAATGCCGGACTCGGCTATGTCCACGCCATGGCTCACCAGCTCGGCGGTTTACTGGATTTGGCTCACGGCGTGGCCAATGCCGTGCTCTTGCCGCATGTGGAACGCTGGAACCTAATGGTCAACCCGGAGAAATTTGCTCAAATCGCCGTGGCCATGGGCGAATGCACCTGTGGTCTTGGCAAAATGAAAGCGGCCGAACTGGCTATCACGGCCATTGAGCGCCTCTCCAAAGACGTGGGCATCCCCAGCGGACTGGCTTCTTTGGGGGTTAAAGAATCTGATCTCAGGCCCATGTCCATCACGGCTCTCCAAGATGGCAACGCTGGCTGTAACCCCAGAAAAGGCAACGAAGACGATATCGTCGAACTTTTCAAGGCGGCGATGTAAGAGTTGACAATTGAGGTTGACCGAAGGTCAAGTTAGACAGTTCCAGGGTCGGCGCAGTTGGCTACGCCGACCCAAACCATCAGCAACGGATGAAAACAGGGCTTTTGGCCCATTGATAAAATAATGCCAACGACTGAAATTGTTTTTTTAGCTTTTGTCGGAGGTATTTTCGGAACCTCAATGGGGGCGCTGTGGGCGTTTTGTCTTTGTGGTCTGGTAACCATGATCGGCTGCGCCATTATCCTCGCCGGAGGTTCAGATTTCCTCCTGCTGCAAGTCGGGCTTGGTCCAATATTTGGGCCCCATGCCGGTGGTTTTCTGGCCGGGGTCATAGCAAGCTCATATGCCTCGGGTTTGCGGGGTAACCATCCTGGAGGTGCTGGGGCGGGCAAAGATATCCTTTCCCCGTTGATCGGTTCATCGTGGGACGTATTGGTTGTAGGCGGCTTGGCCTCCATGGCCGGAGTCCTGTTGGTCCCGCTTTTGGGCAAAATACCGGTCGTCAGAGAGGCCGACGGCTTAGGCTTGAGCATTGTGACCGTCACTTTTGTCAGCCGCTTTATTTTTCAAAAAGAAGGATGTTTCGGTAAATCTCCTACCCGCCAAAAATATGGCCTTTTAGGGACCGGAAATTATTGCATCTCTTGGATTAGCTGGATGGCTCCGTTGCCGCGTCTGATTGTTCTGGGTTTTGGAGTAGGCGGTCTGGCCGGTGGGGTGGCCAAATTCTCTGTCGCTGCCCTTGCACCCTTAGTCAGTTCTGGAGCCATAAGTGAGGCGGCGGCTGGGACAGTACCGATCATTTTTTGTTGGGGCCTTTCGGCGGTAATGTTAACCACTCTCCAACTTGGACAGGGCAGTATCCAGAAAGTACCGGTCACCCACTGTATGGCCGTAGTTGGCGCCTTGGGTTTTCTCTATACCAATTCCCTGGTCGGGGGCGCCTTGAGCGGGGTATTGGGAGCTTTGACCCAGGAGCTTTCAGCCAGGCTGTTTTACAACCACGGCAGTGATCATCTCGATCCTCCGGCGGCTGGGATTGCCTTGGGAGTTTTTATTCTGAATATATTGTTCAAACCTCAGTGGCTTAATGCCTCCACTTGGTTAAATTAATAAAATTTTCTCAGTCTTATCAGGCTGTAAATGGCCTCAAGCAGTTACCCCGAATGTCATTGTCGTAAAGTCAGCAATTGAGCGCTTCAGGCACTGGCCGCCTAAACGCTTAACTCCGCCTCGGCAGCGTTTATCCAGCTATGATCAACCGGTAAAAAACCTCAAAAACCTGAATTCTGAATTTTTGTCAGTAATCTCAGGATATTAAAACGAAAAACTGACTTTTTACTGGTTGATCATCTATCAGGCTTCGGGTTGAAATAAATTTCAAGGTTTTGGCCTAACACTATCATTCTTCTGCTTGGTGTTATTACCGACTTTCTTGCACCTTTGGGCTACTGTTAGACTTAACAGCGTCCTAGTTGGTTATCCTTGGTTAATACATACCCGAAAACGGCCGAGAGCCGCTCGCCGCTAACCCAGCTCAGCTCACCTTATGTTCAGGTTTGTCGTCGCTTTGCGGCCAAATTGTTCGGCAAATCATGATTGTCGATTGACTTGTAGGTAAACGTGCCAACACAGGCAGCCAAGTGTAGGTTTTTGGTGGGTAAACGTACCAACCAGATGTAGGTTTGTGGTACGTAAACGAATTGACCAGGTGGAGGTTTATTTTCCAGGGCCGTGTTTTTGATTTGGTTTTTTTGACATGGTCTTTTGCGGAAAGTACCGGCATTCGCGGACACTTTGTCCAACAACATCAAGATGAGTCTGAAATAATTGAACAACGCCAAAAAGCCACCTGATACAACTATATTAACATATTAATCTTTATATTATTTTATTTTATTTTACTATAAATTGATATTATTGCTTAAAATTATCGGCTTAAAAAAATAGCCAAATATTATAAAATTTTCTTGACGCCACTGCCTCCCTGTGCTAATCTTTTAGTCATCAACGCCAAGTCTCCAAGGCTAATAGGTAATACTTGGGCCTCTGACTATCAATAAGACATGACCTAAATTTTTCTCCCACTATAAATAGCTAAATAGATCTTTGCAATTTTCTAATGGTAGTTTAAAAAATTACTGCAATACTATATTTATAATCTTTCATTATTATTGATAATATAAATCATGTCTGATTCTTTTAAACACCTTATCAGTATAAATTATGTGTCATTGAACCGAACCGCCAGAGGTTACAATAGGTCAAATTGGGCGGCTGTAAAAACAGGCCTTACGGGAAACTTTGGTTCTGTGACTCAAAAATTAAGGAGCTTTAAACTATGAACGGTTTTGTTTTACGTGCTCCCTCGACCATCCATTTCGGCGAAAACGTGGCCCTCAAAGTCGGGGATGAAGTTAAACGGTTTGGCGGCAAAAAAAAACCACTGATAGTAACCGACATCTTCCTGGCCTCAAGTGGGGCCATCGACCCTATCATCGCTTCAATTAAGGCCGCCGGCCTCCAATATGCCATTTATGCCGGAGTGGACAAAGAACCGACCATGGAGCATGTGGACGGCTGTTTGGCAATTGGCCGTGAAAGTCAGTGCGATCTGATTGTGGCCGTTGGTGGCGGCAGTCCCATTGATGTTGGCAAGGCGGTCAGTTTTATGGCCACCAACCCAGGTCAGATTCAGGACTACATGGGGCTCGATAAAATTGGACTCAACGCCCTGCCGCTGATAGCCGTGCCCACTACCGCTGGAACTGGCAGCGAGGCAACGGCCACTACGATTATTACGGACACGGTTAACGACGTGAAAATGCTCATCATCAGTCCTAGAATCATCCCCAAGGTGGCTTTGATCGATCCGCTCCTCACCTTGGGGATGCCCAAAGGTCTGACGGCGGCAACCGGCCTGGATGCTTTGACCCATGCCATTGAGGCCTACGTTTCCCGTAAGGCCCAGCCCTATTCCGATCTTTACGCCTTAAGTGCCGTAAAATTGATATACAAAAACCTGCCCGTGGCCTGGGCCGAGCCAGGCAATGTCGAAGCCCGCTCCAAAACTCTCTTGGGAGCCCTTCAGGCCGGGATGGCCTTCTCTAATGCTTCGGTGGCTTTAGTTCATGGAATGTCCCGTCCGGTTGGGGCTATCTTCCATGTGGCCCATGGGGTCTCCAACGCCGCCTTGCTTGGAGAAGTCATGGATTTTTCTCTGTCGGGAAATTATGCCCGTTACGCTGACATAGCCATGGCCATGGGCCTGCCAAACCTCAATGACGATGTTAAGACCGCTCAGAGTGGAGCTGATAAAGTTCGTCAGCTCATCAAAGATTTGGAAGTCCCGACCCTGACTGAGCTTGGGGTGACCAAAGAAAAACTGGACCCGGTGGTTTCTAAAATGGCCGATGACGCCATCGCCAGCGGAAGTCCGGCCAACAATCCCAGGCTGGCTACCAAAGAAGAAATTATCACTCTCTATCATGCATCTTTATAGGACTAAAAGATATAACAAATTGTTTTAGACATTATTAACCTATTATTAATGTAAGGAGAACTTACATGGCTATTAAAAGATTAAAGTACTGTGTCAACAACGAATGGAAGGAGTCGGCCTCCGGAAAATACTCGCCGGTCATGAATCCTTCCACCGGCGAACAGATCGCTCAAGCCCCAATAGTAACCAAAGCAGAGGCAGAAGAGGCGGTTAAGGCCGCCCGAGCTGCTTACCCTGGTTGGTCGAGCCAGCCGGTGGCGGTCAGGACCCAGTTAATTTTCCGGTTCCGGGAACTGGTCAACCAGCATTTTGATGAAATCGCCACCTTGGTGGCAACTGAGATGGGTAAGAACTTTGAAGAATCAAAGGGTGATGTTTTTAAAGTCATTGAGGCTTGTGAATTGTCCTTAGGAGCCCCTCTGGAACTTCAGGGCTATGCATTGATGGAGGCCACCCGCTCCCACGATATAAATCTTTACCGCGAATCGGTTGGTGTTTTTCTCGGTATTGCTCCTTATAATTTCCCGGCCATGATTCCCTTTGGTTGGTTTATCCCGGTTTGCATAACTGCAGGTAACTGCATGGTTCTTAAGGCGGCCAGCATGGTGCCCCAATCGGCCATGAGGTTACTTGAGCTTCTCATTGAAGCGGGCCTTCCCAAGGGAGTGGTCAACCTAATCACCTGTAGCCGTGATGAACTGGCCGGACTGATTGCCCATCCTGAGATCAATGGGGTCTCTTTTGTGGGCTCGGAATCGGTGGGTAAGATTGTTTACGGGCAGGCAGCCTCAGCTGGTAAGCGGGTTCAGGCTTTAACCGAAGCCAAGAACCACGCCTTGGTCCTCGAAGATGTACCGTTGGAATGGGCCGCCCGCCGGATTATTAACTCCTCTTTTGGCTGCGCCGGTCAGCGTTGTATGGCTCTTCCGGTGGCCGTTGTTCAGGAGAGTGTGGCTGACGAATTCATAAAAATCATGAAAAAGCTGGCCTTGGAACTGGTGATTGGGCCGGCCTGGGAACCGGCCACTCAACTTGGTCCTTTGGTCAGCCAAGGCCAAAAGGATTCAGTTGAGAGATGGATTACTAAGGGGGTTGAAGAAGGGGCCGAGCTGGTCTTAGACGGCCGCAATTGTAAACCTAAAGGCTACGAAAATGGCTATTTCGTTGGGCCGACGATTCTCGACAAAGTCAAACCTGGGATGACGGTAGGCGATCAGGAAATTTTCGGTCCGGTTATTTGCGTTAAGCGCTGCCGAGACTTCAAAGAAGGACTGGCCATTATGAATGCCAACCCCTTTGCTAACGGTTCATCGATTTTTACCACCAGCGGCTATTACAGCCGGGAATTTGCCCGCCAAACGGACGGAGGCATGGTCGGAATCAACGTGGGCATACCAGTGCCTCTGGGCTTTTTCCCATTTTCAGGCAATAAGAGATCTTTTTTTGGTGATCTTCACTGCCTGGGCCGAGATGGTCTGCGTTTCTACACCCGGGTGAAAACAGTGACCACCAAATGGATTTCCCCGGAAGAATCACATGAAGCCAAAGTCAGCACCTGGGAAGGCACCATTAATCGCGAGCTTTAATGGATGTTAACCTATTATTTCCCCGCCCATAGCACCCTGAACGCCTTAAAGCGGCCGCAGCGGGGAAATTTTTTGGCCAGTCTGAAAAGATCCTAAAAATTAGACCAAAGCCCGCCGCTTGGTTTCAAGTATGGCCCTTGATCGTTAAAATAGAATCACTGGCTGAGGCCAGCCTTAAGATTTGGCCAAAGTTCTTGGGTCAGTCTTTGGGGTTTTTCCTAAAAACAACTATGGAGCGCTGTCCGGTCAGAGGGCAGCTTTCGGCAACTTACCGCTAGAGTTTAGCTGAGGCATCATCCAGATTCGAGCCGCTGCAAGGCAGCGGCTCGAAAAGTGTGTCCTTGGTGTTACCCAAGCCCCTTGAGTAAAGGGGCTTTTTTTGGCCGCACTAGACTTAACTTTTCCCGGCCCAAGCAGCCTAGCCGGAGTGATGCGTATTTTTCTCCATTCCCCGCCGCCATCAGCAACTCAATGACTGCCTGAACGTCAAGCCGCTGCCCCAGTCTGTTACCCCAGGTCATGAAGTTAATTGAAGACAGTCCAAGCTGAAATTTAGTCCCGGCCACGGACTTGAAGTTTTAATTTTTGGGGCTCTTGGGGCGTCGATCTTATTTTGATTGAGTCCTCAAAAAGTTATCATCAATTGATGTTGTACGACGTTCAATCTTTTGGTATAATAAATCAAAAAAATAAATAAGTTTATGGAATTATTGACTTTAGTAGTACGCTGGCGAATGAAGAACTAACGGTTATGGCTAAGCAATAGGTTTATTTTTGAGCGTCTTTCGTCCGATTTGGCCAGTCCCAGTAGCTGAGATCGGCTACGGCCGCATAAACTTGATCTGCAGTGGTAAGCAGTCTGAGCCGTTCGCCCCAATCATAGTTTTTAGGCCAGAAACATGGGGAGTTTATCCATGAAATTATTACCAATTGGGATAACTGATTTTGGGACCATACGCGGTTTCAAAGACAGAAAAAAAAGCGAGCAAGACTACATTTATGCTGACAAAACCGAGCTATTGTACAATCTCTTAGAGATTAAGTACCCCTATTTTTTGTCCCGACCCCGTCGTTTCGGCAAATCACTTCTGGTCGATACCCTG
>JAISWF010000094.1 GCA_031271165.1 Deltaproteobacteria bacterium
GAGGCGACAACCCTGGGTGTCATGACTAATCCAACGTAGACACGTTTCCATGCCTTAGTCTTGTGAACCATCCGACTTCTTTTCAGAAGCCGGTTCCCTTTAGGTGAGCGGTAGTTCACTTTTGTTCCCGCTTTGATCCAAAAAAAAAGCTCTGGCGGCCAGTCGCCTTTTTGGGGCAGGCATCTTTTTAACTGCTCACCAACTCGGCGGAGAGCAGACCCAAATCATCTTGACCGGCTTAGAGGTATTGTTAACCCAGGTGTGAGGAACCAAGGCCGAAAAATATGCCAGGGACCCGGCACCGATTTTGCTGCTTTTGCCGTTGAGATCCAAAGTCAGGATCCCTTCGAGCACGTAGACCAGCTCTTCCCCCGGATGGGCATAATGTTTATGGGCCCCACCCTTTGGCGGGATAACGGTAAAAAAAGGCTGCATTTTTTTGTTGCCCACCAGTTTGACCATTTGCCGGACGTCGGCCTTCCAGCCTTTGACCAGGATCTGGGTCCAAGACGAGGGCGGGTTGATACAAGGATCGTTGATCAAGTCGTTTTCAAAAAACTCCGTCATGCTCACGTTAAGGGCGTCGGCTATGGTTTTCAGCGTCTGGATGGAAGGCGAAACCTTTTCATTCTCTAATTTGGAGATGTAAGCCGCCGTCAGCGAAGTCCGATCAGCCAGCTGCTGAAGAGTAAGGGCATTTTCGTATCTTAATCTTCGAATTACCAAGCCTATTTGAAAATTGTTTATCACTACACCCTCAAATATATTTATAATTTACAATTTATAACAATACACTATTTAAACTAATTCAAGCCTTTGACCGCCTCAAAACATACTTTGGACCCCTTAAAAACGAAACTGCCCCGATATTGTTCTGAAGTATTGGGAAAATCTTCCCGAAAATGGGCCCCCCGGCTTTCCCGCCGCAGTAAGGCGGCCTTGACCATCAGATCAGCCACCGTTAAAGCCCGGTTTAAGCTCAGCCAGGATTGCAGATTCCGTGGCCGAAGATGGGAAAATTTCCGCCTCAGTTCCTCCAGTTCGGCCCAGCCCTCTTGGAGACCCTTTTCGTCTCTGATCAAACCGGCCTTGGCCCACATGGTGTTTTTAAGCTGTTTCAGCAGGGCCTTGGGCTCATCATCCCCGGGGCTGGGCAGGTTCGGAGTCGGGCGATTGGTCAAATCAACTGATTCGACCCCGGCCGCCCAGCGGGCGGCGGCTTGACCAGCCCGGCGACCAAAAACAACGGTCTCGCTTAAGGCGTGTCCAGCCAGGCGGTTGGCCCCGTGTAAGCCCCCAACTATTTCTCCGGCCGCCAGCAGTCCCGGCCGGGCCGTTTGACCGTCCCCGTCAACACAGATGCCACCCATAGTAAAATGAGCTACAGGTCGCACTAAAAGACGCTTATCAGGAAATTTTTGATAGATATTATATAACTTCTTCGTTTCTTTCTGCAGAAAATCATGATCAGCTTCCGACAAATCCAAGCTGGTTTGAGCCTGGCGATAAATTTCCCTGGCTAAAACATCACGATTTTCCAATTCCTTCTTCGGATAGTCATTCATAAAGCGAATTGAGTCTCCGTTTAAAAATTTAGCTCCGTGATCAAAAATATCAGGAAAAATATCACAAATTTTTGGCCAATAAATACGGTACGGATAAAATTGAACAAACTCCAGGTCCCGCAGGCAGCAGCCGAGCTCGAAAGCCAAGGCCAAGCCCTCACCTAAAAGTTCCGGCGTCCCGCTGTGGTAGGCGTAAAGGCCCAGGGCGCCTCCAGTAGCCAAAACCACCGCCTTGGCGGCAACCGGCTTAAGCTGGCCGTCTTTTTCCAGCCAAGCCAGCCAGCCGGAGCCGACCGGCTTAAGATCGGCGACCGCCCAGTTTTCCCAGACCGAAACGTTGGGGGCCTCCAAAACGGCTGGCCGAATAGACCGGCCGATGGTCATACCACGCTTGGAAGGGCTGGCCACAAAATTAGGATACGTCCGGGCCTCAATTTCCACGGTCTTGATTTCCAGCTCAAGCTTGAATCTGGACAAATACTCCGGTATCCCAGGCGCCTCGGCAACAAAGGTCCGGATCATTTCCGGCTGACCAAGGCCGTATCCGGAATCCAGCATGAAATGGGCGTACTTTTCCAAAGCTTCATAGGGTCCCGGCCCGAATCGATGAACCGACATGGAAACCGCCGAAGCCCCAGAGTACCCCAGCCGCCCCTTGGAAGCAACGATAACCGATACTTTGTTTTCAGCGGCGGCCAAGGCGGCGTGAAGGGCCGCAAATCCGCCGCCGATCACCAAGACGTCGCCTTCAAGGGTTTGGGTGTCAAAAGTCCAGCCAACCATACAACCAAATTTCTAAAAAGAACCGAAGCCTCAGCCTCGTTTGGGACGATATCGCAAAATAAGTATAATCAAACAAAGATAAATTATCAAACAAAGTGAGTTAGTAATTACCAAAGCCAAGGAGCCGGCCAAAACACCATAAATGATCCACAAAACAACTCCGGTGGCCTGTAAGAGAAAGGCCGACAAGGACAAATCATTGACCGAGTGAGTTTTAAAGGCCTTCCAGGCCTGGGGCATAAAGGCCACTATCAGGCAGACGCCCGCAACCAGACCGAGAGTTTCGACCCCAAAAGAATTAGCTATTTCCATCGATTTTCTTTTCCGCTGCTGCCTGCGTACGCCTCAACCGCCAGGGCAGAGGCAGGCTCAATAGTCCGCCTAAAAGCCCTTTGGGCAGAAACACAACTGAGATGGTAAATAAAAACCCCAAAGCCAAAAGCCAAAACTGACCGAGGGTGTCGGACAAAAATGATTCCACATTTTTGACAGTAACCGCTCCTAGGAAAGCCGCCAGGATAACCTCTTTGCCGCCTAAGGCCACCCAAATCAGCACCTCGGTCGATAAAGCAAAACCGACCAGAGCCGGCGAAACAAAATAAAACTGAACGGCAAACAAAGCCCCGGCCAAGCCGGCCAAGGCACCGGAAATGGCAAAGGATACGGTCTTAATCAAAGGCACGTCGTAACCCATGAAAGAGGCCCGGGTGTCGTTGTCGCGGATGCCCCGCAAAAGAGTCCCGAACGGGGACCGGCAGAGCCAAAAAAGTAAAGCGAAAACTACAATTGAGAAAAAAAGTGAGGTGAAATACAGCGGTACGGGCTCGGATATCTCGTAACTGTGCTGACCAAAATGCAAAACCAGGGCCGGGATGTCCAAGATACCGTTAAAACCTCCAATGTAGTTCCAATTGACGGCGATGCGTTCGGCAATGATGGCCGCAGCCAAGGTAACAATACCAAAATAGGCTCCGCTCAGGGATTTACCCTTAAAGAGGGCCAAACCAAAAATAATGGCCCAAAGACCGGGGACCACAATGGCCAAGGCAAAACCCAGGAGCTGACTGGCCGGAAGGCCCGGCAGCATTCCCTTTACCGAAAGGGCCATCATATAAGCCCCAAGCCCAAAAAACAAGGAGTGGCCGAAGCACATCAACCCGACCTGGCCCCAGATAAAGGCCAAAGACATGGCAAAAATGCCGTAAGTCATGTACTGCGACAGTTGGGTCAGGCTCCAATCTTCGGCGAATAAAGGAGCCAACAAAGCGGCCGCCAGGACCAGGCCATAGCACCACCAATTTCGGGCCAGACCAAGCACCTTACCGATTCCTTCCTAATATCCCATTGGGAAAAATACGAATGACCACCATAGCCATACTGAAAACAATAATCTGGGAGACGACCGGTGTCTTGATGGCTGCAATTATACTCGTACCGCCGCCGACCAGGCCCGCCCCCCACAGGGCTCCCAAGGGGCTGCCGGCCCCGCCGACTAATACTGACAAAAAGCCGGGTAAAAAGAACCCCAGCCCCATCTGGGGATCGACGCTCATAAGCGGCGCCATGATCACTCCGGCCAACCCGGCCAGACCCGAACCCAGGGCAAAGGTGAGACGATCTATCCTCTGGGTATTGAGCCCCAGACAGCCCGACATGTGGCGGTTAGCGATAACTCCTCTGACCATCAGACCTAAATTTGTCCTATAAAGAATTATAAAAGTACATAAGGAAATCATAACGCTGATAAGCATTATAAAAAGTCGATATGACGGATAAACCAAACCAAAAAAATGCGCCGGAGCCTGGAAAGGGGTCACGACTTGCTGGGAAGCCGGACCAAAAAAGATAATGATGGCCTGTTTGATGACTAAAGATACGCCCCAAGTGGCCAAAATAGTATCCAGGGCCCGGTGATAAATCCGGGAAACTACCAAAACTTCAACTATCAGGCCAACTATGGCCACAGCGACAAAACCGACTATCATGGCCAGCCAAAAGGGGCCGCCAAATTTCTGGACCAAAACTACCGAATAGGCTCCGAGCAGGAAAAATTCGCCATGAGCCATATTGACTACGTTCATTAAGCCAAAAATAATTACTAATCCAATGGATACCAAAAGTAAAGTCAGAATATAGCATAAAGCATCAAGCCCGATAGTTAGTATTATTTCCATAAAGCTAGCCTTTATCTAAAATCATACTTAAATCCATCAAACCGACATAAACCGAGCCACAAGTTCCGGATCTTCATGGATAATTTTGACATCAACACTGTGGACGATTTGTCCATTTTCAATAAAATCAACTCTGTCAACCAGTCTGGTGACCAATTCCAGGTTTTGTTCAATCAGCAAGATGGTCAATGATTCCGTCGCCGATATCTGTTTCAAAGTTGCGGCAATCTCATGGACAATGTTGGGCTGAATGCCTTCGGAGGGCTCATCAAGCAGCAAAAGCTTTGGTTTTCCGATTATGGCCCGGGCTATGGCCAGCTGCTGCTGCTGACCGCCGGACATGGTACCAGCTAGCTGTTTGCGGCGTTCAGCTAAAATGGGAAAATGTTGATAAGCCAAATCAAAGTCTGAGACTTTCTTTTTTTTGCCCAGGACCCCCAGAAGCAGATTCTGCTCGACGGTAAAATCCTTGAATATTTCGCGGCCCTGGGGGACGTAGGCCACCCCGAGGTTGCTGATCTCGTAACTTTTGCGGCCCAAGATCTTTTCCTCTAAAAATCGTATGTCACCGCTTAAATAAGGCATCAGCCCGATAATTGTCTTGACCAGGGTCGTTTTTCCCATGCCGTTGCGGCCCATAACGGCAACGAGTTCACCGGGCTTTATATGAAAGCTTAAATTTTTTAATATATTTGCTCCGCGAATATAAGCTGAGTGAAGACAGTCTATATTCAGCATGCTATTTCCCCTAAATATGCCTTTTTAATTTCTGAATCTTCTTTGATAGTCTCGTAGACGCCTTCTCTCACCACCGTACCCTTCATCATCACAATCAAAGGGCATTTTAAAGCCCGGACAAAGTGCATGTCGTGTTCGATAACCAAAACCGAGGTCATAAACTTGGTTTGGATATGGCAAATCAGCTCGGCCGTTTCTAACGTCTCGGCCTGGCTCATGCCGGCGGTCGGTTCATCCAACAAAATGACGCTGGCTTCCGACAGTATTAACAGCAGTATTTCCAGCCTTTGTTTGAGTCCGTGAGGCAGTTCTCCGGCCACCGAATTGCGAAAGGCAGTTAAACCAAAGTCTCCCAGGTGTTTGTCAAAAACCGCCGGATCGAGTTTATGACCCAGGGTTTTCCGCAATCTTTGTCTGGTAGCCAAGGCCATGGCCGCAATTTCGATGTTCTCAGCTACGGTGATGTCGTTGAAAATGGACGGCACCTGAAATTTGCGCCCAAAACCCAGACGGCTGATCTTGTGAGGCGGCCAAGCGGTAATGTTTTGACCTTTAAATATTATCTGGCCGCTGGTCGGCGGCAAAGCCCCGGTAATAACATTAAACAAGGTACTTTTACCGCAACCGTTAGGACCAATGATACATTTGAGCTCGTTGGCCCCAAGGGTTAAAGAAGTCCCGTCCAAGGCTTTGATGCCGCCAAAATATTTTTTTACGTCACGCACTTCCAACATAAGCCGATTTCTCCCGGCTTGCTGAGTTTGACGGCGGCCTCAGCCAAAGATGGCCGCCGCCAAACCGGTTAAAAAAGATGGCCGCTCTGCTCAGCCGCACTGACTGGGGGCCACGATCTTGCCAACGTATTTGATTTGCGTCAATTGAGAATCTTTGGCCTCGACGATGAGCATGTTCAGATCAACGTGACGGTCGTCGGCTCTCAAGTGGACATCACCATTACCGATAACCTCCGTTCCCGGGAGATTGGCCATGATTTGGGTCTTGTCATCGCTGCCGGCTTTTTTGATGGCTTCGACGAAAAATTTGGTGATCCCGTAGTGAGATTCGGCATAGTAGCTGATAGTCGCATTATCTCCGAACATCTTTTGCTGGCGGGCGACAAAGTCTTTGGTTTCCGGCCGGTCAAGGACCCGGGAGAAATGAACGATGGCCATAACCCCGTTGGATTCTTCCGACGTTAGCCCCGGGAGATAGTTGTCGTTAAAACCAAAGAAGCCGAGTTTACAGCTTTCCTTAAGTCCGGCCGCCGAGTACTGCTTGATAAAGGTAACCCCGTCAGCCCCCGGAAGGGTAAGTAAGGTAATATCGGCGCCCGTATCTTTGATTTTAGTCAGGACGGCCGAAAAGTCTTTGGCCCCGAAGGGGGTGTATTCCTCAGCCACAATCTCACCGCCGTGCTTGGCGACGGTATCTTTGATGGCCACGTTCATCTTTTGCGGCCAGCTGTAGTCAGCCCCGAAGAGATAAATCTTTTTCCCAAAATTTTCGACCATGTAGGGAACCAAAGGCTGCACATAGTGTTCGGGCAAAGGACTGTAACAGGCCACCCAGGGGCTACAAACGCCGCCTTCGTAATCGGTAGCGTAGAGAAGGGGCGTTTTTAAACGTTCAACGGTGGGTTTTACCGCATCTCGCAGGGCGGAAGCGATGGGGCCGATAACGGCGCTGACCTTGTCGCGCTGGATCAACTGGACCGTCCGCTCGACGGCAACTTTGGGGTCGGATTTATTGTCGGCAATGACCAGTTCCAACTTCCGGCCGCCTAAAATGCCGCCAGCGGCGTTGACTTCCTCAACCAACATTTGGCAGCCCTGAAGCCCCTGCTGACCGAAGAGCTCCATTCCACCGGAAAAGGGCAGCATGATGCCCAGTTTAATAGGTTCATTGGCGGCCTTCAAAATCGTGGGAAAACCCACCGAGCTGGAAACGGCCAGCCCGGCTCCCAAGGCAGCGCCGGTTTGAAGAAACTTACGACGCGAAATGACACTCTTGCCATTGTGGTTTGACATTGAGCTCTCCTTATGAATTTCGGCATGGTTTCTTGGAGAAGGACTCCAAATTTAGAAGGATTGCCGGCTGAGCGGCAGTCGAGTGATTTCACTTGGCCTCATGTAATGACCAAAAAAACAGACCAAACAGATTTTAACAAAAACGCTATCAGCTCAGCTCAAATCAGCTCAAAAAATCTCTATCGCTTACCAAACGAAAATGTTAAATAACAGTATACCCACCGTCGACCACCATGTTGGCCCCATAAACCAAGCTGGAATCTTCGCTGGCCAAAAAGACGGCCGCCGCCGCAATCTCTTCGGGCTTCCCAAAGCGTTTCAAGGGCTGAACGGCCATGAAACTGGCCAATCCTTTATCCAGATCACCGGTATCACGGGCGCCGTCGTAAAGTCCTGGGGTCTCCACCGACCCGGGGATCAAAGCGTTGACCCTGATGTTGTGGGGCATCAAAGCAATGGCCGCCCCTCTGGTCAAAGAGGAAATAAAACCCTTGGAGGTATGGTAAGCGGTATAACCAGGTGAGCCGACCAAGGCAAAAGTTGAAGAAAGGTTAATTATCACCCCGGGCTTTTTAAGTTCGATAAAGCTTTTAGCGGCATCCCGAGTTCCGGCAAAGACGCTTCTGGCATTTGTGGCCATGGTCTCGTCAAAAATGGAGTCAGTCGTGTCAAAGATACTCAGATTGGGTTGCCAGGCGGCGTTGTTGACCATAATGTCCAGTGTTCCAAACTCTTTGATCGCCAAAGCAATGGCCGCCTTGATTTGGGACGTATCGGTTACGTCACAGCGGCAAAAGATAGCCTTTCCTCCGGTCGACTCGACGGCCTTTTTCACAGCCGCCTCACCTTCGACCGCATTACGGTTGGCGGCGACCACTTTGGCCCCTTCCTTTAGAAATCTGGTGACAATGGCTCCGCCAATCCCCTTGGAAGCCCCGGTGACCACCGCAACTTTATCTTTCAGCCTCATATCGTTTCTCTCCTAAAAATTGTTTAAATATTTTCCGCTTTACAGTACCGTATAACCACCGTCAACCACCAAATTTGAGCCGTAGACGAAACTGGCTTCGTCACTGGCCAAAAAAGTCACGGCACTGGCAATTTCGTTGGGCTGACCAAATCTCTTCAAAGGCTGCATAGCTTTAAAACTGGCCATGCCCTTTTCCACGTCTCCGGTGTCGCGGGCGCCGTCATAAAGGCCGGGTGTTTCGACCGTACCAGAACAAACGGCGTTAACTCTGATTCCGTAAGGCATTAAAGAGATGCCAGCGGCCCTGGTGAAAGACGAAATGGCTCCTTTGGTACCATGGTAGGCCGTATAGCCTGGGGAACCAACGATAGCGAAGTTAGAAGAAATACTGACGATGCTGCCGGTGGTCTTTCTGGCGACCATGATTTTAGCCGCTTCCCGGCTGGCAACAAAGACGCTGCGGACATTGATGGCCATGATGCGGTCAAACTGCTCGTCGGTGGTGTCCAAAATCGACTGGTTGAGCTGCCAGGCGGCGTTATTAACCAAGATGTCCAAACCCCCAAAGCGCTCAATGGCGGCCTGAAAGACGGCCCCAATATCTTTGGTGTTTTCAACATCGCAAGGGATAAAGAAAGCCTGACCTCCGGTTTTCTTAACCAGCTCGGCAATGGTTTTTTCACCTTCCTGAGCATTGCGGTTAGCGCCGATAACTTTGGCACCTTCCAGTAAAAAACGCTCAACCGTTGCCGCTCCGATCCCTTTTGAAGCCCCGGTAATAACCGCAACTTTTCCTTTCAACATCATTATTGAGCCTCCAGTATTTTAAGAGAAGTCTTATCCGTCAAATGACTGGCCAGACTGTCGGCCGTAGTAACAATTCCAAAGTGAGTAGCGATATCATAAAGAGTCGAAGCCTGTTCCCGCTCGCTTGTGGCCGCAACTGCATCCTTAACCACTATATTGTGATAGCCATAAAAAAAAGCATCGTGGACCGTCGAACGAACACAGATATTGGTGGCTACTCCCATAAAGATTAGTGTATCCTTTTCCCAGTCTTTTAAAGTAACGTCAAGATCGGTATTAAAAAAAGCCGAAAATCTTCGCTTATATACTATTTGATCTTCGGGCTGAGGCTTAAGTTCATCGATGATTTGGGCCCCCCACTCACCTTGGTAACAGTGAGGCGATCTTTTCAAAAATTCGCGATCGCACGGTGCTCCCCGGCGATGGGCATCGACGATGTAGACTATCAAGCAGCCGGCCCGACGGGCATGGTCAATAACTTTGAGCTGCGGGGGAAGCAAACTTTCATACCCTGGTAAAACCATGCTCCCGCCCGGCTTACAAAAGTCGTTGACCATATCGATCACCAAAACAGCGGTACTTTCTGGCTCGGCTACATCAAAGGGTCTGGCTTTATTTTTGGCTGAAAAAACGTCCATTGGTAATTTTCTCCATCAGCGAAGCCAGTCTTAAAAATAGCACCGCAGTTCAAGAGGCCAACTGCAGTTTTAAAGGTGCAATGGCTTAAAGCTATTGTTTAAACCGGCTCGCAAAAGACGGGCGAACCCAAAACAAGGGTAAACAGTTGACGAAAAATACAATGACTAACAAACGGCAAGCCCTGGCCAAGTCTTTGGTAAGACCAACTCAGCCAAGCCAACCTACAATATAAAGCGATCAATTGGTTCTTCAAGAAGAACCAAGGGATACCTGACGATTTTGGTTGTTTTATTTTAACCCTTGTTAAAAATTTTAACGCTTCAGAAGTTTCTTGTCAATTAAAATATTGCCTCCTGGTGTAATTTTTATTAACCCTGTCCTCAGACCGCAATCTTGCCGCTGCTAACTCCGCTGGATTAGCTGGCAGGCGCTAATATCGGACAGCCCGGCCAATAGCCAGGGCATTTTTGAGGACCGACAGCGCCGCTAGAATTTTTCAATTCTAAAACCAGTTGGCCGACTCAAAATCAAAGGATTTGTAACTGCGCATGTTGCCTCTGCTTTAAAGCCCGGGAAGGCTAAAAAAAAGCCCTGGGGAGAGTTCCAAAGGACTCAAGGCTGATGCTGGCAAGACAATGTCAGTCGTTTGGTGAAAAGATGGCTGCTTTTTTTTCTTAACACAAATGAATCATTTAAGTTTTTGATGGAACAATAAACTGATCTACTGTCTCAGGCATTTAGAGCCTAAGGCCGCAGCACTCCAAATTTGTTGGCTGGGTTCCGGCCTTAGGGACGGCTGGGTTTTCGAATACTTTGAATCAGGCGGCGCTCTATGACTGCGGCTAGAAACAACCACTCGGAGAAGACCAGGTTATGGCTAGGCCAATCTTTAAAATTCGCCCTTCTAATGCAACCTTCAAACGAGCGATGCTAACGAACCTTGATAACGCGCCCTTCTAATGAGCCTTTCTTTTGTTAAAAACGTGAGCTCAAAGTCCTGGGGCTAGTCCGGGAATCTTTTGAAGATGTTTTTGTCCCGCCGGTTGCGGGACCGGCCTCAATGGAGCAATGGATTAAAGGCTCAATGACCGCCTCATTGAGCGGCCGCCGCAACTTAAGCTGGCTGAATATTTCATTAAAGATGGCTATGAGTTTATCAGCGTACCCACTCTGGCTGTGTCCGCTTTTATGTCAGCCCGGTTTGCGCCCTTATTAATTCCCACTGACAACCGGCCAGCATAGCCAACAGGTTAAATACCAGCCGCACTTTTAGTCTTGAAATGGTCGGTCAGACTTTGAGGCTCAGGCCGCAGCTTGGGAGAGTGCTTGGAGCTGCCAGAGAACGGTTACAATACCTCTAAACTCAATTTTCTGAAATTCCGAACATATTTATACTAACTATACAGGCCACAATTACAAAAATTTATAAATAAATATATAAATTATATTTTGCCATTTGTTTCAACCAGGATTTTCTTGACTTTCCATCCATATGTCGTTATAATAATTAAAACAGCACACTGCTTTTCAAGAAAAAATCATGTATCCACGGGAGCTTAGGCAGCCACAGTTTAAGGGCCACACTGTTTACGGGACCCGCAGTTTACGGGCCCAAGACCGAAACCATTAACTGAAATATGGTCCAAGCTAATGTCCGTAAGAGTTTGCGGTGACTGGCAACCGTGAAACAAAACGGTCTGAGGCTTTTGCTTTACCCATGAAGTCAAGTCCTGGCCAGCTTAAGAAGCTGCCGCCATGATGATTGACCTTTATGAAAATTGCGTATCGGTGTTCATTACAGCTGATCATGTTCCCATATCCGGCCTAATTAAAGGGTCACAGTGTTTGCCGACGCACTGTTAAAAGTTACGTCAAGCGCCACGGGGCTGCTTCTTTCACCTTAAATGCCTGCGTCCGACCTTCTAAAGTCCAAGATGAAAAACCCATACGGCCAGGCTTTTTTAGGCCGACTTGGCCATTGTAGTCAGCTGTCACCAAGCCCAGGTCAAGTGAGGCCCCATTTGCTTGGCCAGCTAAACCAAGAAACTCTGGACAGATCTGTCTTGGAGAACTGGCTCAAGGGGGGATAGGATTTAAATTCGCCCGTCTGGGCCGACGATGGAGGCTTGATTGCTGAGGTTAATCCTGCCGAGTCTGACGATTTTCTTAGACAGCCAGGACAATCAAATCTTCACACGCAGCGTCAGTCATGAGGTCGGAAATCAGCTGGGTCATGGCCGAAAAGGAACTCTTGAAAAAAACTATACCCGGCGGAGAGGCTAAAACTGCTTGACCGACCAAAGGTTCAACATAAAAAGGGAGAAGCAGTCCGGTACCCCACCAGCCAAGCCCAGGGCCAAATTTTCGAAGCTTTCGGCCTTGACCTTCCGGCATTGTTATAAATTTGGCGAGCTCTGAGGAAAGAATTTTTGGCGCCGTTTTGTCGTTTTATTTAAGGTTTTCAATGAATTCGATTCTCACGCCGTTCGGATCGGAGCGGTTTTTATTATTAAAATTCGAGGTTATTGTCATGAACATTACCGAAGATGCCGGCCAGTATCTGAACCGGCTGAGTGAGACCGACATCCAAATACTTAATTATATCCGTCATAACAAGCAGGCTTGCAGCCGCTACACCATTGAGGCGTTGGCGGCCAAGTGCAATGTGTCCCGCACGACCATCCTGCGTTTTGCACAGAAATTGGGGTTTTCTGGGTTTTCCGAAATGAAGGTTAGGCTGAAGTTGGAATGCGAACAAAGCAAAAAACTGCCGGACAATGTATTGGAGCTTGTCTGCGGCGACTATCAAAAGCTGACGGAAGACATGTTGGAGAAAGACTGTGAAGACATTTGCCGAACCCTTCACGTTGCCGACAAAGTATTTGTCTATGGTACGGGCGCTTCACAGACCAATGTCGCTCGTGAACTTCAGCGGGCATTCCTTTCGGCGCGGAGGTATATGTATCTGCTTGAGGGAACGCAGCATGAGACCGGGTTGGTTTCCGATACCATTGGCGAAAACGATGCCGCCATAATCATTTCCCTGACCGGCGAATCGGAATCCGGCGTACAATTCGCCAAGGCTCTCAAACTGCGGGGCGTAGACCTCATCTCAATAACCAAATTCAAAAACAATACGCTGGCGCGGCTGAGCGACCACAACTTGTATGTCAATACATCAAATGTTGATTCGGTCTTCTCCCAAGGCTATGAAACCACTGCCCATTTTTTTATCGCCGTGGAAATGCTCTTGCTCAAATACCTCCGGTACCTGCAAAGTCATATGTAAAAACATTTTTTTCCGTACCGTTTCATTTAGCAACTTTCACTAAAAATGGAAGTTGCTTTTTTTTTTACCAGCCCAGCTTCGGCGTGAAATTTCACACTTTTAAGGAAAATATGATCACTTAAAAAACACTTTCCCAAAATAGGTAAAACCTATTGAAAAACATATTTGAATGTTTTATTTTGCCTGTCGAGGGAAAAATCAAACCCGGCCGGTGAGAGCGACGCCTTCAACTCAATTAATACTGTTATCCATTTGAATTCCACCTTAAATTTCGGGATTGACACTGGAAACAGTATCTACCAATCTGCTTTAATTTAAATGACTTGATTGCAGATTGGAATAATATTCTGCAAAGAAAGGCGCAATTTATTATGATGAAAATGATTCAGCGTTTCGGCGGCGCATTGTTTACCCCGGTGCTCCTGTTTGCGTTCGCCGGCATCATGGCTGGACTTTCCACCATGTTCATGAATCCTGCGGTCATGGGTTCCATGGCCGAGCCTGGTTCCATGTGGTATAACATCTGGTCAGTAGTGGCCAACGGCTCCTGGACGGTGTTCCGCAACATGCCTCTGATTTTCGTAGTGGGCTTGCCCATTGGGCTGGCCAAAAAGCAAAACGCCCGTGCCTGTCTTGAAGCTTTGGTGCTGTATCTGACTTTCAATTATTTTATCAGCCAGATTTTGACCAACTGGGGTCCGGCCTTCGGTGTTCCCGGCTTTGAGGAAGGCGGCATGGGAATCACCCAAATCGCAGGAATCAAAACGCTGGACATGGGGATTTTGGGCGGATTGTTGATTGCCGGAATCGTGGTCTTTTTGCACAACCGCTTTTTTGATACCCATCTCCCCGAATGGCTGGGCATTTTCAAGGGTTCCACGCTGATCTTTGCGATAGGATTTTTCGTGATGATTCCGTTGGCGCTCCTGTTGGCCTTGGTTTGGCCGCAGGTGCAGCATGGGTTTGTCGCCACCCAGGGATTTTTGGTGGATGCCGGCACCCCAGGCGTAGGAATCTACGCCTTCCTCAATCGAATCCTGATTCCGACCGGCCTTCATCACTTCATTTATTCGCCGTTTCTGTATGACAATGTGGTTGTTCCTGGCGGGATATTATCTTACTGGATGCAGCACCTCGGCGAGTTCGCCGCCAGCGGTGTTCCGCTCAAAGAGCTGTTCCCGCAGGGCGGTTTTGCGCTGTTCGGCATGGAAAAAATCTTCGGCTCGATCGGTATCTCGCTTGCGTTCTACGCCACAGCAAAACCGGAAAAACGCAAGGTTCTGCTCGGCCTGTTGATTCCCGCCACATTGACGGCCGTGTTTGCCGGAATTACCGAACCGTTGGAATTTACCTTCCTGTTTATTGCGCCGCCGTTGTTCGTTGTCCACTCTCTTCTGTCAGCCCTGCTGGATATGACCTTGTACGAATTTGGTGTGGTGGGTTATTTCAGCGGAGGACTTATTGAAGACTTAACCATGAACTGGATTCCTCTCGGTGCGGCTTACCCGCTGACCTATGTAACCCAAATCGTCATCGGCCTTGTTTTTGTCGGCATTTACTTTGCGGTGTTCATTTTCCTGATTAAAAAATTCAACTTCCTCACCCCAGGGCGGGAAGCGGACGATACGGAAACGAGGCTGTTCACCAGAGCCGATTATAAAGAAAAGCGGACAAAGGGCGGCGGCCAAAATGAAAACGCCGAAAAAGCCGAGGCGTTTTTGGCGGCGCTGGGCGGCAAGGAAAATATTGTGGAAGTCACCAACTGCGCCACCCGTCTGCGCGTTACCGTCAAAAACGAATCCCTTGTGCAGGACGCAGCAGTATTCAAAACGTCGGGAGCGCACGGTTTAGTCGCCAACGGCACAGCGCTTCAGGTCATTGTCGGCCTGTCCGTTCCCTCGGTGCGCGAAGAATTTGAAACGCTACTCACGCGAGAAGCCTAACCTTAATTTCCCATAATCTAACCTTGATTGAAAAGAAGGATTTATCATGAAAAATAATTCTGTTGTTATCGCCGGAGGCGGCAGCACCTTTACGCCTGGAATCGTGCTGATGCTTTTGGAGAACCTTGAGCGCTTCCCTATCCGGCAAATAAAGTTCTATGACAACGACGCCGAACGGCAGGAAGTTGTTGCCAAAGCATGTGCCGTCGCCCTGCGCGAACGCGCACCCGAAATTGCCTTTTCCTATACCACCGATAAAAAAGAGGCCTTCTCCGACATTGATTTTTGCATGGCCCATATTCGCGTGGGCAAGTACGCCATGCGCGAAAAGGATGAAAAAATCCCCCTCAAATACGGCGTACTCGGACAGGAAACTTGCGGCCCAGGCGGAATTGCCTATGGGATGCGCTCCATCGGCGGCATTCTCGAAATTCTGGATGCGATGGAAAAATATTCTCCCGACGCCTGGATGCTTAACTACTCAAATCCAGCCGCAATTGTTGCCGAGGCCACACGGCGCCTGCGCCCGAACTCCAAAATTCTGAACATCTGCGACATGCCGATTGACCTTATGGAGAAAATGGCCAGCATAGCGGGGCTAACTTCCCGCAAAGAAATGTCCGTCCGCTATTACGGGTTGAATCATTTCGGCTGGTGGTCGGATATACGGGACTCAAAGGGCAACGACCTCATGCCGGTAATTAAGGCCCATGTGGCGAAACACGGCTTTGCCGGAGCGGCATCGGCAACCGAACAGCATGTGGAGCAAAGTTGGAACGATACCTTTGCCAAAGCCAAGGATGTTTTTGCCCTTGACCCGGACACAATCCCCAACACCTATTTGAAATACTACCTTTTCCCGGATTATGTGGTTGAACATTCCGACCCCAACCACACCCGCGCCAACGAGGTGATGGAACACAGAGAAAAAAACGTGTTTACCGCTTGCCACACAATTATCGAAAAAGGCACGGCGGCCGGCGGCGGATTGGAGGCTGACGTTCACGCCAGCTATATCGTGGATTTGGCGACGGCCATCGCCGAAAACACCAGGGAGCGTATGCTGCTGATTGTCCCCAACGAAGGCGCCATTGAGAATTTTGACCCCGAGGCCATGGTGGAAATCCCATGTATTTTGGGCAAAAACGGCTATGAAAAAATCAACATGGGAAAAATTCCGCGTTTTCAGAAGGGCCTTATGGAACAGCAGGTTGCGGTAGAAAAACTTGTGGTGGAAGCATGGGTTGAGGGCAGCTATAAAAAATTGTGGCAGGCGCTCACGCTGTCAAAGACCGTTCCAAGTGCCCGCATCGCCAAACTGATTTTGGATGACTTGATTGATGCCAACAAAGGTTACTGGCCGCCGCTGTCTTAGGAACTGCCGATTGGCTGGTCATTAGTTCGGTCAAAGCAGCAACCAATGCGCCGGGCGAAATCGTCCGGCGCAAAAGGAAAGGATTGGCAGATAAATATTACATTAGATACATTCAGGCGCTGGTTTAAAAAGAAGTTATAGCACCAGCTGCCCATTTTAGAGCAGCATCAATTTATCGACTCCAAAAGGGACAAAAACTTTTTGGCTTTCGACCGCCAAGGTGCCAGAGACTGAGAGCAGAGAAATACATAAAATTAAGGTAACTATTCAGCCCCCCTGTCCAAGGCAACGAAAGGCGGCTTTTTTTCACACGGCCACTTACCAATTCAAGGCGGCTCCCGTGTGATCCAGGCGTGACTCGCATCAGAAAATTCGGGTAGGGGGTGGCTTTCCCACACCCCTCCCACACCACTGTACGTGCCGTTCGGCATACAGCGGTTCAGCGATCCAGATTCATCGGCTAAGAAGCGTTACCCTTAGCCTTG
>JAISWF010000102.1 GCA_031271165.1 Deltaproteobacteria bacterium
CTCACTTAGAATCGGGGCATCATATTCATCAATTAAAACAGCTACCTCTCGATCGTACTTGGAATAAAGTTCTTCAAAAAGCGACTTAAATACGGCGGGCGGGGTGGAACCTTCAAGAGACAACTTTTCCCTTTTGGCGATAGCTTTCAGTTCCGCAATTAAATCATTTTCGACCGTCTCCACACTTTTCGTGTAAATAGCGGCCAAATTCAACTGAATGACTGGATAAGGTTGCCAGTCATAGTTGGATTTATAAATTTGGAGCCCTTCAAAAAGCTCCCGGCGGCCTCTTAGGATGTTATCCAGGGTATCGACCAGAAGGGATTTGCCGAAACGCCGAGGTCGAGACAAAAAATAGGGGGAGTCGGTTTGGAGTAGATTGTACAGTAGGTCAGTTTTATCGGCATAAACATAGATTTTGTTGGTTTTTTTCCCATTTTTGAAACCGCGTATCGTCGAGAACTTGGCTATCCCAGTGGGCAATAATAATGGCATGGTTACAAGCTCCCTGCCTTCCAGGTGGAGTTTAAAAATGCTTTGAGGATTGATTCAGGTTATAAACCACCGTTTATATTTTAACACAAGTCCGGTGTCTTTAGTTTTTCTACTGGCTTGTTAGCAGAGGAAGCCTGATCTTTCGGCAGAATTGGGTGAACGCCGCATTAAACTAAGCCATTGGTTTAGGGGCGATCATCAATTCCTTAAGTGGAATGCGCCTGGCGATGGTTAATAGTTTTGGAAGCCTCTCATTGTTTAACTTATTATGGCAAAATATGGAACGCTTTACAACATCAATTGATGATGGTTGGTAGGTCGAGCAGGAAAAGTCGGTTGCCTCAAAACCCCAAAAAATCAAGGCCTTAAATATATCTTCAGGGATTAAATTAAAGTTTCCCTCCCCATTTTTTTGGTAGAAAGCACATTATCAATCACTATCATAAAGCCAGTTTGGCTCCACATTTCCACTTGGTCATCGGATCGCCTTGAACTTGATTATGAGTATCCGCTCCTGCCCTTGGATACTAAGGCGTACCAATTACAAACAGCCCCTTAAACGGAATTTAAGAGGCGGGAGCTAAAACTATTAGACCAGCTCAGTCATTATCTTTGTCTATCAGGGAGGGATACTTGTCTTTTAAGCCTATAATGGCCTTAAGCGAGTCTTTGATAAACTCAAAAGCCGACCTCTTCTTGATGATGCCAGAGGATATAACCGTCTAGATTTGCTCGCACCTGGACCGTCCTTTTAGGCTTTTGGTGCCTTGTGTCAGGTGGCGGATGGTCACGAACCTCACCCTCTGCTCAGCGTATATTAGTGGGCTCAATGTCCAAAGCCAACCCCTCATCTGTCAAAAATGTCTGATAGTAGTCATCCGGCCAATGGGATAAACCGCTTGGCCAAGTTCTTGGCCTTCTTGACATCAGGGCAGTCTGGGGACTCTTGTCTGAATCTCAGGGAGTTTTCTCGCCTTGGCCTCAAGACTTCGCCAGCCTTCGCTATCCTGGTTTCCCATCAATATCGGGAGCATCATGACCGTTTGAATTTCTTTTAACTTAATAACGTTTGGCAAGAACAAAAAAAAGTTAACCAGAAAGCACCAAACCCAAAGAGATTTATAGACTGAAGATCAGTGGATAATAATCATGGCTCAGTCTGGCTTAGTATTCGTGAGGTTATTTCGGGTTCGTAAGGTTGGTAGTGATCACGTCAGCCGTGAACGATTACGGTGGTAGTACCCAATTAATAACTTTCGAAATGCATGATCGTCCACTGGTGAAAAACTATTATGATTATTATTAGATATTATTTACTATATATCTTATAATGTTGCTTTCTTAACACTTTATTGATATTAAAACATCAATTTGTGCTCCATATATTACTTTCAATCAACTTGTTCGTGCACCTAAGTCATGACCGACAGAAAATCTTTCCTCTAAACATTGGCACGTGGATTGCAGCATATGCCATCGACCGAAAAGGTCTCAAAGGACCAGGGCGGGTAATCCTGGTCTCATGAAAAGCCATAAAGTTAACCGGCCTCATATGTAAGGAGATAGTCATGAAAATCCTGGTTCCATTGATTTTGGTCATCGGTCTGACCTTCGCCGGCTGCTCAAAGCCTCTATCAACGCCTAGTAGCCTGGCCAACCAGGAAGCCGCTTTAATTAATCCCCCGGTGGAGAACTATCCTCAGCCAGCCATCAAGACCGAAGGTTCTCTTTTCAGCGAAGACTCACGGCCGGACTTTTTCTCCGACATGAAAGCCCAGCGAGTAGGGGATATCATAACCATCAACATAGTTGAAACTTCTAAGGCCAACAAGACCGCCACCACCTCTTCCAGCCGCTCCTACGATGTCAGCAGTTCCATCGATTCCCTCTTTGGCCTCGAAAGCCCAGGTAAAATGCCAACCCCAGCTGGCATTAATCTCCTCAGTGGAGTCGATGCCAGCTACGATAGCCAATTCCGGGGGACTGGTAACACCAGCCGCAACGAAAACGTTACCGCCAAAATCTCGGCCCGCATTGTTCAGGTCCTCCCCAACAAAAACCTGGTGGTCCGAGGTTCCCAAGAAATACTGGTTAATAACGAAAAACAGTACATTACCGTCCAGGGTGTAGTCAGACCGGCCGATGTGGCCACCGACAATTCGGTCCTTTCCACCTATCTGGCCGACGCCAGAATTGAATACACCGGCAAAGGCGATCTGAGCAACAAACAGCGCGAGGGCTGGCTGACCAGAGCTCTCGACGTGATTTGGCCGTTTTAAATCAACATGAGGCACACCGTGAATTATAACCTGCCTTCCGCAACCCGGCTTGGGGGCCTTAGAGCCCCTGGTCGGTCTTTCGTCGCCTCGGCCTTGTCAGCCGCCTTGGTTATTTTTTTAATTTCCAGCCCGGCTTGGGCCATCCGCCTCAAGGAAGTAGCCACCTTTGAAGGGGTCCGCATCAACCAGATCACCGGCTACGGACTAGTTGTCGGTTTAAACGGGACCGGAGACAAAGATCAGACCGGCTTTACCCGCCAAAGCCTTTCCAACCTTCTAAAACGCATGGACGTAACTGTGGCTCCGTCGGCTCTAAAAGTCAAAAACGTGGCCGCCGTCATGGTCACGGCCGATCTGCCGGCTTTTGTCAAACCAGGCACCAAAATTGATGTCTTGGTTTCCTCTTTGGGCGACTCAACTTCCCTTCAAGGCGGCACCCTTTTGGTCACCGCTTTAAAGGCTTTAGACGGTCAGATTTACGCCATCGCTCAAGGGCCGCTTTCAGTGGGCGGGTTCGCCCTGACCGGTCAAGCGGCCACCGTTCAAAAAAATCACCCAACTGTCGGACGCATCGTCCAGGGCGGTACAGTGGAGCGGGAAGTGCCCATCCGCTGGCAAGGCAAAGAAACTCTGTCTGTTAAGCTTAGCAGCCCCGACTTTACCACGGCCGCCAGAGTTGCTGAGGCCATCAACGAAAGCCTCCCCGGAGCCTCGGCCCGGCCACTGGATGCGGCCACAGTGGAATTAAACGTGCCGGCCAATTACCGCGAAAACCTGGCCGTCATGGTCGCCGAACTCGAAAGCATCAACATCATCCCCGATTCCATCGGCAAAGTCATCATCAATGAGCGGACCGGCTCAGTAGTCATCGGGGAAAACGTCAAATTCTCAACCGTGGCCGTAGCCCACGGCAACCTCTCGGTCCAAATCCGTGAGGGCGTAACCGTCTCCCAGCCCGACGCCTTCTCAGGTGGGGAGACTGTAACCGCTCCAGAGACCGATATTAACGTCGAGGAAGGAGCTGACAATTTACTTTTGATTGAGCGCTCCACCAACATTAACGACGTCGTCAAAGCCCTAAACGCCATCGGAGTCACCCCCAGAGATCTGATAACCATTTTTCAGCTCATCCAGGCCGCCGGGGCTCTCCATGGCGAATTGGAAATCTTGTAAACCATGCCTGAAACGTT
>JAISWF010000176.1 GCA_031271165.1 Deltaproteobacteria bacterium
CTATGGGGCTTGATGTTGGTCCATTTCGCCCTAAGGGAATTAATGGCCGAATCGGCCTGGCAAGTCAAGCTCGACCCAGACAGGTTGAGTTTTAAGGGTGCGCTGTATGTTATACGCCGCAAATTGCCGCAAGCTGCGGCTTTCCCCCCCCAGAGGAGGAAGAGATATTTGTTAATAAGCTTAAAACGGAAATAGCCTCCCGTCGCTGCGTTAGTAGTCGTGGTAAGACGAACCCCTGGGGAGTCAAGAGGAAGATGAGCAATTATGCTACTAGGAAAAGAGGGGCTCCACTTAACCAGTCCCGCTCAATCAAACCTGTAATCTATCTTAAGTGAACAGTATTGAGTCTAGCCCAAGTTAAAATACTCAACCCGTCGGCTGTCAACAACTGATTTTTTTCTTTCAAACTCCACTCTCCTTGTTCTATTATGTAAAGCGAGAACTCTTAGAGGCTCACCTTGGAATATCGGCTAAGCAAAACACCAATGGAAGGAGAGCTCGGTGATTATGCTGGCCCGGTCAATTTTATTAAAGTCGATGGGACTAAATTAGAGTCTTTTTGGGATAAACTGGTTCAAGAGCACCATTACCTTGGTTACAAGAACGTAATCGGAAGTCGGTTAAAGTACCTCATAACTCTAGAAGATAGGATAATCGGGGCTATTAGTTTCTGTTCGGCTGCCTATAAGCTTGGCTTGCGAGATAAGTTTGTCGGCTGGGACGAGGAGACGAGACTGTCGCTACTTCCACACTTGGTGAACAACAACCTTTTTTTGATTCTCCCTTGGATAAAAGTTCGCCACTTAGCTTCACATGTCCTGGCTTTAAGCCTGAAGAAATTAAAGATAGACTGGGAAAAATGGTACGGGGTGGAGCCTTACATGGTTGAGACTTTCATAGAGCCAGAGAGGTATCTCGGGACTTGCTATGCGGCTGCCAATTGGATCCGTCTCGGAGAATCTAAGGGGTTAGGCCGACAAGGTAATTCGTTTGTCTTCGACGGCCACATCAAAGACCTCTATGTTATAGTCATGAGCCATCGCTTTGCCAACACCTTTCATCCTCATATTGGCCGACTGTGCTACGAAAATAGAGAAGAGCTCCAGGCTATAATCAATACTCCACCTATTCAATATCCCAAATTATTGAAGGACTTTGGCGTAAACCAAATCAGCCCCGAGTCCCTGGCTCAATCACTTTTTCTACATCTTGAGATCTTCATTCCTTTCTTGGGCCGCAAAGAGCTTATCACTCACTTTGTCGCCATGATCAAGGGACTGCTCAGCGATTTGCCGCACAAGTCGCTCGAACCTATTAGCAAGGCTTTTGAAGAACCTGACGAATTCCGAAACTTTGCCAACTTTATGACCCGAAGCGTCTGGGACGACAGAGGGATGCAGGAGGAGTACCAGAAACAACTCAGCCAATTCATCTCCCATCCAATGGGCATGATTACCGGCGATGGATGTGATTTTAAAAAGCAGGGCAGTATGTCCGCCGGAGTTGCCATTCAGCCCTGCGGCCCGCTTGGCAAGATGCAGAGTTGCCAAGCCAGCCTCATGGTGGGTTACGCCAGTGAACTGGGCTATGGACTGGCTGACTTCGAGCTGTACATTCCAGAAATATGGTTTACCGAAGAGTTTGCGGAAAAACATGATGCTTGCCGCATCCCTGAGGAACTGGTGTACAAGACGAAAAACCAGATGATGTCGAATATGCTCTACAAGCTGGTCGAGTCTGGACTTTTCAACGGCAAGTACGTTGGTGTCGACTTCAATTTCGGGCAGGACCCACAATTCCTTGACTCTCTGCCGTCAGGGCTCGTTTACTTCGCCGATGTCCCCGGCACTCTAAGCGCTTTCCCTAGCTCTTCGAAACAAAAAGTTTCAAAGTCCAGCAGCCAAGAGTTATCGCCAGCGCCTGTCCAGCCCGTCTCGGTTGAGGAAATTGTTGACAGCAATAAAACCACCTGGTCGGAAGTCCATTTGGGAAATGGGCCCAAAGGACCTGTCATGGCCAAGGACAAATGCATTAAAGTGGTGGAGCTGCGTGACCAACAGCCTGGTAAGGAGGTCTGGCTCTATGTGATGCAGTCGAAAGACGGCTCTCGGCAATACGCCTTGTGTAATGAGTCAAAGACCGCCAAATTGCAAACTATCCGTATTCCTGCCTTGATGCGCTGGTCGATGAAGCAATGTTTCCAAGAGTGCCGAGACTACATTGGCTTGGACCAATATGAGCTCAGAACTTGGCACGGGTGGAAGCGGCACATGCTGCTGACCAGCATCTCCCACTTTTTTGTTAATAAACTCCGTCGCCAGTACAGCTCCACAGTTGGCTCCCAAGAGTCAGTTGCGTCAGCTAAATGTTCAAAGCCCAAGGGCGATGATTGTGCGAAATCATCATTAATAACTGCTGAGAATCAAGATGGTGATCAGCCAGACGCTGGATTTCAAGACGCTGGACTGTTAGAAGCTGGACTTCCAGTCACTGGACTGCCAGACGCTAACTAGTCAAATATAATTAATAGTTTCTTATGCCTTCAGGCGCCCGTTAAGGGCTTGATTGGGAAAACAGTTAAAAGCTGTTGCGGTACCGCCGCTGTAATCGGGGAACAGAACCCAAAAATTCGGTAACCGAATTTTCCAGCCACTGCTTTTGAGCCGAGGATGACCCCGGCCATGGTGGGAAGGCGGGTTATCTGTAACGATCCGAGAGCCAGAAGACCTGCCTGAAAGCTTTGAGCACTTAGCCCGCCAATAGGCTTGGGCTGACCGATCGAGTGCTCCAGACATAGCCAAACCTGAACAAATCAAGGGCGGTATAACCTTGATTATTCAGCTTTATTTGGCACCTCAATAAAAAACGGTATTGGGCAATCTTTCCACCTGGAAAGATTGCTTTTTTTATTCCATTTCGGGGCCCCAGTGGTCCTATTTCCCAACGCAGGAGAAGAACTTATGTCCAAACGTCATGTATCTTTGATTGGCCTTTTAATCATGCTTCTGGGGGCTCCAGTCGCGCTGGTAAGCCTGACTGACCAAGCCCTGGCCTTCGAGAGGACCCCTCAAAAACCAGCCATCGTCCTGGCTGCCTTTGGCACTACCGAGGTAGGAGCTTTAGGTTCAATCTTAAACATCCGCGACCGGGTGGCCGCTGCCTTCCCCAACCATGACATCCACCTGGCCTTTACCTCCAACATCATCCGCAATATCTGGCATGAAAGGGACTCGGACGCCGCCTTCAAAAAAAGCAATCCGAAAATCCCCCAAGAAATTTATTCAATTAAAAATGCCCTAACAGTCTTAGCCTCAATCCAGGAAGAAGGGGCCAGGCTGGTCCTGGTCCAATCCCTTCACGTCGCCGATGGTGAGGAGTATCGGGACCTGGAGAGCTTGGTCAATGCTCTGGCCAAATACGATACCGTAAAGCCTGTCCTAAAACCCTTTCCCTGGATCGGCATCGGTGAGCCCGCTTTAGGTCTCAAAGACGGCCAGAGCCAGTACCTTGACCGGGCCGTAGCCGCCCTGGCGCCTTTAGCCGAAAAAGCCAAGACCGCTGGAGCCGCCCTGGTCCTCATGGGACACGGTAACGAACATCTGACTCAGAAGGTCTACAGTCGTCTGGAAGCCGCCCTGAGAAAAGCCTATGGCCCCCAGATTTACATCGGGACGGTTGAGTCTCCCCCTCATGCCCCCGAGATCCTTGCAGCCCTTAAAGCATCGGCCGATGCCCCAGGCAAAGTTTTTCTGGCTCCCCTGATGGTGGTAGCCGGCGACCACGCCATCAACGACATGGCTGGAGAAGAGGACGACAGCTGGGCCAGTATCTTTAAAGCTGGCGGCCTGACCGTGGAAACCTATCTTGAGGGCTTGGGGTCCAACAATTCCTGGGCTGACATTTACATCGAACACTTAAAGGTCCTGGCTCCAATGGTGGAAGCCAAACAGGCTGCGGATAACAAATAAGCAGTAAGGACTAAAACCTGATTTAACTATAATTGATTTGGGGTCCCTGTTCATTGACGCCGCAGGCCTAAGCGGACGCTTAGGCCTGCGGCCAGCCAACCCAGGGGCCCCTTGACTAACCCAATCAAACTTGGGACTATTATTGGAAATAGGTCTATGATCCATCGGAAACTTTTTTGGCTCTCCCCTCCAGTACTGGCGGCCTTGGTCATGCTGGGGCTGCAGCTTTTGGCGACAGCTGCTTTGGCTGACGGTCCAAAAATCATCAGCCTATACGCCGCCGATACCGAAATATTATTGCGTCTGGGAGCCCGCGAAAGTCTAGTCGGCATTTCGCATCAGGAAACATACAACGGCCCTGAGACTAACGGCTGGGTCAGACCCCAGACCTTTTCCATTCATGATGACGTCGAAAAATTTTTGGCGGCCGCCCCCGACTACGTTCTTTTGCGGCCCCAGCATCTGGCGACGGCGCCGGCCCTCTTTGATCGGCTGGAAAAATCGGGCATTAGACTCTGGACCCGTCAGTGTACCAAGGCCAGCGAGCTTTTCGATTTCTGGCGAGATCTTGGGGCCATTGCCGGGCGGACGGAAGAAGCCGGCCAGATGATTGCTCAATTTCAAAAGCAGGTTACTGAACGTGAAAAAATGGCCCAAATTAATAGGCCTGGAGTGTTTTTAGAATCCATCCACCGAGAAATCAAAACCTTTACCCCAGAATCAATTCCCATCTGGCTGATGACCTTGGCCGGGGGCCGCAACGTGGCCGCCGACGCCAAGCCGACCAGGCCAGGCCTGATCGTGGCCGACTACGGCCCGGAAAGGTTAATGGAAAAAGCCTCCGAAGTCGATGTGTTAATCTCCCAGGAAGGTCCCATGAATCCGATAAACTTAGATACGATAACCGATCGGGATATTTACCGGGTCCTTCCAGCCGTTAAAAATGGCCGGGTCTACCTGGTGCCTGAAGAACTCATATCCAGACCCACACCCAGCCTCTTAGAAGGCCTTGAAATTATGGCCAGGCAAATCGAAGGGACTAGCCCCACCACCAAATAAATTTAAAAATACATATTTATAAAATACTCAGTATCTTAAAGACGGACTTGGCACCTCTGGTGACAATCATTAACCGTAGCTCATACCAAAACCAATCGACCAAAGATGACCTTGAGCAACGCCAACTGCCTTCAGAATCTAAGCCTTGAAAATGTTCCCTTAAGAGCCAATCATTTAAGAGCCCCATCTTGATCTAAAACTGTTTAGGTTGCTCCAGACCAGCTACCCGGACTTTTTGTCGGCGGCCAAAGCCAGGCCGTTCGCAGGTGCCCCATGAGTTTCTTAGCCCTCGGATGTCCCTCTGACCAGAGACGGTCCAAGGCCTTTAAGCCTTCTTCTAACTTAAGACACTTTTACCGCCCTCCGCTTTCCAATGCTCCCAATGACTGCTCCCTCGGCAGTACTGTCAAGACTGACGTTGCAAACTCCAATCAAGCATCGTCGGTTTTTTTTAAGCCAACCGCTCTAAGTTCGGGTCTGCTGATTGCCTCGCTATTGTTGCTATTAGCATTTTTTCCGGACGCAAACCTCCTCGCAGCCGAGCCAACTAGTAGCCACTCCAACCTGGAAACGGTGATTATCACCGAAAGCAGAGTTCCCGAGCCTTTGATCGACGTGACCAGGAGTGTGGAAGTCATCGAAGGAACCGCTCTTAGGAATTCAGGAGCTTCCAATCTGGCCGACTACCTCAGCCGCTTCGGGTTTCAGCGCCGTAGCGACCGGGGAGCCAACTACGGTGACGAAACCATAACCATCCGGGGCTTATCCACCTCCACCTTTGGTACCGACGTCAATACCGATATCCTGGTTTTAATCGACGGCCGGCGCTCGGGCAGCGATTCTCTTTCATTTATCAATCCCGATACCATCGACCGCCTAGAGGTTATTCGCGGGCCCGGAGGCGTCCAATATGGCTCGGCGGCCATGGGCGGGGTCATCAACGTTATAACCATTCAAGGAGGGCGTCAGCCCCACCTGCGGCTGGAGGCTGGTTTTGGCTCAAGCGGCAACCAAAGGTATTCCATGACCGGTTCCGGCCAAGCCGGCAGTCTGGATTTAGCCGCCGGAGCCTCTTTCGCCAGAGCCGGAGATTACCGTGACGGCCGCAGCCAAAAATATCCCCACAGCGGCCTGGGAGGCCGAACTGATTATTTGCTGAGGGCCGGCTGGAATTTTGGCGGCTCCCACCGGTTAGGGCTGACCTTTCAGGGGGCCAGGCTCAACGACATGGGAGGCTTGGTGGGCTCTTCAGCCTCAAGTTTAATGAGCTACGTTCAATATCAAGACAAATCCATGGACTCCCATGAGCTTTTGTACGAAGGAGGAGCGGGAAGATTTTCCTGGTTGGCCCGATATTTCGGAGGCCAGACCGGCTATACCTTAAACCGTCATCCTGACCTGGCCGGACGGCCAGAGCCGTCCTACGTCGGGGCTCAGACCACCAACGATTTTAAAGGGGGCCAAGGTCAATTGGCCTTTTCTGGAGAGAGTTTATCGGCGGTGGCCGGTTTTGACTGGCTCCGTTACGACTTTTCCCAGCATCAAGCCGCTACCTTCTCCTCGCCCCTAACGGTCGGGGAGAGCCTTTACCGAAACGCCGGTTTTTATCTTTTGAGCAAACTCCGTCTGCTGGAGGGGGAAAATCTGGTGATTTCGGCCGGACTCAGACGCGACATATACCGCATCAAAGTTGATAACTTCAAAGGTCCCTTTCGGACCACACCGGCGACCCACACCGCCAGCGAGAAACAATTCGCCAAACTCCTGCCCTCGGTAGGGTTGGCCTGGAGCCCGGTTGACGAACTAAAATTTCGGCTCAACTACGCTTGGTCCTATAAAGTCCCCTCTCCTCGGCAGCTGGCCGGAAATTACTACATGGGCTCGACCCTTTTTTTGGGCGACCTGGACATTAAGCCTGAGGAAAGCCGCAACTGGGACTTTGGAGTAGACTTAAATCTTAACCGTTTTTCCGCTTCCGCCGGATACTTTCACACCGATTATCGCAACCTGATAAGTTTTCAGCGCATCACCAACTCACCAGCCGTCAGCCAGTACCTCAACGTCGAGCAGGCCACAATCGAAGGAGCCGAACTTAAACTGGCCGCCGAACTCGGACGCGAGAATGGATTCCCTGACTCTCTGACCCCCTACCTCAATCTGACCCACCTCTTTCGGTACCAAAGCCATGACGGCAAATTACTGCCCGACGTCTCTCGCCATAACCTGGGGCTTGGGTTAGCTTTGGCTCACTCCCCTTGGGGTTTATCGCTATCAGTAGACGGCAACTATATCGGGCCCATCGACGTAGCCGGAAGCTACGCCAACCAAACCGCCTCGGAGCGGACCGGTGGGGTCATGCTCTGGGATCTAACGGTAATTAAGGATATTAACAGCAATCTAAGCGGAGCCGGCTCCCTCAAACTCAAGCTGAGCCTTAAAAACGCCTTCAACCGGTATTACGATACCTCCGATGGGGACTATATGCCGGGCCGGACTTTTTTTATAAGTTTGATTTTGGAAAAATAGTAGCCCAACACGCCTGAGACTAACAACCTAAAATCAAAAAAATTAAGGTCATACAACTACAACTGAGTTATTAAATTTTGACAGCATCACAGTACTGATGCGCTGGGGCATTGAGCAATGCTTTTAAAAAGGCCGAGGCCCCCAAATAAGTTCACTCTGGCTGGTCATCTTCCTCTTTAACAGCTTCAGGCCTGGCCGAAAGCCCACCTTGGCACTATCAGACTGAGATTAACCTGACTGTACCGCTTATGACCATCCCCCAAAGGACGGGATATTGGCAGCCCCGCCATAGTTTTTTTGGCTTTGATTTGGGTTAAGGCGTCTGCGGCCAGCTTTGCGTCTTGCTTATGGTTATGGGAAACTTTGACCTTGATGTTACAGTTTTGCTCGCAACCAGTTACCAAAAATCGACTCTTCTCCAGCTGCCGTTTTGCTCAGCCCGAATATCTAAACCCATGGAGCCAAGAAAGATTAATAGTGGTTGGCAATAAAAATACTCATCTCCTTTTTTCTGGTAGTAGTCATAAGGAAATTTTGATAGTAAAACGTTGAACTGAGCGACAAAGGCAGCTTGGTTGTGCTCAGTCAAAGCTTCTTTGATTCCAATAGACATTTTCAAGGCGTTACTGGAGCGTACGCGTTCACCGGGTTTATATAAATGATAAAATAGAAGGGACAAGTTTAAATAAACATACCTTGAAAGCCGCTGCCGGTGAAGCCTGAGCAAAAGTCATTCAACAGTCCAAACG
>JAISWF010000178.1 GCA_031271165.1 Deltaproteobacteria bacterium
AAGTTCCCCCGCCAATTTGGTGGCGGGATTCGATCGGACGACTTGACGATGCAAGTCTGGGGCCAATCTTGCCCCTTTGACTGCTTTTTTTTTGAGAGGTTTGATGATTTCGCCCTGCAGCACCAGCTTTTAGGGGTTGACAGCTTTTTGCCGATTGCCGAAAAGCCTTTCCTTGCCTGACTGAGCGGGCTAAACTGGAACTGGAGGTGCCTAGGACAACCATACAAAAGAACATAGAGATACTGGAAGACCGTCCTTTGCGCCTGGACCTGACTCTGCCCGAAGGCTTTCCAACTGGGCAGGCCAAGGTTTTGGTCTTCATTTCTCTCGATGCGGAAACCGGGCCTCCCGCCCGCCCCCTTGCCGGAACTGGCCGGCAGTTTGAAAGACAGCCCCAATTTCGCGGGCGACCCTATGGAAATTCAGCGCAAGATACGGGCCGATGTCTGGTAAGTGGGTTCTGGACACCAATATAAAAATCGGTTTCGTCAACGGAGCCGAAGCTTCCACCCGCCTGATCGCCGAACGGGGCGATGAGGAATTGTGCGCCAGCGTGATAAGCCTGGTGGAGCTTTTGTCCTTTCACAGTCTTCCCCCCGATGAGGAAAGGCGCATCAGACAATTTCTGAGGTATGTGACCGTGATTGATTTCGACGAACAAATTGAAATGGCCACCATCGCTTTGCGCTCCTCACCCAACTCAAACTGCCCGGCGCCATCTTCGCCGCCACGGCTGTGGCCCCTGAGTGCACCTCTGTTCACCTTCGATCGCCGTTTGGTAGTTCTCGGCTGGCTGGGACTGCGAACCATAATTCCCGCCTGAACAATTATAGGGATAAATATATTAGGTTTTGTCCACGTAAAAGAGATTTTTATTTATGGATCGTGGTGAAATTCTGGCCTTCGCTGGGTAACGCTCGCCTGGGGAGTCTCCAGGCAGAGAGGTTTGAAGGGGCTGAAGCCAAGTCTTTGGCTTCCAACTCAGTATATTCATTGTTTTCGGTTTGGCCCTAATAGGCCGCTAGAAAATTGTGTGAACGGTTACCTAATTTTGTTAGCTCAAAACTGCCAATCAGACGATTGGCTTTGGTCCAGAAACAGAAGGAACACTTTTACAAGATCATTAGTTTTAGCTGAGTGGTAGTTGACTGCTAAATCAGCCTTAGGCTTAGTATTCCAGTCCGTCAAAGACCTCGGGAGTCCCTTTTTGACTAGATTTTATTCGGTTAAGGTTGGAAATAGCCAGTGAGTAGCCTCTGACGGCGGCCAAGCCATACCAGCGGGCGGCTTCAGCCGGGTCGGGGCTGACCGCCAGGCCCTGCTCGTAAAAAAAACCCAGATCATTTAAACACCTAGCCGAGGTTTGGGGAAGGCTCGCAGCTCGGTGGGCCCAGCTGGCCGCTCTGAAGGGAGACGTTGATGTCCCCAGACCCAAGCGGATGACATAAGAAAGGTTGCTCATGGCCAAAACGTCGCCAGCATCAGCGGCTGACTGAAGGGCTTGATAGGCTTCCAGGCGGTTGAGGACTGATGGGCTGCTCTTCTCCGGACCAAGGCCTAGAATGGCGGCCGCCAACACGTTTTTAGCCGGGACAAAGTTCGAAGCGGCGGCTTTTCTGGCCGCTTGCAAGGCTTGGGCTTGGCTGGGTCCTTCTGGAAAGTAGCCCCGCAAATAAAGAACGGCCAAAGCGGTCAGGTAAATCGGACGGTCACTGGCCGGGCCATTTTCGGCTAAATTGGTCAGACGCTCCCTGGAGGCGGCCAGCAACGACAAAAAGCGGTGGGCTTCATCGGGGTTGGGGGCGCTTGAATCCAGCCCGTATTCGCTGATCAGACGCAGAAAAATTACCGCCCTGAGGCTCCCGGCTCGGCCGGCGGCGGTCAGTAATGGTTTGGCGGCCTTAAAGTCTTGATGGAGGAATTGTTCTTCGCCGGCCGGACGTAGCTCGCCCAACGCTGACGCCTGATAGGGATTGTTAGTGGAGTTTGCTTCTGGTTCGGTTTGGCTCCATAGGCAGCCTGAGACTGCGCTGAGGGCTAAAACAAGCCCAGCCATAAAAAAGATGGTCCGCAGCCACTTTGAGGCGAAATTGTTTAAAAATGTTTTTTCAAGGCCAGCTTTGACGGGACCCAATTGGTCAGTTTGGTGACCCAAGTTAGTCTGGTTAACCGGTGCATTGACCAAGACACCAGACTTGGGGCTCAAGGGGGGCTTCACAGTTCAAGCTCCTCGTTGGCCACCGCCTCAAGGAGTTTACGGTTAGTGATGGTTAAAAAAGATTTTGTTTCGGTAATAAGTGAGGCCCTTTTAAGTTTAGTTAAGGCTCTTGATAAGCTTTCAGGTGTGGTACCCAGCCGCAAGGCTAGCTGGGCTTTGGTGGTGGGGAGCGTGACTTGGCTGCTTGCTTTAGCGAGGTCCAAGATAAAAGAGGCCAGCCGGGTTAAGAGCTTGATGCCGCCGGATTCGATGAGCTGTCGGAAGTGATTAAGTCTTTGAGCTAATACGCCAATAATAGCCATGGCTAGATCGGGGTTTTTCGACAAAAGAAGGCGGAAAGCGGCGGTCGGCAAAAGTATCGTCGTGGTCTCTTCCAAGGCCAGGGCCGAGGCCGGGTACCCACCAAGCCGGAAGACGGCGGCCTCCCCGAAAACTGTCCCGGGTTGGCAGAGATTGAGGATTCGTTCGCGGCCGTCCGGACGCAGGAGAAAGATTTTGACCAAGCCGCTGGCTACCAGATGAAAACCAGCAACACTATCGCCGCAGTGAAAGAGGATTTGGCCAGTGGAGTAGCTTTTGCTGACCCCGATGTCAGCCAGTTTGGCTAAAAGATTATCAGAGAGCCCTTCGAAAAACATTGATTGCCCTAGAACTTGGCTGACCCAAGCTTTAACGGTTTGGGGGCTGGCAGCTGAAAGAATGAAATTTTGGTTTAAGCTTTGGGTCATGGTTACAAACTTTATCAAAATGTCTTGAAATAGAATAATTGATTAGCAAATTTACAGATAAAGTAATTTCAGCTTTACCTTTAAAGGGCCGGATCGTAATACACCCTTTCCAGAAAAAGGCCCTGAGGCGGGGCCACTGGGCCGGCCCGTCTCCTGTCTTTGGATTCAATGAGGGCTGTTAACTCCTCGGGGGACATCCGGCCCCGTCCGATTAACCACAGGGTCCCGGCGATGGTCCTGACCATGTGCCGCAAAAATCCTGACCCGGTCAGAGTCAGCCTTTGGATATCTTCTTCTGGTTTGGTCAGTACGGCTTCGCTAATGGTCCTGACGGTGGTTTTGACTTCGCTGCCGGCACTTCCGAAAGCCTTAAAGTCTTTATTTCCGACCAAAAGAGGGAGAGCGGCCTTGATTCGGTCCCAGTCAAGCTTCGGCCCGACGTGCCAGGCCCGGAAAACTAAAAGGGGATTGCGGACGGGGGCAATGGAAAAGTCGTAGGCATAGGTTTTGCCAACGGCGCTGAAGCGGGCGTTAAAATCTTCCGTCACCTCTTGGGCCGATAGAATAGCCATAGACATCGGGAGGATGGCATTGCCGCCACGGACCAGCTCAACAGTTGATCTAGGGCTGGAGGTCCAAAAATTGACTACTTGGGCCCGGGCGTGGACTCCGGCGTCAGTTCGTCCGCTGGCCCAGACGGTAACCGGGTGCCCGCAGAGTTTGAAGAGGGCTTCTTCCAGCACTCCCTGGAGGGTGGGGCCTTTGGTTTGGCGCTGCCAGCCAAGAAAATCAGTTCCGTCATAGGCCAAGGTGAGTTTATAATTTTTTCCCACCTTGGCCGTCATTTGATTGGCTCGTGATAATATAGCCCTTGGGGAGGCGGCTTTTGGGGCCCGTATTGAAGGTGAGGAGCGGCGCGGTCGTAGGGTTTGGTGAAGCGATCTTTTTCCCATTTAAGGGGCAATAGTTTAAATTGGGCCATGAAGTGGGCGCAGGAATGACCATTAATACTAGTAACGGTGAAGATGTCCAAAGCGAGCGGGTCCTGGGTGCTGGCATGGCAGGTCAGGCAGTCGGCAAACTGTTGGTTGATGACTTGAAGGTCCCTGACGGCGGAACGGTCCTCTAAAGTGTCGGGGGTTATAAAATCTAAAACGTTGATGGGGGGGAGGTATTCGTCAATATTGACCTTGACGACGTCATTGACGGGGTTTATGAGGAAAAGCACCAAATCCAGGTAGGTCTCGTGGGGGATCTCACCTATCGAGGCCGGGCCGTGGGTCTGCCGGCTTCGGCAGATGGTGGCCAGGTTCCAGTTGCCAACCATTGGGAAAAGCTTGATAACCACCGGGCCCTGGGCCATCCCGAACATGGTCAGGGCGTTGTCACCATGGATTTCTAGCCAGTAACCGTCCTTGCTGGGGGCGGAGTAGCCGGAGTTGCCTTGGTGGGCTTTTTCCAAGAGTTCCTGCCTGGAAGCCAGATCTAAGCTGCGGACTTGGTCTGGCGGGAGCATGACAAATAGTTCGGCTGCCGTTAGGGCTTGGGCCGGGGCCGCCGGCAGGGCCAGAAAAAGAGATATGGCCGTCATTAAGGCCCCAAGGAGCAGTCGGCCGGTCAAGGACCTTCCTCCGGAGGGCTCATCCAGCCCTCGGCCAGGGCCTTTTCCAGTACTTTTTCGGCCAGCCAGAAATCAAAGGCCTCATCAATGTCGACGTTCTCCTCCCGGCTGGTGAGCAGGGTTCCGGCCCGCCGGCCAAAGAGAGTATTGTTTCTAAGGTTTTGGCTCTTTAAGGCGATGACACTGCCGTCGTTGATAAAGACACTTTTGATATCCTGACGGCGGTGTTCCACTCCGTGGGGCGGGTATTGCAGTTGAAGACTGCCGGTGGCCATTGAGTCCCAGTCGTCGGCCCGGAAAGCCTCCACGACCCGGTCGATGAGGCCGGGGCGACGGATAGGGCTGGTCGCCTGAAGGAGGATAACTTCAGTGATTTCAATCGGCCGGGTGCTGACCGCATGGACCAGGACGTCTCGGGTGGTGGTGTTGTCTTCAGCCAGGGCGTTGGGGCGCTCTAAGACTTCAGCACCGTAGAGCCGGGCGATTGAGGCGATTTGGGCATCCTCAGTGGAGACCACCGGGCGGGGCAGGGACGACTTTTTGGCCGCAGCTATGGTCCAGGCCAAAAGCGGGTGCCCGGCTATCGGCCGGATGTTCTTGCGGGGCACCCCTTTGGAGCCGCCTCGGGCCGGAATTATCACCAGAGTGCTCATCCGATCACGTCCGTGACCCCGGCTGGCCCGAGATTGTCCTCTGGTTTGGGCCGGGCTAAAACCAAAAGGCGGCTGCCCCACAGGCGCTCGTGGATGAGCTGGGGAGTCAAATCTGGTAAAAAGGATTGAGCCTCCCCCAGGTAAGGGTCCTCGAAACCCAAGTGGTTGTTGATGGTACCAAGTTCAGTAATGACAGTTTCCATTTCCAAGATGTCGTATTGAAATTGTTCCAAGAGCATAGTCAGCGATTTGGGGTTCAAATGGTTAAGGTGGGAGTGCCCGCCGAAGGTATGGCTTTTTTCGTGGAGAATCCTGGTGACCAGAGAGCCGGCATTGGGGACCAGTATCAACAGTAGTCCTCCGGGGACCAAAAGCCGTCTGATCTCGGCTAAAACCGCCTTGGGGGAGACAATATGTTCCAGGACCTCCCACATGGTTACCAGATCAAAGGAGGCGGGCGGTAAATCGGCTAGTTCCAAGGGCTTGACAATGATATTGAGCCCCTCATTTTGGAGGGCTTCCACCGATTCGACGTTAAATTCGATGCCCGTCGGTTCCCAACCCTGGTCGGAGGCCAGCTTCAAAAAGTGCCCAGGACCGGCCCCAACGTCTAAAACCCGCCGGCTGTTGCCCGAGAGATAAAACGAGGCCATTTCCAGCCCGTACGAGAATTTGGTCCGATCCATATCCACTTGGGGCCCAGTGACCAAAACTTGGGACCAGGCCAGTTCTTCCCGCCAATATTTTATCATCAAATCCTCTCGGAGGATAAGACTGACATAAATCAGCTCGCAAATCGGGCAGCGGACATGCCTGAAGCCATCCTTGACAAACAAGCCCTGACCAGGCGGGGCTCCGCAGACCGGGCAGTCCCGGGCTTGGAGCATGTCAGTGCGGATTAATCCAGTGGTCGGATCAATATACTGACTGAAGGGCGGTAGGAGGTTGTCCTGGCGCCCGGTGTCGCGGTTGAAATTGGCAGTGCCAAACACCAAAGAGGCGTCAAAGGAGTTTTTCCGTTTGAGGCGCTCGTCGGGGTCGGTCAGCCAACCAACAGGTTTGTCGGTCATAATAATTGGGATTTCCTGAAATTATCTTACGTTTGGCCCCGGCTCGGGGCTGACGGCGGCCCATTGACCGAGCCGCCGTCCAAGGTGAAGATTAAAATCGCCAAAAGCCTCTGACCAACCCAGCTGGTAAGTACCTTAAGGGTGGTTTGGCACCATTAAGGTGCTTTTTGGGGCATTGAGACTGCCTGAAGCATAATAAATTTTAATAATACTGTATATGTAAAAAATAGCAGATTGTGTTTGATTTGGTGCACGGAAGTCAGTTTGATTTTAAAGCCAAGCTTGCGGCTATTAACCCAATAGGCCCAAACGCTTTATCAGCCTTGGGAACCTTTCAGGTGACAACTGCGGTGCTCGTCTCTCTTCTATAATAGTTAATCTGACAACAAATGACAACAATATTTCTGAGATTAAACAGGGCGAAATCATCAAACCTCTCAAAAAAAAGCAGTCAAAGGGGCAAGATTGGCCCCAGACTTGCATCGTCAAGTCGTCCGATCGAATCCCGCCACCAAATTGGCGGGGGAACTTCAT
>JAISWF010000274.1 GCA_031271165.1 Deltaproteobacteria bacterium
ATCTAAATACATAGTTTTTGAATCATTGACAAATCTTTATGAGTATATGATACAAAAATCCAAAGAAAATCAATCCAGAAGCCCATAAGAAAAATTTTTTAGTAAGATTCCGTTTTTAAGAATTTCTAGATCGTCTACATTTATTATTTTTTTCTTTGGCAATTTCTATGCCAAATTTTGTATTTTTCCAAAATTAGAATTGCTGATTATCAGGGGATCCCGATTTTATCGATCAGAAAACTCAAAACGTATCTTTTTTATTATTCAACATTAGTATAAGCTTGCTTTTGAACATAATATTTTTTTATTTATACCATTGCAAACTTAATCTGGTCATAACTATTATATAGTTAAATTAATTTTAGATATAAATACGATATTAATCATTTATTTATTTATTAAATTGGTCAAAAGAAAAGATTAAATATTTTATGGCTATATCGATACTTTAACAATTGCAAACATAAACTATAACCTAAACAGTCTTGATGGAGAATACCTTAACAAAGCTTCGCCATCTGTCCCCCCTGATATGGGTTTTCAATCACCCGTGAACTGTTACATCAATTTTCTAATTACATTTTCCCGCCAATTGGATGAAAAAATGGCAGCGTAATTTGGCAAATCCTGATGCTCGCCGGTATATTAAACTGGGGTTACCCAGGTTGTCCGAGATGTAACAGGCCGTGACCTATGGGTTTACGCCTTGGCTGTCATGTTGGTACAAAGAATTTGATTAAAGAACTTTTGAAAATTTTATCGCTTTGGTCCGGCCGCCGGCTCTCTGCTATTTTGCTCTCGCACCTTAACTTCGCATTTAGCGACTTCAGACACCACCCCTGGAGCTGACTTTCGCCTCATTGACCTGCCCACCTTCACCGGCTCTCATTAATTTTCCGGCCAAAAATTTTACTCGAACAGTGAAAAATTAAGATTTTCCTACCCCACCCTTCGCTTTTAGCTGGAAGCCCTCAATTGCTACTGGCGGTTAACGTCTTAATCTTACCCATAAAACTACTTGATACCCATTTCTACCTGTTGTAGGCTATTGATGCCTCTTTAAGCCTTTCTGCCCAAATTTTGACAAAACCCAAAGTTTCCGAGTTCGTTTCTTGGGAAAAATTGATAACTTTGATCGGTCGCCAGCCGGTTGGATTGATAAGCTGAATCAAATTGTCCGATTTTCCGTGGCGGCTTATGATAACTTTATCCAGTGAAATTGTTGTTAAATATTTTTTACATTGCTGGTCTGATTAACACCTGAGCGAAAACAGTTTAGCGGCCTTCTCAAAATATCTATGCGAAATAACAGAAACAAATGAAAAATTTTATATTTTTGTCCTTTGACTTTTCTTACTCTTTCGCCTCCCGTTTTAGTCACATTCCAAAATCGTGGGTGAATTTGGTGCCTCTTGAAGGTGGTTGGTGGCGGTTATCGGTTGTCGGCAGAGTCTCAGTTGGCCCTGTTTTCCCCCGATTCGGGAAAAGGAAAAACTTAATTTTAAAATTTAAATTTTACTAGTTACTTTGATATATTATTCAATTTCAAGCTTGGCGTAATCCTTTTTTTACCCGGTTTGAAGTCCGTTCCAAGAAAGCGTCAAAAAATCTTGTTGACAGATAAAAACATTTATATTAAGATTTTAGGCAACATGAAACTAGGGGTAAATTTCGCTGACCGGACTTGCCACAAAAGGTGGCTTGGCCCTTATCCAAGTTTACCTCAGTCAAACGGGATTAGATTTGACTTGGTTAAGGAAACAAATTTGGCCCCCAAGGGCTGCCTAGAAGTAGTCAATTTATTAATCGGGCTTCAATAAGCCCCAATCGGCTTTATTAGCTCAGAGACCATATTAACCCAAAGCCATTAAAGCCCAGACTTTAGGTCTAACAACGCAGCTGAGATGACTTTGTCAAAGTATAAATTCAAGCGGCCGGTCAGGCCGTGACGTCCTGTCGATGTTTGGATGCCCTGTGTCCGCCAGTCGTGCAGAAAGTCGGAGCTGGTCTTGGCTCCTTTTCCGATAGCAGTCCTTTGGCTACCAGCCAAGGGATAATATCAATGTCCTTTAATTGTAAAGAGCGAATTCGCCTGTTTTGAACGCATGGCGTTCTTTTTCATGAGTCCTTCCGGCCACCGCTGGTCGGCTCCCAACCTCAAGTGAAGGTGTTAGTTTTATGACTGCGAAAACTGACAAATCCGGTGCCGTGCTGGTCATCGGCGGCGGCATTGCCGGGATGCAGACATCCCTGGACCTGGCGGAAATGGGATATTTCGTCTACCTGGTGGAAAAAAATCCGGCCATCGGCGGGAGAATGGCCCAGCTGGACAAGGTCTTCCCCACCAACGACTGCGCCATGTGTATTATCAGCCCCAAACTCAACGATGTCGGGGGGCACATCAACATCGAAACTCTGAACTGTGCCGAGGTTCTTGATATCAGCGGCCAGCCCGGTAAGTTTAAGGCTAGGATTCAAAAAAATCCGCGTTACATTGACAGCGCCAAGTGTACCGCCTGCGGCGACTGTGCCAAAGTCTGTCCGGTTGATCTCCCCTTCGAGTTCAACATGAATCAGAACACCCGCACCGTCACCTTCAAATCCTATGCTCAAGCCTACCCCAATGCCTATTCACTGACCAAAGAAGGTGTCAGCCCCTGCGTCATCACCTGCCCAGCCCACGTTAATGCTCACGGATATGTCTCACTGGCTGCCAAGGGCCGCTTCCAAGAAGCCCTGGAAGTTATCATGGACGTGCTGCCACTCCCCGGCACCTTGGGCCGGGTTTGCGCCCACCCCTGCGAGACCGAGTGCCGCCGCCGTCAAATGGAAGCCCCTCTGGCGATCAGAGACATAAAGCGCCTGGTTGCTGACAAAGGTGATCTGAAGGCTGCCGGCGCTACCTTTGCCCTTGAGGAACCCAAAGAGGGTAAAGTTGCCATCATCGGGGCCGGACCGGCCGGTTTAGCCTGCGCCTACCATCTGGCCAGACGCGGAGTCAAAAGCGTAATTTACGAAGCCGCCCCAGTGGCTGGTGGAGCCCTGAAACTGGGTATTCCTGACTACCGTCTGCCACCTGAAGTACTCCAGGCTGAAATTGACTTTATTTTGGAATTCTCTGGAGCCGAGATCAAGTATAACACGGCTTTGGGCAAAGACATCACCCTTGACGGCCTTTTCACTGACGGATTTAAAGCGGTCTTTTTAGCCATGGGGGCCCACAACAACGCCAAGTTGGGAGTCCCAGGCGAAGATCTGCCCGGGGTTATCTCGGGGGTTAAGTTCCTCCGCGACGTTAACTTAGGTGAACGTCCCAATTACCAAGGCAAAAAGATCCTGGTACTTGGCGGCGGCAACGTGGCCATGGACGCCGCCCGTTCAGCCATTCGCCTGGGTGGGGACGTGACTTTGGCTTACCGCCGCGGCAAAGGCGCCATGCCTGCCTGGGCCTGGGAAGTTGACGAGGGCATTGAGGAGGGAATGAAACTGGTCACCCTCCGTTCGCCCCATAAGTTTACGGCCAACGGTTCGAAGGTCTCCGCTCACCTCATCAAAGTCAACACCGACGGTGATCCCAATGACCGCCGCGCTAAATTGGCTGAGGATCCCAAAGACATCCAGGTTATTGATTTTGATCTGGTCATCGCTGCTACCGGTCAGGTGCCTTCCAGCGAATCGGTTAAGGATGCCCAAGGTATTGAAATTGGCCGTGGCGCCACCATCAAAGCCGACCCCATCACCTTGTCGACCGGTCGGCCAGGAGTTTTCTCCGGCGGCGACATCCAAATCGGCCCGGCTCTGGCTATTGACGCCATTGCCGCCGGCAAGGAAGCCGCCATTTCTATTGCCCGCTATTTGGCCGGAGAAGACCTGACCCTGGGCCGCAAGCCCCTGACCTTTACCGGGCGTGAACAGTACCGCGAAGTTCCCCTCCACGATCCAAAAATTGCCCGCTCATCCATGCCTGCTCGCCCGGCCAAAGAACGAGCCAAAGATTTCGGCGAGTTTGAGCTGGGCCTGCCGGAAGAAGTTGGTATCCAAGAAGCCTCCCGCTGCATCTCCTGCGGGGCTTGCTGCCAATGCTACCGCTGCGTTAAGGCCTGCCTGCCAGGGGCCTTGACCCTGGCTACCCACGCTCAAGAGCCGGAAATCATTGAGCTTGACGTCGGTGCTGTGGTCGTGGCCACCGGTTTTGATCTCTTTGACCCGGCCAACAGCGAAACTTACCGCTACACCCAGTGGCCTAACGTCATCACCTCCATGGAGTTCGAGCGTATCCTATCGGCTTCTGGTCCTTTCCAGGGCCATATGGTCAGACCTAGCGACCACAAAGAGCCGCAAAAGATTGCCTGGCTCCAGTGTGTCGGCTCCCGCGACATCAACCGCTGCGATAAGCGTTATTGCTCGGCTGTCTGTTGTATGTATGCAATCAAAGAGGCCTACATCGCCAAAGAACACGCTGGCGGCAATCTTGAAGCCAGCATCTTTTACATGGATATCCGGACTTACGGAAAAGACTTTGAGAAGTATTACAACCGGGCCCAAGACGCCGGCGTCAGGTTTGTCCGGTCCCGCATCCACACTCTGACCCCCCAGCTTAACGGTGACGTGGCCCTGGAGTACCTCACCGACACTGGAGAACGCATCACCGAATGCTTTGATCTGGTCGTGCTTTCGGTGGGCCTAACCCCCAGTGCAGGACTTCCGCAGTTGGCCAAGGGTCTGGGTATCGAATTAAACGAAGAAGGTTTTGTCAAAACCCATCCCTTTACCCCTGTTTCCAGCAGCCGCCCTGGGGTCTACGCCTGCGGCGCCATCAATGAACCCAAGGATATCCCCACTACGGTTATGGAGGCCTCAGCCGCCGCCGAAGGCGCCGGCAAAGAAATCGCTGAAGCCCGTGGTACCAGGGTTAAGAGCCGCAGCTATCCCGAAGAAAGAGACATCAAAGGCGAGGTCCCCAGAATCGGGGTCTTTATCTGCCACTGCGGCATTAACATTGCTTCAGTGGTTAATGTCAACGAGGTTGTTGAATACGCCCGTAACCTCCCCTTTGTTGAACTGTGTCAAAACAACCTGTTTACCTGCTCATCGGACACTCAGACCAAGATCAAAGAAGCCATCATTGAGAACAATCTCAACCGCGTGGTCGTGGCCTCGTGCTCGCCAAGAACTCACGAGGGTATGTTCCGCGAGACCCTGGCCCAGGCCGGTCTCAACAAGTACCTCTTTGAAATGGCCAACATCCGCGACCAAAACTCCTGGGTCCACCAGAAGGAACCGGAAAAGGCAACCCAGAAGGCCAAAGACTTGGTCCGCGGCGCTGTAGCCAAGGCCGCTCTTTTGTACCCGATGTACCAAACCAAGATGAGCCTGACCCGCGAAGCTCTGGTGGTCGGCGGAGGTGTGGCCGGTCTTAATTCAGCCTTATCCATCGCCCATTTAGGGTTCCCGGTCAACCTCTTGGAACAGACCGGTGAACTCGGCGGCAACGCCCACAAGCTCTTCTCACGCGATAAAGACGTCCGGGCTTACGTCAAAGACTTGGTCACCCAAGTTGAAGCCCATCCGCTGGTCACTATCCATCGCAACACCGTGCCCAAGAGTTCATCGGGTTTCGTCGGCAACTTTGAAACCCTCTGTGAAGGCCCCAAGGGCGAATTCACCATCAAGCACGGAGCCACGGTTCTGGCCGCTGGCGGTCATGCCCACCAACCCAAGAGCTACCTCTACGGCCAAAGCCACCGGGTGATGCTCTCTTTGGACATGGATGAACTGCTGGCCACCAACGACCCCATTGTCACCAAACCGGGGCAAAGCTTTGTCTTCATCCAGTGCGTGGAGTCCCGCGAGCCCGAACGGCCTTATTGCTCCAAGGTTTGCTGTACCCACTCCATCGAAAATGCCCTGATTATCTTGGACCGCAATCCCCAAGCGACCATTTACATTCTTTACCGCGACGTCCGCACCTACGGGTTCCGCGAGGAACTCTACCTGGAGGCCAGAAGCCGCGGGGTCCGCTTCATCCGCTACGACACTGACTCCAAACCCGAGGTCCTTGATCCCCACCCCGGTGGTCCCCTGCAGGTCACTGTGGTTGACCACGTTATCAAAAGGCCCTTGATCATTGACGCCAACTACCTGATCCTGGCCAGCGGCATCGATCCCAACCCGATGAAAGAAGAAATCGTCGAAGTCTTCAAGGGTCAGCTGACGGCCGAGGGTTACCTGTTGGAAGCCCACATGAAGCTCCGTCCGGTCGATCTGGCCACTGAAGGTCAATACTTGGCCGGTCTGGCCCATTATCCCAAACCCCTGGAGGAGACCATCGCCCAGGCTAAAGCCTCAGCCTCCAGGGCGGTCACCATCTTGGCCAAGCCCCACATCATGGTCGGCGGGGTCATTGCCGTGGTTACCCCCGAAAAATGTGCGGTCTGCTGCACCTGTGTCCGGGCCTGCCCGGTCTCGGTACCCAAAATCGTCCGCAATGAGGAGGATGAGGCCCTGCGCGGCCACGCCTTTATGGAACCGGCTATCTGCCAGGGCTGCGGTGTTTGCGTCTCCGAATGCCCGGGCAAAGCCATCAGACTCCAATTCTTCACCGACGACCAACTCCTGGCCAAAATAGAGGCCATGGTCGAAGAAAAACAGATCGCCGTCGAAGGCTGACCTACGAATCTGATTCTCCGGTCGGGGCCGCCCCGCACCCCGACCGGTTTAACATAGCCTTTTATTACCCCCGCCCATCCGGGCGGGCCTGCCGCCAGGAGCTTGTATGAGTGAAGAATTTGAACCACGTGTCATCGCCTTCTGTTGCCAGTACTGCGCTTACAGCGCAGCTGACATGGCCGGATCCATGCGCTTGCAGTACCCCAGTAACGTTGAAATCGTTCTGATACCATGCACCGGTCGTTTTGACGTCATTTTGGCCCTCAAAGCCTTTGAGAGCGGGGCCGATGGCGTCTACGTGGCCGGTTGCCTGGAAGGTAACTGCCACTTCCTGGATGGCAATATTAGGGCTAAAAAGCGGGTGGCTTATTTAAGAAAAGAGCTTGAAAGCATCGGCTTAGAGCCCGATCGTCTGGCTATGTACAACCTGTCAGCATCCCAGGGGCCCAGGTTTGCCGAGATCGTCAAGGAATTTTCCGACATAGTCACTGGTTTGGGGCCCAGCCCCATGAAAAAGATTCTGGCGGCCTAGCGGGCCTTAGTCCAGGAAGTGGAGACATTGACATGATTATTGCTGAAAGAAAGCCTGTTGATGAAATCAAAGGTTTCATCGAAGGCAAAAAGAAGGTCCTGGTGGTAGGCTGTCGTGGCTGCGTGACGGTCTGTAACGCTGGCGGGACCAAAGAAGTGGGAATCTTGGCCTCCCTCTTGCGGCTTGACGCCCAAAAGGAGGGCCGAGAGTTGATTGTCGACGAGCATACCTTGGAGCGCCAGTGCGATCCAGAGTATATCGACGAATTGGTCGAACTGGTTGAAAAGAAGTATGACGCCATCCTCTCAATGGCCTGCTCCGTGGGACCCCAGTTCCTGTCTCGCCGCTACCCCAAAGAAAAAATCTACCCCTCCCTAAACACCTGCTTTATCGGCGGCGCCTTAGCCCACGGGATCTGGGCTGAACATTGCCAGGCTTGCGGCAACTGTATCATCCACAACTTCGGCGGAATGTGCCCCATCAGCCGGTGTTCCAAGAGCCTTCTCAACGGCCCCTGCGGCGGTTCCGCCGGCGGTGTCTGTGAGATCAGCAAGGAAGTCGAGTGCATCTGGCACCTGATCGCCAGCAAAGTCATGGACGAAGGTCGCCTCGATGATTTCGTGCCCATCCAGCCGGTCAAAGACTGGTCCTCGAGCCGCGACGGTGGACCGAGAAAAATCGTCAGGGAGGAGCTGGTTAAATGACTCGCCAACCAAAAACCAACAGCAATTTGGAAAAAGTGCTACTCTCTGGTGCCTTCGCTGTCACGGGGGAGTTGGGACCACCACGTCACTGTAACGCCCATGAGGTGGCCGAAAAAGCTAAGCATCTGGTCGGCAACGTCGATTCGGTCAACATTACCGACAACCAGACTGCCGTGGTCCGCATGTCGTCTTTGGCCGCCGGCATTCTTGCCCAGAGAGAGGGCCTGGAAGCCAACATGCAGATGGTCTGCCGCGATCGCAACCGAATCGCCATGGAATCAGATCTGCTAGGCGCTCACGCCTTGGGCATCAACAACATCCTGTCTTTGAGCGGCGATCACCAGAAATTTGGCGATCACCCCCAGTCCAAAAACGTTTTTGACCTGGACTCCATTAACCTCATTCAGACCATCAAGATGATGCGCGACGAAGGCCGCCTGCTCTCCGGGCAGGAATTGCCTCCAGATGGTCGACCCAAATTGTTCATCGGCGGCGCTTACAACCCCTTCGCCGACCCGGAAGACTACCGCGTCCACCGCGTGGCCAAGAAAGTGGCCGCCGGGGCCGACTTCTTGCAGAGTCAGTGCATCTATGACATGGATCGCTTCCGCCGGTTTATGGCCAAGGCCGTGGATATGGGCCTGACTGAGAAGACCTTCTTTTTAGCCGGCGTTACTCCCTTAAAATCTTTGGGCATGGCTCGCTACATGAAAAACAACGTGCCCGGAATTACAGTGCCTGATGAACTAATCAATCGCCTAAAAGGCGTTCCCAAAGACAAGCAGGCTGAGGAAGGCATCAAGATCGCCTGTGAGCAGATTCAGGAGTTCAAGACGATGAAAGGTGTGGCCGGCGTTCACTTGATGTTGATCGAGTGGGAGCATATGGTTCCGGAAATCGTTAAGAAGGCTGACTTGGTTCCCAGGCCCAAGCTTTAATAAAGCCTATCGGCCAGTTTTTCGGCGACTTGAAATTTTGCCGGGAAATAAGCCAGAGTTTGGTAAGACAAAAGCTCAAAGAAAGCAGGGCAGCCTGCCTTCTTTGAGCTTTATTTTTTCAAACTTTTGACCTTGGCTTTCCTTTAAGTCCGCCTTACTATGCGGTCCTACCGATTGACTAATTCTAAATGTCCGTTTCATTGTCTGGCTGGATTTTACCAGTTTGTCAAGAATAAGAGTAGCTATACACGATCCAGTTTTTCGAGTTTATTAAGGTCTCCAGAATGTTGCCTTGTGAGTCATGTTCATGAGGTTTTCACTGAAGAGACAAACTGCTTCCGAATTGGGTTGACTCCTGGCTTTGACCCTTAATCGACAATTTCAACGACAAAGACTGTCGGATTGTTTTGTTCATACTCTCCCTTTAAGGGAGAGTATGAACAGACAGACATTTTTTTATATTCAATCCGACCACCAGCTTCAATGTCTTCCTGTGAATTTTAAAGGTGTAATAGTGGGAAAAAAACTGAGTAGTCTGAGTGTAAGGAAAGCTCGGCAGAATTTTACTTAAGATCTGTAGCATTAGTGGCTAGCAAAGCAGTGACGGAAGCGTCAATGGCTTGTCAATTTTGATTAGCGTGACTATTTTGCAGACAAGTAGTTTCCATAGCCCAAATAATAAGGCTTAAATTTTAAAAAGTTAAGGATTATTTTTGTACCTCTCCTTTTTCAAAATGGGGGGTCAGAGTAGCCCGTGAACGATTACAAAAAATTTGCACATTAACAATAAATCATTATACTAATATAAATACTTTAGTTATTTAATTTTTTGTTTTCTACATATAGGCGTGTTTTTCAAATAATTAAGTGCTAATTTTTTTATCTAACTATGTAAAATAATTTTTAACTATTTTTTTTAATATTTAATTTTTATATTTAGTAATTATTTTAGTTAACAATTTTTTTAGTTATTTTTTTCATCGGTCGCCGCTAGCCGAGTAGACCCCTTTAATGGCTAATATACCGGACTTAGGTCACTTTTCTTGAGTTCCACGAAAACCTATGGCTGGGTTTTAATTGGGGCCTGACCCAGGGCGAAATTACCAAATTTTAGGCCTGAGTAAACATGTGCATCTTTGGCCATTAAAGCAGAAAAAATCAACAAACAACATATAAGCATCTCAAACAGTAAATTAGGATATCTTAC
>JAISWF010000076.1 GCA_031271165.1 Deltaproteobacteria bacterium
TGGCTAGTAAAGAAGAAAACTGGATCTTGGCTGATGTAGCCTTAAGAAGGCTTCCGGCTAAGACAGATAAAGGCTTAGTTAACGCCTTGAGAAAAAAAATCACCATTAAGGAATATCAGGCTTTGCTTCAGAAAGCGGGTTTGGGGAGCCAAACGGAAGCTCAAGTGGATCATTTTTTGGCTAAAGCCGCCGAAGACTATTTGACCGATGACGAACAAACCAAAGCCTTGGCCGAAGTGACGAGACGGGAGCTACCCGACGAAATTGACGCAATCTTACGGGCCGAACTTACCGATGATGAGATTGGCGATACCAAGGCTCAAATCAAAGATAAATTGGCTAAGGCCACTGAAGAAGCCCTCAATAATATTGTCGACCGAGGATACCATGGCCTGTTGGGACATAAACCCAAAGAAATAATTGATTTGGGATTGGCTATTTATGGAAACGGCCTTGAGGTTAAGGCCGCTTTCGGTCCTCGGCGACCGTAGCTTGAGGGTAGGTTTGAGGCTTATCCGCCTGAAATCTCTTCGCTGACAAAGGCCAGCGCCAGTGTTTTCAGCGATATTATCTCGGCCGCAAGTAAGCTAATGGAGACAACCCCCAGGTGATGCGGCCGCCGAAATCTTGATTCAAAGATGCAATCCTATTTAAATTCTTTATTGGAGCGATTTAAAGAATCTAAATTGAATACCCCGTTGAGGGCCGCCAACATTTGAAAAGATGACCTTTGACAAATAAGAGTGAACACCACTGGTGTTTCGGCTATGAAAATTCTTTAGCCTGATAAAATGGTTCAATTGTTCGGCGCATTTTTTTAGGACTGATTGAGCTGTCTCAGATTGTAGGACTAAGGTAGGCCATTACTTGAACAAAATTAGTTATAAACTGAAAAATACCAGTCGACGAATAGATAATGTTTTACTCAAAATTAACTTAATTATTTTTTGATTCCTCCAACTTAGCAATGGTCCACTTTTAGCAGAAAAAATGGCCTTTTTGGCCCTCTCATTTGGTTATATCAATTTATTTCCTAAATTAGCTTTTTTTACCGAGACAAAACAATGCCCCGGACCAGACCCACGACCTGCGAGCCGATCTTGACCGGGCCTCCCGGGAGTTCAAAAAACTGGTCCTTTTTCCCCGGTAGGTCTAAGCCAATCCAGACACCGTTATGGCCAAACTCAAGCTTGTTGGGGTATCTTTCCACGGCATTTTCATTCAAAGGATGGGGCAGGACCAGAGGCTTGAAAGCCACGGTTTGACCCAAATTCCCGGCGTTCTCCCAAATAAATTCGTCCAAAGTCTTAAGCCTCAAGAGAGTTCCATCGGGAGTAAAAACCAGGCTCCCGTTCTCCCCATTTAGGCCAATGGCCGTCGGATCGTAAGCCTTAAACGTACCCAAAGCGGTTTTGAGCGAACTGGGCTTGGCCGGCTCTAAGGAGCGGAGGGCGCCGCTGGAATAAAAATCCAGCCCCAATCTGGCCGAGATTGTTCCTAAAGGCGTGGCCACTTCAGCGGTCTCCCCCGGCCAGAGGGCCAAGCTTTTCAGAGTCCCGTTTTGGTAAAAGCCAATGGAAATCAAATGTTTTTTATTTAAAACACTTCCGTTGGGCAAAGCCACATCCAAAGGGTCAGCCAGACTCATTTCCTCTTTTTTGGTCCAGTAGGCGCTGAGCCGGCCGTCGAGAGGAAACAATAACCTGACCTCGCCTTGCGGGTACCAGGCCAGTCTTTCGACGGCCATAGGCCAGGGACCGTCAACCAAGGTGCGATGTTCCAGCCTCAGGCTTTTAATGGCCCCGTCTGGAAAAAAGGTAATGGATGGGGAGTGTTTCCTCCGGACCTCGCCCCAATTGTAAGCCGGCACTAGTGAGCCCGATGGGGTGTTCACGGTATTGAGTTCCAGGAGCCGGACTGATTTGAGCATCCCGTTAGGATGATATTCGGCCTCCCCCGCCCCGGTCAGGCAGCCCAAGGGAGTTTCAATGCTTGAGCCCCGAAAGTCTATGTACATTTGAGGTTCCCATGGAAAATACGAGTTAAATAACCTGTCCCGGTTGGGCTAGTCTGAACTTCCAGGCCCCGTTTTTCCAACTCTGGGGCCAGCCAAGGCGGAAAATGATCGAAGAAAAGCCTCAGTTCCAAAAAGGGAGTTTGGTCAAAAAAAGGCCGGAGGATCTTTTTGGAAGACAGATCCGGATTGGAAGCCAAGGCGGCGTTTAAATCAAGCTCAAAAAGACCGCTCCCCGGCTCAATTTCAACCGGTACCACGACCGCCGGTTCCTCCGGCGGGGCCAGGACTGCCTCTGCCAATTCCGAAAGACATTGGGGATCAAAATCATCCATCCGGCAAAGATTAATCCCAACCCGAGTCAGGCTTTGACAGACCAGACCGGCAAAGGAGCTACCCACGGCCAAATTGACCCCGGCCAGTCTCTGGGTCAAAACTTCCAGAGTCGGCCTCAGTTCCTTAGATGATAGCTGGTGCAGCCCCGTAAAACACCAAGAGTCGATCTTTTCCCAGCTTCCGTTTCCGGGATCCCTGAATATCTCAATAACCGTCCCGTGCAAAAGATCGGAAATCTTTCCGTCGGCCCCTCTGATGACGGCGGCCGTCATCGTTTTTCCTGCGTCCACACCAGCCTCCATATTTAGTAAACCCAGCTCCCTATTAACCCTTTAGCTCCTGATGATTTAAACTCTGTTAATTAAATAATTATATTAACCTTCAGTCAGCCGGAGCTCAAACAGCGATCGACCCGGCCTCGGCTCGGTCGGCTAGCAGCCTTCTGGCTACCGCCCGCACCCCTTCGTCAACCGGCCCGCAAGCGGTAAAGCAGGCCACGCCTTTGGCGGCCAGTTTTTGCCGAGGCGAATCCCCAATGCGAATGGCCAGGACCGCATCGCACTCCAAGCAGGCTTCAACCATTTTTTGGATAAAACCCTCCGGAGGCTTGGATTTAACCCCGCCGACGGTATCGTTGCCGCCGCAGCGGCCGCAGCCCACTCCGGCGGCCAAGGTCTTAATTTCCAAGAGCCGATTTTCCGTCCCGTCACTTTCAAATACCAAAAAACGGCCGACACTCCCAAAATGCCGATCCACCACAGTCCCGCTCCCGGAGGCCACCGCAATTTTGACGGTGGTCGCAGCAGCGCTTGGAGTGCGTTCGGTTTGGGCCGGCTCAACCGGAACCAGAGCCAGCTGGCGATGAAAGCAGGTGCTATCGGACTGACATTCCTCAGGCCGGCCGGCTGGTTCAGCCATCTGACACTCATTTAAGGCTGCCGCTTCCGGCAGTTTATAAAGTCCGCCCAAATCCACAGGCGGGGCCTGGGGTTCAAGGGGCAGCAAATCCTCTCCCAGCCGGCCGGCAGCGTCAGCCCGGCACTGCTGGCAGTGACGCATCTGAGTTAAATGCTTTCCGCAAAGTTCCACCACCCGCTGGTGCTCACAAGACGAGACCACGGGATTTTCAGCCAGTTCAGTTCCGGGTACTGAAATATGTTTCATAACGTTACCCAATGAGGCCCCTAAGGAAGCCGCCAGAGAAGCCACTTTCTCAATTTCGTCGTTGTTAATGCCGTCGACCAAAACGGAGTTGATTTTTATGATCATGGAGGCATCAGCGGCGGCCTTAAGGCCAGCCAGCTGGTTGGCCAAAAGGATCGCCGCTCCGGCCTGGCCTTCGTAACGGCTGCCGTTGTAAGTAACGTACCGGTAAAGTTTAGCCCCCACCCGGGGGTCCAACGTATTGATGGTAATGGTCAAATGACTGACTCCCAGCTCGGCCAGCCTGGAAACCGAGGATGGGAGGAGCAATCCGTTGGTGGAAACGCAAAAAAGAATTTCTGGATCGCGCTCCCTGATTAACCTTAAAGTTTCCAGGGTCAGCCGGAGGTTGGCCAGACTGTCCCCGGGGCCGGCGATGCCAACCACCGAAAGGTTGCTGAGGGTCTTTTTGGCCATCAAAAACCGGTCCAAAGCTTCCGCCGGCGTTAGCACCCGGCTGGTCACTCCGGGCCTGCTTTCGCTGACACAATCAAATTTTCTCAAACAGTACCGGCAGCTGATGTTGCAGCCTTTGGCCACCGGGAGATGGAGCCGGGCGTAATGGTGGGCAGCACCGGCCGAAAAACAAGGATGAATGCTCTTTGGTCCCGGCGGGCAGCATGATTGCCCGCCGCCGCAGGCCGACTCCGGCACCTCCTGGATTGAGCGGCCCGGGAGAAGAGCCGGAGCGGCGACCAAAACATCCGCCCCGGCTCCGGCGCCGAGGACTTGCGCCGACTCCCAGGATTCCTTAGTATCGAAAAATTCTCTCTTGATTAGGGCCCGATAACTGCCTTCTTGCCGAGTTCGAATAGAATTGACAATCAGGTCTAAAAAATCGGTCGCCCCTTCGTACAAAACCGTCCTAATCCTTTGGCCGCCGGCCCGATCGTGAATAGGAAAACCGCATCTGACCAAGGGCAGATCCATTTTTTCGGCTAGCCTGCGGCCATCCGAGCTTCCAACCAAAACATTGACCTGGGCTTTAACCACCGCCTCTTCAATGTCGTCAAAATCGGCTCCGTCAATGACTTGGAGTTCGGAATCCAAAAGAAAATCTTGGTTTTGACACACCAAATTTAAAAATTCCGATGAAGTTGTCCCCACGGCGGCCACTTTGGGCTTCAGGCCATTTTCTTCGGCCAACCTCACCAAGCTGTAGACCAAATCTGGTTGGCCAAAAAAGGCTGCTCTCCCCATGGCGCTTTGCTTGTGGGAATCGAGCATGGCATCAATAAACCGGCCCCGGGCCTGGCGAAGCTTGGGACTGATAAAACCGCCCAGTTTCTTTAAAGAGGCTAAAAATTGATCGGTATCCCGCAGTCCGACGGGCAAAGCCAGCTTGATCAGGGGGACTCCGAAGTGCTCCTCCAGGAACTTTCCGGGCGACAGTCGAGCGGGGACGGTCAGACTTAATTCCAGGGTCGCTCTCGCTCCGGCCATTTTTAAGGCCTCTGAAAACAAGGTCCCGCCCTGGGGCAGGCGATTGTATTTTAAGCGGTAGGGCCCGTCGAGGTTTTCGGAAATGTCGGGCAAAAGGGTGTACTTTAGAGCGGTAGAATCCAAAAGCTCTTTGAGGGCCCTGGTGTCGGCCGGCGAGATAGGCCCGGTGATGACGTTGATCCCGTCGTGACGGGCCGGATCGGCCAGTGGATGAGAAACAACGGCCTTTAAGGCAGCAAACCAGCCCTCAAAGTCGGTCCCCCCGTAACCAGGGGAGGGACAATAAACAATGGCCGCTCCCAATTGCGGCCGCTCCTGCTGATAACGCTTGAGCATGGCCAAAACATCTTCGCCGATGGTCTCAGCCAGACAGGTTGTCGAAACAGCCACTACCTGTGGTTCATACAGCCGAATCAGGTTGTCCAGGCCTTTGATCAAGTTTTTTTCTCCGCCGAAAACCGTGCCCTCCTCCGTTAAGCAAGTTGAGGCCACGTCAACCGGCTCATTATAATGGGTAGCCATGTGACGCCGGATATATGTACCGCAGCCTTGAGAGCCGTGAAGAATACTCATACAATTTTTTAGGCCGTAAAAAGCACTGACCGACCCAAGAGGCATACACATTTTACAGGGATCAACGGTTATTTGAGTTAGATTTCGGCTCATAATAAATAAAACTTTCTTGGCCGCCAAGAAGAAGACGACCTCATCACTTCCTTTGGGCTAAAAATCATAGGCGGAAAGCTGCTCCAGCCTCAATTTTTTTAATTTTTTAATCGCCCAGAGTTCTTTTAAAACCAGTTCCCTTGAGGACAGATGTAATACTGTCGGCTTGATTTGGAAGGAGGGCTGATTTTTTTGCTGGGTTTTCGTATATTTAAAACGGACACTGAGCCCTCGCCTGCGCCCAAACGGGACTGTTGATGGAACGATGGATTTCTCGGGTAAAGTTTTCCACCCCAACAAAGCCGGCCAGGGGATGCCGCCGTTCATGATTATGGTCACAAAAGGCAATGCCCATTTTATAGGCCAACGGCCTTTCCTTGACCCCGCCTACTAAAATATCGGCGCCCCGGCTTTCCATGAAAGCCTCAAGCTCGGCGGGGTTAGCGTCATCCAAAATCACGGCCTTGGGCCCGACCAAGCCTCCGAGAACCTCGTAGTCCTCAGCCGAGCCGGTCTGGGTACCCACCAGCACTGTTTCCATGCCCAGAGCGTTAAACTGCCTGACCAAGGAGACGGCTTTAAAGCCGCCTCCAACAAAAACGGCCGCCTTTTTGCCCTTGAGTCCGGGAAGATACTCGGTCAGGGCCGCCTCAGTCTTGGCCTTTTCGGCGGTTACCAAAATTTTAGCCTTGTTTCTGGCCTTTTCATCGCCCATCAGCTCGGCAGCCCGCAAAAGAGCCGAGGAAGTATCGTCAGTTCCAAAAAAACTGGCCGTAACCCAAGGGATTCCAAAACTTTCTTCCATTTTGGCGGCTAAATTAACCATTGAGCCGGCGCATTGAACAATGTTGAGGCTGGCCGACGGGGCTTTGATCAAAGTCTGATAACTGGAGTCTCCAGTAAAAACTGACAGGACGTCAATTCCGATTTGCTGAAAATAATTTTTAATAATCCAGATCTCGCCAGCCAAGTTATAGTCACCCAGGATGTTGACGGCCTTAACTTTGCGGCCTGTATAATGAGGCGAAATGAGTTTCATCAAAGCCTCTCCGGCTAACCGGTAACCGACCGATTTGTTCCCGGCAAATCCAGGGGCCTGAACGTTAATGACCCGAATGGAGTGTTTGGCTTCGGCCTTTCGGCAAACCGCCTCGACGTCGTCCCCGATCACCCCGACAATGCAGGTTGAGTAAATAAATATAAGCGGGGGATGATAATTAGCCACGATTTCATCGACCGCCCGAGAAAGCTTTTCAGTCCCGCCAAAGACAATATCGCGTTCATCGAGGTCAGTGGAAAAGCTGTTGCGGTAAAGTTCCGAGCCGCTCGAAAGACTGCCTCTGATATCCCGGGTATAGGCGGCGCAGCCAATGGGGCCATGGACTAGATGAAAGGCATCGGTGACCGGGTTTAAGACCACCCGGGCGCCGCAATAAACGCAGGCCCTCTGGCTGACTGAACCGGAAACACTCTGAGTTCCGCAGCGCATCGTCCGACCCGGTTGGGTACCAGAATCCTTGGCTATTTCTCCGGCTGAAATGGAGGCCCGGCGATCGTCTAAAATTGAACTGGGCATTATTTCCTCTTCGGGGCCGCCCCTGACCCGGCTCTGACCAAGGTTTGATTTTGGCCGCAGTCTTTCTAATCCAGGTATTGGGCGGCGGCCGCCTGAAACCTGATTGGTATGGGTTGGCCTCTTTGGTTTTTATAGTTGGTTTGAGCTTTCCCTTAAAACCTGTTCTCCGGCCAGGCCTTTGAGGCTCAGGCCAGAGAAGAAGAGCCGGTGATCACATGACCACATCAAGGTCTTCGTCGGCGCAGTCGCGGTCGATCCGATCCATGATTGATGAGCAGATGTTCTCAGCCAGCCTCATTGCCCCTCGGTAACCCACCAAGGGCTGGTAGGAATGACCATAACGGTCCAAAATCGGAAAGCCGGCCCGGACCAGGGGAATGTCTTCAGCCTTGGCAATTTGCTTGCCGTAAGATGTACCCAAAAGCAGGTCAACGGGTTCGTTTTTGATCCACTGGTGCAGTTCAAACAGATCGCCAGCAGCCTTGACTTTGGTACCCTCGGCGGCCCCATACTTGTTTAATATGGTACTGATTCGCTCAACAAAGCTGTCGCCTGGAGTTCCGGTAATCACGTACTTGGGTTTTAAGCCCAGTTCCAGACAAAAGGAGCAAAGACCTTCTACCGTGTCGGGATCGCCGTAAATGGCCACCCGACGGTCGTGGAAGTACTGATTGGCATCCAGCATCAAATCGATGAGCATGCCGCGTTCAATTTCGAGATCTTTGGGCACTTTTTGACCGGATAAATTCGCCAGGCTCATCAAAAAGGCATCAGTATTGGCCACCCCGATGGGGACTGACAAAAGTGAGGTTTCCACGCCGCAGCGGCCTTTGAAAGCCAAAGCCGGTTCTATGGAACAGGCCGAGCCCAAGGCCAAGGCCGCTCTGACACCGCCGAGGCTCCGAATGTCTTCTAAAGTGGCCCCGCCGTCAGGAAACATCCGGTAAGAGCCGGTCATGGGGCTGTCCATGACCCCGCTTTGATCGGGCAGAACAATGGCCTGCAGCTCCATTTTTTCAACCAGCCTTTTAAGCTCTCGGATGTCGCCGGGATTTACCCAGCCTGGAAAAAGGCCGATTTGCGCATTTTTCGGAGCTCCCGGGTCGGCCAGGTGTTTAATAAAGCCGGCCACCATGTTGGCGAAACCGTTGATGTGCGAGCCAACATAACTGGGGGTGTTGGCGTAGGTCACCAACTTGCCGTCGGGGATTTCGGTCTCCAGGATAAAGGCGTTGAGATCGTCACCAATCGTTTCACTCAGGCACGTGGTGTGGACGGCGATAATATCGGGATCATAAATGTCAAATATGTTTTTTATGGAGGCCTTAAGGTTGGCCCCGCCGCCAAAGACGGAGGCGCCCTCGGTAAAGGAACTCGATGAGGCCACCGCCGGTTCTTTAAAATGTCTGGTCAAAAATGACCGGTGGTAAGATACGCAGCCCTGGCTGCCATGACTGTGAGGCATGCAGTTTCTGACCCCTAAGGCCGCATAAAGTGCCCCCACTGGCTGGCAGGTCTTGCAGGGATTGATTCTCAGCGCCTTGCGCTGGTATATTTCAGCCGGCGTTTGGTCAAGCATGATGTACCTCCTCGGCCGCTCCCGGCGTCCCAAGTGCATTGACCGGCGGCAGACTGCCGGCCTCGGGCCTGGAACTCGAACTTATCTGGGACTCCGCCTCTGCCCCTTGATTCCATGGTGGGGTAACTAGCTTCCAGGCGGGGGCAAAAAGACCCATCACCAGATCGCGGCCAAAAATAACGGCTCCGTTAAACCCGGCGTAAGGCCCGCTGTAATCATAGGAATGAAGCTGCCGGGATACCACTCCGGCCTTTTGAATCACAAACTTATCTTTGATGCCGGAGAAAAAAACATCGGGTTTGAGTAATTTAACAAATTCCTCAGTCTCGCGGTGGTTGAGATCGTCTACCACCCAAGTTCCGTTACCCATGTCTTTGATCATGCCGCTGTAGCTCTCAAGAGCGATGCTTTTTTTCAGCTCCTCGTAGCGCTCGGGGGTCAGGATGGCCCGATACCGGCGGTCAGGCTCAATGACCAGACTTTCGATATTTTTGGAATCGGCGTCTTCCTTGATATCCCCTAAGACCTCACGGCCCTCGTAGTCGTCACGGTGGGCAAACTCATAGCCAGCCAGAACCGTCTCCACGCCAAGATCAGCTAAAAGCTCCTGATAGTGGTGCGAGCGGCTGCCGCCGGTAAAAATGGCCGCTTTCCGGCCCGCCAGCCTCTGTCTGAACTCCTCCATTCGAGGTGCGATCAGCTCGGTTTCCTCGGCGATAACCTCTTCGGTCCGGGCTTTGAGTCCTTGGTCACCAAAGAACTCGGCAATGTCGCGCAAACTTTTGACCGTTGATTTAATGCCCACAAAATTGACCTTCAGCCAGTTGGTCCCAAAGGCTTTGAGCATCATCTCGGCGACGTAGTTGATGGAACGGTGACACTGGACCAGGTTCAATTCGGCCCGGTGGGATTTTTGGATGTCGGCGGCTGAGCCGTCTCCAGTAAAGATGGAGACCACGTCATAGCCGATTTTCTTAAGCAAGCGCTCGCTCTCCCAACCATCACCGCCGATGTTGTACTCACCCAAAAGATTGACACTAAAGTTTCCGATGGGGCTCTGGTCGTCTTTACCAATCAGGCGTTTCATCAACCCGTTATTGGCAATATGGTGACCGCCGCTTTGGCTGACACCCTTGTAACCCTCGCAAGAAAAGGCAATGCAGGTTATCCCAAACTCGGTTTCCGCCCAGGCGGCCACGGCGTGGATATCGTCGCCGATCAAACCCACCGGGCAGGTCGAACAAACCATGACATGCTTGGGTTTAAAAATTTCCACCGCCTCAGTAATAGCCTGCCGCAGCTTTTTGTCGCCCCCAAAAACGATGTCGGGTTCCTGCATATCGGTCGATAAGCAGTACTGGGTGAAGTTACGGCCGGCAGAATCGGCTCTGGCTTTGTTTCGCCTGGTCCCCCAGGAATAAAACCCGCAGCCAATAGGACCGTGGGTAATGACACAAGTGTCTTTCAGCGGTCCGACCACCACGCCTTTGCAGCCGGCGTAACAGCAGCCCCGGTTGGTCATAATGCCGGGGACCGCCCGAGTGTTGGCCGCAATGGCGGGGCTGCCCTCCAAAGGACCGATGATATGATCCTTGCGGCTCTTAAAAACTTTGGCCTTGTATTTTGAAAGGATAGCGTCTTTGATTTCCAATTTTACACCCCGTACTGTTCGCCGAGCCTGACGTTATAAGCTTCATCGACCGGAAGCACAAAAATCTTGCCATCACCTGGATGGCCGGTGGAGTTGACGGCCACCAAAACGTCTATGGCATCCTGGACCCGCTCATCTTCGACGATGACATGAAACAGCCGTTTGGGAATTAGCCGGGAAGCCTCAGTCATTGATTCCCCGGCTGCGGTCAACGGCAGTTCGCCGCTTTCCATGATTAGTTTAATAACTCCCGGATCCACCAATTTCTTACCCCTCCCCAGACACGGGGCGCAAGTAAAGCCCGGAAAACCAGCTGCAGCCAAGGCGTTTTTGGTCTGGCTCACCTTGGTGGTTCGAACAATAACCATCAAATCTCGCATGGTCAGAGTCCCTCCTGGCCGGAACTAATCGTATAGGCCTTTTCGACCGGGGAAACGAAAATTCGGCCGTCACCAAAATGGCCTTCTCCAGTCCTGGCCGTCCTCATGATAATGCCCACGATATCGTCTCGGTCTTTAACTTCACAGACGATTAAAAGCATTTGTTTGGGCAGTTCGTCATAGCGGATATCATTTAAAACTATGCCTTTTTGTTTGCCCCGGCCGTACACATCAAGCTTGGTTACGGCCGGGTAACCAGCCCCCATCAGCTCGGTGATTACCGACATAGCTTTTTCGGGCCTGATTATGGCTTTAATCAACTGAAGCATCATTGCCTCCCTTAGGCCACCAGGCCGTGTTCCATCAAAAGGGTTTCTAATTTATCCTGGGACAGCGGGGTGGGAATCACAAACATTTGGTTTTGGTCGATTTTCTTGGCCAAGGTCCGGTATTCTTCGGCCTGGCCGCAGTCAGGCTCAAATTCAATGACCGTTTTCTTGTTGATTTCGGCTCTTTGGACCATATTGTCGCGGGGCACGAAATGGATCATTTGGGTTCCCAGTTCCTTGGCCACTGCCGAAACAAGCTCAGCTTCGCCGTCAACGTTACGGGAGTTGCAAATCAAGCCTCCCAGACGGACCCCGCCAGTATTGGCGTACTTTCTGATGCCTTTGGAAATATTGTTGGCCGCATATAGGGCCATCATTTCACCTGAGCAAACAATATAAATTTCCCGAGCCTTCCCCTCTCGAATGGGCATAGCGAAACCGCCGCAAACGACGTCGCCCAAAACATCGTAAAAAACATAATCCAAATCCTCGGTGTAGGCACCGAGTCTTTCCAAAAGACCGATGGAAGTAATGATGCCGCGTCCGGCACAACCGACACCGGGCTCGGGACCGCCGGACTCAACGCAGCGAATATGGGAGAATCCTTCCTTTAGCACTTGATCGAGGTCGATGTCTTCGCCCTCCTCCCGGAGAGTGTCCAAAACCGTCTCCTGGGCCAGACCGCCCAAGATTAGCCTGGTGGAGTCGGCCTTCGGGTCGCAGCCGACAATCATGATCTTTTTACCCATCTCACCCAAACCGGCGTTAAGGTTTTGAGTGGTGGTGGACTTGCCAATTCCGCCCTTACCGTAAATGGCTACCTGACGCATTTTTTTGTCCTCTTTTATTACAAATTCACAGCTCCTGCCGGAACTATGGTGGGAAATCAGGGCCGCCCGAAGGCGGCCTGGGATTTTGGGGGTTTCCTAAGCCGAATTGGTAAGAAATGCTTAACGGCATCCGAACTTGACCGGCCTGGGTTAGAACCTTAGCATAATTAATACCAACCCATTTAACGACTAACTAACTGGGGATTTTTCTTAGGTTTTTTTCAAGCAGAGCTGGCTTTAAGCCCTCCTGGGGTTTTTAAAAACCACAGGTATAGTGTCCAGAATCGTCAATAAATCCACAAAAATGTCAAAACAGTAAAATGTTAAATTTATACGTTTTTGTCAATTTCTTAGAAAATGACAGTTTCTTGAGCCCATCAGCCAACCAAGCCAATTAGAGCTACACAATTGACCAAGTACAGTTGTCATATGACCTCAAAATGGATGGATTAAATCATACAACTTCATCCGTTCTGAGTGTCCAGATGAGACTGGTTCAAAAACTATCAAACATGTTGCATTAGACAGCTGGTCAGGCGGCGATGGAACGTTTGGCAGGAGAAAACGGATGGTAAAGAGGGGACTTGTGGAGTTTAACGGCCAAGCCCAAGGCGTTCGGCGAAATTGCTCACACCTGGGAGTCCCGCTATGGGCGATGCCATATTATTGATAATCGATCACAAAACGCCAGAAAAGGTAAAATTATTAGGAATTTCAGCAGCCAATACTTTCTTAAAGAACAATTTTTAGTTTATGAGTTCGCTACCCCACCTTGAAAGTCCGAGGATGGGGTTAGAAATAATAATGGCACAGGTTAGTTTGACCATTTTTGGCTACGCCTGTTCAATTGCGTAACTCAAGACAAAAAACTAATCAGAAAAAAAGCCAAAGGCACGTGTTTCAAACCTCTTTCGAGGAAGTAGGGTTACGTAACCCTACCCTTTTTCACCCTTGCTGCAAGAGGGTTTTACGGGGTTAAATCCCCCGAGATTGGTTTTGGTTGGCATAATGTGAAAATCGCTGTCACGATTTTATAAAAATTCGACCAAGCCAAAGTCCTTTCGGACACCTGAAACCCTCTCGGTGGCTTGGTTTCCTAGCATTTGCCTTCCTGTTCTATCGTCATTCCCCGAGAAGGCCATTTTAGGGGGTAAAAATCTCGTATCCGTTTACGAAGGGTTCAAACCCCTATAATAGTTGATCAGATTGCGAGATTTCCTCACCCTCGAAGTGTCAGCCAGATTCAATGGCAGGAAGAGCAAGTAAGTCTTCATTTCGGATAACATCTCTCGGCTTTTCCAGCAGCACTACCAAAAGGCACTACCAGAATGACCTCCCCAAAAACCCCTAAAAGAAAAACAACTCTCTGACACAAATACCAAACATAGACAACATAATACTATGAATATTAGCATTTTTTTGATTTTAATAGGCAGTAATTAAGGAAAAGATTTAAAAAATATTAAATATAGAATAATTAAAATTTACATAATGCGAAATATTAATTACCGCAGTTTTTGTTAAAGAATTTATGCCACATATTATTTATGATTAATATGCTAATTTTTCACATTTTATATATATTTAATAATTTCACATAATTCGACTGTGTCAATATTGAATTTAAGCCAGCTAAACACAAGCCACTTAGTATCTCTACTAGTTAAAATTTCATCAATAATAAAAAAAATTAAACACAAAAAACTGGTCCACTTTGCTGGTAATTGTCGCAGCAATGCGCAAATGTCTTTTTTTGGGCTACGCAAACACCACCACCATTTTTGGTTCAAAGATCACTGTCAACCCCGATCAAAACACCAGTTGGGCTCAATATATATGTCCGCTAGGCCAGCACTGAGCTTGATTATGAGTAGCCCTCTTGACTCGGCCTGGAAATCTTTCCAAACATACCTGGCGCAATATTGCAATGGCTGGTCAGGAAAGACGTCACTGCCTCTCCAGCCGCAGTCAGATGCCATATCAAGAGGCTTGGAGAATGCAAGGGTCTTAGAAGAATGCGCAATAACGCCAACAGTCAGTAGTGCTTGATTTTCAATAAAGTACGCCTTTGGGTAGGCCATTAATCTCATAAGTCTTTGAAAAGACCAGGTCTTCCGTGAGGAGGACCGGGTCTTTTCATGGAGGCTGGTATAACCGTGGAAATCAGGAGACAGTCGTATTGTATACTCTTTACAATACTATGACCTGTTTATGTAAAGACTTAACCCATTGATATACTGGCCGTTGACCTGGGAGCCGACTGGAATATTTTTCGTTCAATTTTTCGTTTTATGGGCGGGCCAAATTCAACCAAGCCCGGGGGTTTTAATTAAGTGTTTTGGGAGCCGGTCACTTGAAAAATGGGCTAGTCACCAGCGCTTTCCTCGGTGCTTTCCGACGGTCTTGGCTCCTCTTTCATAAATTCCACCAGAACTTCCGTTCGACCGCCGACCACTACGGCGACCTTGTATAGGTCATGGCCATCTCCCCAAAACTTTTTGACATAATTTTTGGAATCTATCTGCTTGAAAGCCTCCTTGGCCTTGACCTTCATATTCTTTCGCAGCTCAAGCATTTTTTTGGAATCATTGACCGTTGTCTGACTGTCCTGGGAGGTGTCATAACTAGTCGAACAGTATTTGAACTCAAAGACGAAAATGGTCCCATCCGGCGCCGTAAAGCTGGCGTCATACCTCCCGTCACCCACGGAAACCTCTGTCTTAATTTTGGCATCGGCCAAAAACATGGCCGCTTGAAAGAGCGAATGATAATAGGCTTCAGCGGGCACATGAATAGTATATGGGAACTCGGCTAGAAAACTCCCAAAGGCGTTTTCAAAGCCCTCGGAATCTAATTTGATTAGCGAGCTAACCATGTGACAGGCTTTTTTCCAGGTCCTCAAGGGTTGCTTGATGGGTTCCATTGACAGCAAAACCGGGATAATACCAGCTTTTACCTCTAAATTTGGTATTTTTAAATGAAATTCATGGATTTCTTTCGATTTATCGACTTTATCCACGGTCAGATAACCACTTTGGAAAAGCACCGGAATCGGTTTTATGGCTTGGCCAAGTTCTATCGTATTAAGTGATTTTGTAATGGTTTCTTC